>NZ_RCOM01000023.1 GCF_003667225.1 Kocuria rhizophila
GAGCGGTCGGGGTCGGCGGGGTGGGCGGCGGGAGATCCGATGGGCTGCATGGGGTCATTGTCTCAAACCCGGCTGTGCGTGCCGAATCGCGCAGGACCGGGCCGCGCGGCGGCGTCGTGCCCGTGGCGCTCGCCCCCGGACAGGAGTATCAAAGGAGGGTGAGTCACGACCCCGCACCTTCCTCGCGCTCCGACGACGCCGCCACCACGACCTCCCAGCACTCCCCGAGTCCCGATGCCTCCGGGGGCGAGCCGGAGGAGCTGAGCGACGCCGCGCGCCGTCGCATCCTCGGGGTGCTGCTGGTGCCGCTGTTCATGTCCCTGATCAGCGTGTCCATCGTGAACGTGACCCTGAGCTCCATCCAGCAGGACCTGCACGCGAGCGCCTCCGCCCTGCAGTGGGTGCTCACCGGCTACGCCCTGGCCTTCGGCGTCCTGCTGGTGGCCAGCGGGCGGGCCGGGGACGTGTTCGGACGCCGCAAGCTGTTCGTCGGGGGCATCGCCGTGTTCGCGGGCGCATCCCTGCTGTGCGGACTGGCACCGAGCACCACGGTGCTCAACATCGGGCGCGTGGTCCAGGGGCTGGGCTCCGGCATGCTCAACCCGCAGACCGTGGGCATGATCCAGCAGTACTTCCGGGGCCGGGAACGCGCCCGCGCCTTCGGCCTGTTCGGCTCCGTGGTGGGGGTCGCGGTGGCGATCGGGCCCACGCTGGGCGGTCTGCTCATCCAGGTGCTGGGCCCCGGCACGGGGTGGCGCGCGGCGTTCCTGGTGAACGTCCCGATCGCGGTGCTCGCGATCGTGCTCGCCCTGCTGTGGCTGCCCCGTCAGCGCCGCCGCCCCGGCCGCGTGGACATGGACCCCGTGGGGGTGGGCGTGTTCGGCGTCGCGGTGCTCGCCCTGCTGCTGCCCTTCGTGGAGGCTCGGGTGAGCCCCTGGATCTGGCTGTCGCTGCCCGCGGGCCTGCTCCTGCTCTGTGCCTGGGTGCGCTGGGAGCGCCGGTACAAGACCGCGGGCGGCTCCCCCATGGTGGACCTGGAACTGTTCCGCACCGCGAGCTTCAGCTACGGGAGCCTGCTGATCTCCATCTACTTCCTGGGCGTGACGAGCGTGTGGATCGTCGTGGCCATGTACGCCCAGCAGGGGCTGGGACGCACGGCACTTGAGGCCGGGACCCTGGGTCTGCCCGCGTCCGTCCTCTCCGCCGTCATCGCCCCGCTCTCCGGACGCGCCGTGCTGCGCTGGGGACGCACCGTGGTGGTCGTCGGCATGGGCGTGGCGCTGTCCGGGATCCTGCTGTCGGTGCTCGTGGCCCACGGCATGAGCCACTGGGGCTGGCCCATCGCGTGCTTCTACGCCTCGCTCGCGTTCATCGGCGCGGGGCAGGGCGCCGTGATGGCCCCCAACCAGACCCTGAGCTTCGCGGACGTGCCCCTGAAGTTCGCCGGAGCCGCGGGCGGGGTGCTGCAGACGGGTCAGCGCATGGGCACCGCGATCGGCACCGCCCTGATCACGGCCGTCACGTTCGCGGTGCTGGAGCTCGCGGACTGGAACACCGCGTTCGCGGCCGCTTTCGGGGTGATCGCCCTGGTGGTCCTGCTCGCCATGGCCGTGGCCGTGGCGGACGGGCGACGCCGCACGGCCGCCTCCCGCACCTGACCCACGGACCCGGCGCCGCGGCCAGAGGTGGGACGACGCCGCCCGGCGGCCCCGCGGAGGAGGCGGCCGGGCGGCGTCGTGGACGGCGGAGGACTCAGGCCTCCCCGGCGACCTGCCGTTCGCAGGACTCGACCACGTTGACCAGCAGCATGGCGCGCGTCATGGGACCCACACCGCCGGGGTTGGGGGACATCCAGGACGCGACCTCGGCGGCCGCGGGGTCGATGTCACCCGTGAGCCTGCCCTTGCCCGTCTCCGGATCCGGCACGCGGGAGACGCCCACGTCCAGCAGCACCGCGCCGGGCTTGACCTGCTCCGCGGTGACCATGTGCGGGCGGCCCGCCGCGGCCACCACCACGTCCGCCCGGGCGAGCAACTCGGGCAGGTTCTGCGTGCCCGTGTGCGCGAGCGTGACCGTGGCGTTGATCTCCCGCCGGGTGAGCAGCAGGCCCATGGGACGGCCCACGGTCACGCCGCGGCCGATCACGAGCACCTCACGCCCCGCGAGCTCCACCCCGTGGCGGGTGAGCAGCTCCACGATCCCGTGCGGCGTGCACGGCAGCGGGGAGGTCATGGGCTCGCTGACGTTGAGGACCAGGCGCCCCAGATTGGTGGGGTGCAGCCCGTCCGCGTCCTTGGCGGGGTCGATGCGCTCCAGGATCGCGTTGGTGTCCATGTGCTCGGGCAGCGGGAGCTGCACGATGTAGCCGGTGCACTGCGGGTCCTCGTTGAGCTCGTCGATGACGCGCTCGAGCTCCTCCTGGGACGCGTCCGCCGGAAGCTCCCTGCGGATCGAGGCCAGACCCACCTGCTCGCAGTCGCGGTGCTTGCCCGCCACGTACGAGCGCGATCCGGGATCGTCGCCCACAAGCACGGTGCCCAGTCCGGGGACCGCGCCGCACTCCCGCAGCCTCCCGACCCGCTCGGTCAGCTCGTCCTTGATCTGGGCCGCCGTGGCCCTGCCGTCGAGGATCCTGGCCGTCACCTCACCACTCCTCGAGGCCGGGGTACAGCGGGAACTGCTCGGTGAGCGCGTCCACCCGGGAGCGCAGCCCGTCGATGTCCGCACCGGGCTTGAGGGCCTGCGCGATCACGTCCGCGACCTCGGTGAACTCCGTGGCCCCGAAGCCGCGGGTGGCCAGCGCGGGGGTGCCGATCCGCAGCCCCGAGGTGACCATGGGCGGGCGGGGGTCCCACGGCACCGCGTTGCGGTTCACGGTGATGCCCGCGCGGTGCAGCAGGTCCTCGGCCTGCTTGCCGTCCAGCTCGGAGTCCCGCAGGTCCACGAGCACCAGGTGCACGTCCGTGCCGCCAGTCAGCACGGAGACCCCGTGCTCGGCGAGGTCGGGTGCGGTGAGCCGCTCGGCGAGGATCTGGGCGCCCTCGATCGTGCGCTGCTGGCGCTCGGCGAAGCCCTCGGAGGCCGCGATCTTGAACGCCACGGCCTTGCCCGCGATCGCGTGCATGAGCGGTCCGCCCTGCTGCCCCGGGAACACCGCGGAGTCGATCTTCTTCTTCAGGTCCGCCTCGCACAGGATCACGCCGGAGCGCGGGCCCGCCAGGGTCTTGTGCACCGTGGAGGTGGTCACGTGGGCGTACGGCACCGGGTTGGGGTGCAGGCCCGCGGCCACCAGTCCGGCGAAGTGGGCCATGTCCACCCACAGCTTGGCGCCCACCTCGTCCGCGATGGAGCGGAAGGCCTCGAAGTCCAGCTGGCGCGAGTACGCGGACCAGCCGGCCACGATCACGTTCGGGCGGGCCTCCAGGGCCTGCGCACGCACCTTGTCCATGTCGATCCGGTAGCTGTCCGGGTCCACCTCGTAGGCCGCGATGTTGTAGAGCTTGCCCGAGACGTTGATCTTCATGCCGTGGGTGAGGTGTCCACCGTGGGCCAGTGAGAGGCCCATGAGGGTGTCACCGGGCTGCATGAGCGCGGCCATCACGGCGGTGTTGGCCTGCGCGCCGGAGTGTGGCTGCACGTTCGCGTGCTCGGCCCCGAACAGCTCGCACGCGCGGTCGCGGGCCAGGTTCTCCACCACGTCCACGTGCTCGCAGCCGCCGTAGTAGCGGCGCCCGGGGTAGCCCTCGGCGTACTTGTTGGTCAGCACGGAGCCCTGCGCCTCGAGCACGGCGCGCGGTGCGAAGTTCTCGGAGGCGATCATCTCGAGCGTGGAGCGCTGGCGGCCCAGCTCGTCGTCGATCGCGCGCGCCACGTCAGGATCCACCTGGGAGAGCGGCTGGTTGGTCACGGAGTCTGCCGGGGTCGGCGTCATGCTCCACCTTCTTCGTCGTCGGTAGGGTCCGCACCAGCATATCCGTGCGCCGCCCAGCTGCTGTTCGGTGCGTCACACGGCTTCCCGCCGGACCGGGCGCGCGTCCCCCTCCCCCGCCCGCGGGTCCGGCCGCGTACCGGTGGGGTGGAGCCCGGTGTGGTACGCGGGGGACGAATGCCGGTAACGTGTGTGCCCGAACCGCTCGCGGAGCACTCGCGCGGTCGACGCACGCCGGGCCGCCGTTGTCCCTGGAGGTTGCGAGCATCCGCACCATCCCTTCCACCCGTTGCCTGTGCTAGGAGTACCCGCGCCGTGAACGTCCTTCCCACTGCCCCGTTCACCGCCGCCATGCCCCGCGTGTCGGACGGCCACGCGCCGTCGGAACCCGTGGACGTGCTGCGCACCCGCTACGCCGCCGTGATCTTCGACATGGACGGCGTGGTCACGGACACCGCCGGCGTGCACGCCCGGGCGTGGAAGAAGCTGTTCGACCAGCTGCTGCAGGATCCCCGGCTCGAGCCCGCGGAGCCGGGCGGCCGGGTGGAGCGCGAACCCTTCGACATGGCCGGCGAGTACCGCGCCCACGTGGACGGACGACGCCGCGAGGACGGTGTGCGTGCACTGCTCGCCGCCCGCGGGGCGGCCCTCCCGGAGGCGGACGGCCACGCAGACCCGCAGCCCGGGGACTGGACCGTGCAGGGGCAGGCGAGCGCCAAGGACGGGTTCTTCCACGAGGAGCTCGCCGAGCACGGGGTCCGTGTCTTCGACGGCACCGTGGCGCTGATCGGACGCCTGCGGGACAGCGGCGTGCCGGTGGGACTCGTGACCGCGAGCCGCAACAGCGGTGTGGTGCTCGCGGCCGCCGGGCTGCAGGACTCCTTCGACCGGATCGTGGACGGCAACTGGGCCGCGGAGAACGGCCTGCCCGGAAAACCCGCGCCGGACACCTTCCTGGAGTGCGCCCGGCTGCTCGGGGTGGACCCCGCGGACGCGGTGGTCGTGGAGGACGCCGTGGCCGGTGTCCAGGCCGGTGCCGCGGGTGGCTTCGGCCTGGTGGTGGGAGTCAACCGCGACGGCGCCCGCGAGCGCCTCTACCGTGCCGGTGCCCACGTGGTGCTCAACGACGTCTCCGAGCTGGACCTGGGGGCCCGCCGGGACGACACCTGGCGGCTCGTCTTTGACGGCTTCGACCCCGCCACCGAGGCCCGCCGCGAGGCGCTGCTGACGCTGGCCAACGGCTACATGGGCGTGCGCGGCGCGGCGTGCGAGTTCCCCGCCAACGGCGTGCACTACCCCGGCACTTACCTGGCCGGCGTGTTCAACCGCGTGCTGAGCCACGTCAACGGGCGGGACGTGGAGCACGAGTCCATGGTCAACGCCCCCAACTGGCTCCACCTGGACCTGCGGTTCTCGGACGGCCGCTGGTGGTCCGAGGGCGGGCTGCGCGCGTCGCAGGAGCGTGTGGAGCTGGATCTGCGCCGGGGTGTGCTCATCCGCACGCTCGTGCTCACGGACACCGAGGCCGACCCCGCGGACCCGGAGCCCGAGCGCAGCCTGGAGATCGAGCAGCGCCGCCTGGTGTCCCTGCGCTACCGCCACCTGGGCGCGCAAGAGACGCGCATCGTCTCGCGCGGCTACCAGGGGCGGCTGCACGTGCGCACGGGCGTGGACCCGGCGGTGACCAACAGCGGGGTGGCCGAGTACCGCGAGCTCAACTCCCACCACCTCCTGCTGCTGGACTCCACCACGCTGCCGGACGAGCACGAGACCCTGCTGTCCCTCGTGCGCACGTCCCAGTCCAAGATCGAGATCGCCATGGCCCAGCGCACCCGCATCGAGTGCGAGGGTGCGGTGACCGAGCGCCGCGAGGTGCGCCCCGGTGGCATCGAGTTCCGCCGCCACACCGTGCAGGTGACGCCGTGGAGCCCCGTGCTCGTGGACAGCACCACCGCCGTGGTCACCAGCCGCGACGCCGCGATCGGCTCGCCGCGGGACGGGGCGCTCGCAGAGCTCAACCGCACGCCGTTCGGGGTGCGCAAGCTGCTCGCGTCCCACGAGATCGAGTGGGCCCGGTTCTGGGACCGCTACGAGGTCACCCTGGAGTCCACGGAGGATACCCCGGAGCACCTGAGCACCCAGCTCGCCATGCGCACGCACCTGTTCCACGCCGCACAGACCCTGGCCCCGCACCTGACCCTGCGCGACGCCGGTGTCCCCGCCCGCGGTCTGCACGGCGAGGGCTACCGCGGCCACATCTTCTGGGACGAGCTGTTCATCCTGCCGGTGATCAACATGCGCCAGCCGCACGTGACCCGCTCCCTGCTCTCCTACCGCTGGCGCCGCCTGGCCATGGCCCAGCAGCGGGCCCAGGAGATCGGCCTCTACGGTGCGGCATTCCCGTGGCAGTCCGGTTCCGACGGCCGGGAGGAGACTCCCCCGGAGCTGTACAACCACCACTCCCGCCGCTGGCTGCCGGACAACTCCTGGCGGCAGTTCCACGTGGGGCTCGCGATCGCCTACAACGCGTGGGTGTACTACGAGTCCACGGGTGACATGGACTGGCTCTCCGGCCAGGGTGCCGAGCTGATCATCGGGATCACCCGCCTGTTCGCGTCCCTGGCGGAGTACGACTCCCACGACGGGCGGTACCACATCGCCGGGGTCATGGGCCCGGACGAGTACCACGACGGCCCCGCGGGCCAGCACGGCGGCGGCCTGAAGGACAACGCCTACACCAACGTGCTCGCCTCGTGGCTGTTCCGCCACTCCGCCCACATCTTCAACGACATGGTGGAGCACCAGCGCGAGTACCTGGAGTCCCGCTTCGAGATCTCCCCGCAGGAGGTCCAGACCTGGCTGAACATGGCCAAGAACATGTACGTCCCGTTCAACGCGGACGGCACGATCGCCCAGTTCGAGGGCTACGACGAGCTCGCGGAACTGGACTGGGACTTCTACCGGAACAAGTACCGCAACATCGGCCGCCTGGACCTCCTCCTCGAGAACGAGGGGGACATGACCAACAACTACAAGCTGACCAAGCAGGCGGACACCATCATGCTGGTCTACCTGCTGGGTCCGGAGGGTGTGATCGAGGAGCTCGCCCGCATGGGCTACACCACAGACCTGGACGCCGTGCAGCGGACCGTGGACCACTACATCGCCCGCTCCTCGAACGGCTCGTCCCTGTCCCGCGTGGTCAACGCCGCGGTGCTCGCGTGGCTGGACCCGGACCGCTCGTGGGGCTCCTTCCAGGACGCCCTGATGGTCGACCTGGACGACACCCAGGGCGGCACCACGGGAGAGGGCATCCACCTGGGTGCCATGGCCGGGTCGGTGGACGTGGTCACCCGCGCCTACGCCGGGCTGCGCGTGCGCGGCGACTGGCTCGAGTTCCAGCCCGCGCTGCCGCGTGAGATCGAAGCCGTGGACTTCACCGTCCTGTACTACGGGCAGGTCATCGAGGTCTCCCTGGACCACGACATCCTGGAGCTGGAGGGCAGCTCCGTGAAGGCGGATCCGGTGACCATCCACGTCAACGACGCCGCGTACGTGCTCAAGGGCGGCCAGAAGATCTCCGTGGCGCTGCGCCACCGCGAGTCGCGCCGCCCGGAGAAGGCCACCGCGGCCCTGCGCCGCCGGTTCATCTCGGACGCCGGCGAGTCCTGAGGCACGGCGGGTGACGCCACCGGGCCGGGCACGGCGGCGTCACCCGGGGCCCGAGCCCGGGGCCCGCGCCCGGCACTGCCACGAGGCTGCGGACCGCTGCGGTCCCCGCCCCGGGGAGCGCAGCCCACCGCACGCCGGGCCGGGCCGCACTAGACTGTGCCGCATGACACACAGTGCTTCCTCCGCGTCCGACGCCGCCCGCGGACCGCTCGTCCTCTCCTACGGCCAGAGCCGCCCCGTGGTGTCCGAGACCGCGTTCGTGGCTCCGAACGCGACCCTGGTGGGGGACGTCTCGTTGGGGGCGGGCGCGGGGATCTTCTACGGCGCCGTGGTGCGCGGGGACCGCTCCCCGCTGCGGATCGGGGCGAACTCGAACCTGCAGGACAACGTGACCGTCCACTCGGACCCGGAGCACCCCACCACGATCGGCGAGCGCGTGAGCGTGGGCCACGGCGCGGTGGTCCACGGCTGCACGCTGGAGGACGACGTCCTGGTGGGCATGAACGCCACCGTGCTCAACGGCGCCGTGGTGGGAAGCGGCAGCCTCATCGCGGCGGGCGCCGTGGTCCTGGAGGGGACCGAGGTGCCGCCGGGCTCCCTCGTGGCCGGTGTGCCGGGGAAGGTGCGCCGCGAGCTCACGGGCGAGGAGCGTCGTGCGGTGAGCCGCAACGCCCAGCACTACATCGTGCTCTCCCGGGAGCACCGCGCGCTGAACTCCTGAGGGGGAACCCCCGGGCACCACGGCGGCCCGGACTCGTGGAGTCCGGGCCGCCGCCGTGCCCGCCGGCTTCCAGCGGGCGCAGCTCAGTGGAAGAAGTGGCGCGCTCCCGTGAGGTACATGGTCACGCCGGCGGCCTGGGCCGCCTCAACGACCTCCTCGTCCCGGATGGAGCCGCCGGGCTGGACCACGGCGCGCACGCCGGCGTCCAGCAGCACCTGCAGCCCGTCCGCGAACGGGAAGAACGCGTCCGACGCCGCCACGGCACCGCGGGCGCGCTGCGCACCGTCCTCGGCGAGCGTGTTGGCACGCTCCACGGACAGCCGGCACGAGTCCACGCGGTTGACCTGGCCCATGCCGATGCCCACCGAGGCGCCGTGGTCCGCGAGCAGGATCGCGTTGGACTTCACGGCGCGCAGGGAGCGCCACGCGAACTCGAGGTCCGCGAGGGTCTGCTCGTCCGCGGGCTCACCCGCGACCAGGGTCCAGTTCGCGGGGTCGTCGCCGGGGGCGTCGAGGCGGTCCGCCTGCTGGATCAGCGCACCACCGGACACCCCGCGCACCTCGAGGGGATCCCGGTCGAAGCCCTCGGGCAGGACGAGCAGGCGGATGTTCTTCTTGGCGGAGAGGATCTCCAGGGCCTCGGGCTCGAACTCCGGTGCCACGACCACCTCCGTGAACACGGGCTTGAGGTTCCGGGCCATCTCCGCCGTCACGGGGCGGTTGGCGGCCACCACTCCCCCGTAGGCGGAGAGCGGGTCGCACGCGTGCGCCTTGAGGTGGGCGTCCGCGATCGGGTCCGCGGCACCGGGGGTGGCCACGGCCACGCCGCACGGGTTGTTGTGCTTGACCACGGCCACTGCCGGCTGGTCGTAGTCGTAGGCGGCGCGCAGTGCGGCGTCCGCGTCCACGTAGTTGTTGTAGGACATGGCCTTGCCGTGCAGCTGCTCGGCCTGCGCAATGCCCGGCGAGGCGGCGTCGTCCGTGTAGAGCGCGGCCTTCTGGTGCGGGTTCTCGCCGTAGCGCAGGGACTCGGCGCGCTGCAGGGCCAGTCCGGCGTAGGGCGGCCAGAAGTTGGCCTCCAGGTCGTGGTCGAACTGCTGCGCCGTCCACGTGGCCACGGCGGTGTCGTAGGCCGCGGTGTGGGCGAAGGCGGCCGCAGCGAGCCTGCGGCGGGCGGCGAGGTCGTAGCCGCCCTCCTGGGCGGCGCGCACCACGTCGGGGTAGCCGGCGGGGTCCACGACCACGGAGACGGCGGCGTGGTTCTTGGCGGCGGCCCGCACCATGGAGGGCCCGCCGATGTCGATCTGCTCCACCACGTCGTCCTGGCCGGCGCCCGAACGCACCGTGTCCTGGAACGGGTACAGGTTCACCACCACCAGGTCGAAGGGCTCGATCTCCAGCTCCGACAGCTGCTGCACGTGCTCCGGCTTGCGGCGGTCCGCGAGGATCCCGGCGTGCACGCGCGGGTGCAGGGTCTTGACCCGCCCGTCCAGGCACTCCTGGAAGCCGGTGACCTCGGCCACCTCGGTCACGGGGACCCCGGCGGCCTGGATGGTCTTCGCGGTGGAGCCGGTTGAGACGATGTCCACGCCGGCCTCGTGCAGCCCGCGGGCGAGCTCCTCGAGGCCGGTCTTGTCGTACACGGAGATCAGGGCACGCTTGAGCGGCACACGGTTCAGGTCGGAAGTGTTCACGGACTCTCCAGGAAGACGTGGGGACGTGTGGTCCGGCGCGGCGGCGACGGTGCGGGGCACCGCAGGACAGCGCCCGGTCCAGTCTAAGGCCGCGGTCGCCGGCGCAGCCCTGTGCGGCGGGCCTGCTCAGCGGGCGAGGTCGGCCAGGCAGTCCACGAGCAGCTGCCGCTCGGCCGTCTTGATGCGCTCGTGCAGGGTGTCCTCGGTGTCCTGGTCCTCCACGGCCACGGCGACCTGGGCGAGGATCGGCCCGGCGTCCACGTCCGCGACCACCTCGTGCACGGTGGCCCCCGTGAGCTTCACACCGTAGGCCAGGGCGTCGCGCACCGCGTGCGCCCCCGGGAACGACGGCAGCAGCGACGGGTGCGTGTTGACCACGAGCCCGGGGAACGCGGCCACGAACTCGGCGTCCACGATGCGCATGAAGCCCGCGAACACCACCCGGTCGGGGTGGTGGGAGGCCACCGCGCGCTCCAGTACGCGGTTCCACTGCGCCCGGTCGGGGTGGTCCGCGGGGCGCACCAGGAACGTGGTGATCCCGGCGGCCTCAGCCCGTTCGAGCCCCGTGCACGGCCGGTCGGCGCCCACCGCGACGATCTCCACCGGGGCCTCCCCGTGGTGCAGGTCGTCGATGACCGCCTGCAGATTCGTGCCGGACCCCGAGACCAGAACCACTATGCGCATGGGCCCATGCTAACGGCCGGGCTGGCCGTGCTGGCCTCCGCCTTCGTGAGCGGTGACGTCTGGGCCACGGTGCTCGGGATCGTCCTGGCCGTCGCGGGTGTGGTCCTGGGCATCGTGGCCCTCTCGCAGCTGCGGGGTTCCGCGGTCCGGGCCCTGGTGATCTCCCTGTCGGTCATCGCGATCCTGTGGGGCACGCTCAACGCCTTCGGCGGCGGCAGCCGGCTGCTTGTGTGGCCGGCGTCCGAGGCGTTCCAGGAGTGCACGGACCGGGCGCTCACGCTGTCCTCCACGTCCCAGTGCCAGCAGCAGCTCACCGACAACGTGTGGCGCCACCTCTCGGGCGATCCCGTGGAGACCGGCTTCCCCACGCAGCAGCCCTCGCCCGATCCGTCCGCGTCCGCCTCGCCCTCGCCGTCCGCGACGACCACCGGCACCGGGTCCCCCACCGCCGCCCCGTCGAGCGCGGCGTCGGGCACCCCGACCGGCACACCCTCGACCTGAGGCACCCGGCAGGGCGGTCCGTCCTTCCTGCGGGGAGCTAGCGCTCGTTCTCCCGGTCCATCGCGGCAAGCCGCGCGGCCTTGCGCTTGGCGGACCGGCGCTCGGCACGACGCCGCTTGGCCTCCTCCCGCGCGGACACCGCGGGCCGGTCCTCGGGCCCGGCACCCAGCGACGCCGCAGTGGACCCGCCGGTCGGGCGCCCGGCACGTGGTGGCTCCTCCCCGGACCGGCCGGCCGTGGCAGACAGCTTCCGGGGCGCCGTTGCGGTCACGGGCTGCCGGGGGTCGCGTCCACGAGGCTCCGAGGAGCCGGCGGGAGCGCGTCCCGCGGTGACGTCCGCGTCCTCCCCGCCGGCCGCGCCCGAGGCCGTGTGGTCCTGCGAGGTGGGTTGCACCGGGTTCCCGCGTCCCCCCAGGCGCCAGCGTCGTGCTCCGGTTGCGGCGGGCGCACCCAAGGGCTCTTCGGACGCTCCGTCCGCACCCGTGGGGTCCAGGGGGTCCGTGGTCGGGGTGCCGGCACGGTGCGGATCGTCGGGGGCCGGGGCGGCGTCGTCGTCCGCGGTGGCCCGCACCCGGGAGCGGTAGCCCTCGTGCTCCAGCCAGGGGCCGAGCAGGTAGCCCACGGCGGCGCCCACGGCGAGCTCGGCACCCAGCCACAGGAAGACGGACCCGGCGTGCGGGCCGACGTCCGTGAGCCGGCCGATCCCCAGCGAGCCGTGGGACAGCCACGCGAGCACCGAGACCAGCCCGGCCCCCACCGCCGCAATGAACACGACGGTCAGCACGGTGGAGAGCAGGAACGTGATCCAGCGCAGGGGCAGGCGGATGGCCATCCAGTCGTCCAGGTGGTTCTCCCCCTCCCGGCAGAACCACCAGCCCGCGAGCAGACCGGCGACCACCGGAATGGCCAGCACCCCCGGGGCCAAGGCCCACGGGTCGCCGGTGGGCACGGCCGCGAGCACGGGCACCTCGGGAAGAGGGCCCAGCGCGGTCTGGAACGGGGACGTGGTGGTCCCCGCCCCCAGGGAGAATCCCGCGCCCGTGGCCCAGGCGAGCGCCCAGACCACCATGTTGGGCAGGTACCCCAGCTGCAGTGCGGTCAGGGCGGTGTCCCCCGCGGGATCCGTGCCGAGGTCCTGGTAGACGGCGATGACGGCGTCCCAGTTCCAGGCGAGGGCCGCCGTGAGCAGCAGCGCGCCCCCCGCCACGGCGGCCACGGCGGCCAGGAAGCCCGCGCGGATCACGGCCCACACGTAGGAACCGGCCCACCGGGAGTACTGGCTCGTGCGCTGCAGCCAGGACGCGGCGTCGGCTCCGAGGACGGCCGCGAGGGAGCGGGAAACGCTCCAGCCACCCACCAGGGTTCCCAGCGCCACGGGAACGAGGGGGCAGAAGGCCGCGGCCACGAGGTCCACCGAGGCCTCCTCCGTGCGGCTGAGCAGCCCCACGAGTGCGCCGAACACCGCGTAGCCGACCATGCCCGCGGCGAACGGCAGCAGGAACTGGCCGCGCCAGCACGCCCGGGCGATCCGTCGTCCGGCAACCACCGAGAGGCCGAACGGGATCAGGGTGAGGCCCAGCGGCACCAGTGTGACGGTGCCGCCCGCGAGCGACAGACCCTCGACGGCCTGGATGGACAGCGGAGCCCCGTGGGACAGCAGCCACACCTGGCCCGCGAGCCGCAGGCTGCCCCCGGCCCCGAGGGTGTCCGAGCCGCCCGCGGCCCAGACGGCGCCGAGCAGGAGGGCACCCAGCAGCAGGCTCACCGCGGCCACCACCAGGAGTTCGATGACCCCCTGCAGCGGGAGGGGCATGGGGATGCCGTCGTCCCCGCGTCCGGGGCGGGGCTCGGTCGGGTCCTGCGCGGCGGAGGAGCCGCGGGCCCGCCAGCGGTCGCGTACGCCCGAGACGGCGCCGGGCACAGAGGGAAGTTTCATCCCTCCCATCCTCCCACGCCCGCGCCGTCCGCCAGGGCAGCGTTGTTCGCGCGGATTTCACCCGCCGGCCACCGTGGGGTGACGCTGCGGTGGGGCGCGGCCCCCACCGTGGGAACCGTGAGAATCGCACTGGTGGCCGAACAGTTCCTCCCCCACGTCAACGGCGTCACCCACTCCGTCCTCCGCGTCCTGGAGCACCTCCGCGACCGCGGCCACGAGGCCATGGTGATCGCCCCCTCGTACGAGAAGACCCTCTTCCTGGGCTCCGTGGACCACGTGGACGGCGTGCGCATCGAGCGCATCCCGTCCCTGCCCCTGGCGGGGTACCCGGAGGTCCGGGTGGCCAGCTGCAGCGTCGCCCGCATGCAGCGCATCCTGAACCGGTTCGCGCCGGACGTCGTGCACGTGGCCTCCCCCTTCATCCTGGGCTGGCAGGCCATCCAGGCCGCCAACGGCCTCGGCCTTCCGTGCGTGGCCGTGTACCAGACGGACGTCCCCGGCTACGCCGCGCGCTACGGGGCCCCGGTGCTGGAGAAGGCCATGTGGTCCCACGTGCGCACCATGCACAACACCGCCACGCTCACCCTGGCGCCCTCCACGGCATCCATCGCCGCGCTCCACGAGAACGGGGTCCAGCGGGTGCACATGTGGCGCCGCGGCGTGGACACGGCCCGCTTCCGTCCCGAGCTGCGGGACCACGCGTGGCGGGAGCGCGTGGGCGGCGGCCGGCGCCTCGTGGGCTACGTGGGCCGGCTCGCCCCGGAGAAGCAGGTCTCGGACCTGGTGGTGCTGGACTCGCTGCCGGACACCCGCGTGGTCGTCATCGGCTCGGGCCCGGAGAAGGAGTCCCTGCGCACGCTGCTGCCCAACGCCCACTTCGAGGGCTTCCTCGCAGGCACGGAGCTCGCCACCGCCATGGCCTCCCTGGACGTGTTCGTCCACCCGGGCGAGCACGAGACCTTCTGCCAGACCATCCAGGAGGCCATGGCCTCCGGCGTGCCCGTGGTGGCCGTGGGCCGCGGCGGCCCCCTGGACCTCGTGGACTCCTCCCGCACCGGGTGGCTCTACCGCCCCGGGGACACCGAGCAGCTGCGCGAGCGCGTCCGGGACCTCGTGGGCGACGACGCCAAGCGCCTCGCGTTCGCCCGCACCGCCCACCGCACGGTCCAGCCGCGCACGTGGGCCGGGGTGTGCGACCAGCTGGTCGAGCACTACGAACGGGCCCGCACGGTCAACGCCCGCCGGCTGCGGGCACGTGCCGGATCCAGGCTCGAACGGACGGGACCCGCCGGTTTGCAGTGAGCCTCCCCGGGGCACGGCAGACGCCCCCCCGGTGCCGCACGTGCGCCCCGAAGACCCCTCGCAGACCGCAATTGCGGTGATGTCGACCACATCTGCATCCCAGCACCCCGTGATCCGGGTCTCACGGGGTGCATTGGTTAAGTTTTGATGACATTCCCGGCCGGTCCCTGGCTCGCGCCCGGACCGCCTGGCTACGCTCGAACCATCTTCACGAGATGCGCCTGCGCGAGGGCGGACACGCCCCTGCGCACCCCGAGCTCCAACTCGGCGCACGCCAACCCTCGGTCCAGGGGTGGATTGGATGACGAAGAGGCCGGGTCACACGCGTGGCTCCGGCAAGCAGCCAGAAAGCACAGAAGGCCACACACCATGAACAGCACAGCACAGCGACCATCGCACGGCACCGACGCCGGGACCGAGTCCCGCGAGCAGTGGGTGGACGTCACCGTCCGCGCAGACGTCGCCCACCAGCTCGTCTCCCTCACCGGGGCGGACGGGCACGAGCGCTCGTTCCGCACCGAGGACGTCCGTGAACTCGCGCTCGCCACCCAGCACACGCGCGGCCGGGGACAGTGGTGCGCCAAGTACCGTCGCCTCCTCGTGCCGGGAGCGTCCCGGGTGACCGGCGGCATGCCCTTCTTCAAGCTGGAGCCGCTGCCGGCCTGAGCCGCCCCCACCGGGGCAAGGGCGCTCCGGCGGACGGCTGCCACCTGAACAGCACCAGCACTCGATCACCACTGGGGCCCGGCACCACGCGCGAACCGCGCACGGTGCCGGGCCCCAGTGGTGTCCGGTAGCGGACGGATCAGCGCCCGGTGCCCTGCCGGTCCTCGTCGATCAGCTCCGCGGCGCGCTCACCGATCATGTAGACCGTGATGTTGGGGTTCACGGTCACGAGCTCCGGCATCACGGAGGCGTCCGCCACACGCAGTCCGGTGACGCCCTTGACCCGCAGCTGGGGGTCCAGCGGCGAGTCCGCGTCCTCCACCGGGCCCATGCGGCACGAGCCCGCGGGGTGGTACACCGTGTTGTGGGTGCGGCGGATGTAGTCGGCGATCTCCTCGTCGCTCTGCACGTCCTCGCCCGGGAAGAGCTCCCTCCCGGCCCACTCGGACATGCCCTGCTGGGCCACGATCTCGCGGGCCCGGCGGATGCCCGCCGTCATGATCCGCATGTCGTAGCCCTCGGGATCCGTGAAGTAGCGGGGATCCACGCGCGGCTTGTCGCGGAAGTCCCGCGTGCGCAGCCGCACGGTGCCGCGGGAGCGGGCGTGCGTGACGTTCGGGGTCAGGCAGAACGCGTTGTCCGCCGTGGGGTAGCCCTGCCGGTAGGTGTGCATGTCGAAGTTCACGCTGCCGTAGTGCATCATCAGGTCCGGGCGGTCCAGGCCCTCGTCCACCTGGTCGAAGACGCCGATCTCCCACCACTGGGTGGAGTCCTCCACCATGGGCTTCTTCGCCTCCCACTGGATCACCGCCTCCGGGTGGTCCTGCAGGTGCGAGCCCACGCCCGGGGAGTCCACGAGCACGTCCACGCCCACCTCGCGCAGGTGCTCCGCGGGTCCGATGCCCGAGAGCATGAGCAGCTTGGGAGTGTCGATCGCCCCGGCGGAGACGACCACCTCGCGGCGCGCCGAAATGGTGTGCGCCTTGCCGAACGCGTTGTCGGTGACCTCCACGCCGGTCGCACGGCGGTCCTCGTCGAACAGCACGCGCTTGACCTGCGTGCCGGTGAGGATCGTGAGGTTCTCCCGGTCCTGCGCGGGGTGCAGGTAGCTCACGGAGGAGGACGAGCGGGTGCCGTCCTCCCGGGCGCTGATCTGGAAGAAGTTGGCGCCCTGGGTCACGGTCTTGCCGGTGTTGAAGTCCGCGCGCGGGATCCCCGCCTGCTCGGCGGCGTCCAGCAGGGCGACGCCGCTCGGATCCGCCGGGGGCACGTTGCGCAGCCGCACGGGCCCGTCGTGGCCGTGGTGGGCGCCCGGGTCCTCGTTGTTCTCGAGCTTCTGGTACAGCCGGAACGCCAGCTCGGAGTTCCAGCCCTGCGCGCCGTGCTTCGACTCCCACTCGTCCAGGTCCTCGGACGGGGCCCAGAACGCGATGCACGAGTTGTGGGACGAGCAGCCGCCCAGCACCTTGGCACGGGCCATGCGCATGAAGGAGTTGCCGTTCTCCTGCTCCTCCAGCGGGTAGTCCCAGTCGTGGCCGGACTCCAGCAGCTCCATCCAGCGGTTGAGCTGCAGGACCTCCGGGTACCCGGCGTCGTGGTCGCCGGCCTCGAGCAGGGCCACGGTGACGTCCGGGTCCTCGCTCAGCCGGGCGGCGACGACCGCCCCTGCGGATCCTGCGCCCACGACCACGTAGTCGTACTCGGCGATGGTGTTCTTCTCGGTCATGCCTTCTCCCTTCGGTGGGTGCCCGACGCCGCGGTGCGGGACCGCGGCGTCGGTGCCGGTGAGGTGTTCGGGCGCGCGAGACCGCCCAGCGGGCGGCTCAGCGCGCCGAGGTTCCGTACGGGCGCACCTGCGCCGTGGCGGCGTCGTGCCCCGGGCGGGCCCGCGGTGCGCTCAGTGCTGTGCGAACCAGCCGGTGACGGCGGGGCGGACGTTCTGGTAGACGTGCTTGGTCTCCTGGTACTCCCCCAGCCCGTCGTGGCCGAGCTCTCGCCCCACGCCGGACTGCTTCATGCCGCCCCACTCCGCCTGGGGCAGGTAGGGGTGGAAGTCGTTGATCCACACGGTGCCGTGGCGCAGCTTCCCGGCCACGCGCTGGGACTTGCCGGCGTCCTGGGACCACACCGCACCGGCCAGGCCGTAGTGGGTGTCGTTGGCGATCGCCACGGCCTCCTCCTCGGTCCGGAAGGTCTCCACGGTCACGGTGGGCCCGAAGGCCTCGTCGTGCACGCAGTCCATGTCCGGGGTGCACTGGTCGATCACCGTGGGCAGGTAGAAGAAGCCGTCCTCCAGCTGCAGGGAGCCGTCCGCGGAGGGGCCCTCGGCGAACGAGCCACCGCACCGGACCCGCGCGCCCTGTTCCCGGGCGTGCTCCACGTAGGCGTGCACCTTGTCACGGTGCGCGGCGGAGATCAGCGCGCCGGTCTCGGCTTTCTCGTCGAACGGGCCGCCCAGTCGGATGCCCTCGGCACGCGCCACGAGGTCGTCCACGAAGCGCTGCGCGATGGACTCCTCGACCACCAGCCGCGCCCCCGCGGAGCACACCTGGCCCGAGTGCACGAACGCCGCGTTCAGCGCGTTGTCCAGGGCGGCGTCGTAGTCCGCGTCCGCGAAGACCACGTTGGGGTTCTTCCCGCCCAGCTCCAGGGCCACCTTCTTGACGGTGGCCGCGGCCTCGCGGGCGATCACGCGGCCCGTGACGAGACCGCCGGTGAAGGACACGAGATCCACGCGGGGATCCGAGGACAGCGGCGCGCCCGCCTCCGCTCCGGCGCCCAGCACGAGGTTGGCCACGCCCGCCGGCAGCTCCAGCTCCTCGAGCACCTGCATCATGAGAATGGCGGTGTGCGGGGTGAGCTCCGCGGGCTTGAGCACGAACGTGTTGCCCGCCGCGAGCGCCGGCGCGATCTTCCACGCGGCCTGCAGCAGGGGGTAGTTCCACGGGGTGATGAGACCGCACACGCCCACGGGCTCGTGGACCACGCGGCTCACCACGTCCGGGTCCCCGGCGTCGACGACGCGCCCGGCGTCGTCCGCGGCGATCCTGCCGAAGTGGTCGAAGCAGTTGGCGATGTCCACCATGTCCTGCTGGGACTCCTCGATCCGCTTGCCGGTGTCGAGGGACTCGGCCCGGGCGAACTCGTCCGCGCGCTCTCGCAGCCGGGTGGCCACGCGCAGCAGGAACGCGCCGCGCTCGGGGGCGGGGACGCCGGACCAGCGGCCGTCGTCGAAGGCCACGCGGGCCGCGGCGATCGCGCGCTCGGTGTCCTCGCGGGTGGCCTCGGCGACGACGGCCACCTCGGTTCCGTCCGCGGGGCACGTGATCGTGCGGGTGCCGCCCTGCTGGGCGGGGACCCACTGGCCGTCGATGTACAGGGTGGTGCTCATGCGTTGTCCTCCTTGGTCGGGGAGCTGTCCACCGGGGCGCCGGTCTCGGCCGCGGGAAGGCCGATCTGGGTGCTGCCCGGGTGCTCGTGGTTGAGCCGGATGAATTCCAGGTGACGCTCGTAGCAGTCCAGTGCGTCGTTGATGAGCTGCTCGGCGGTGTAGCCCAGGACGTCGTAGCCCAGGGAGCCCGTGGCCGTGAAGACCTCCAGGCGGTAGTAGCGGTCCGAGTCCGGATTGGTGCGGAACCCGCCGAAGCCGGGGGTGGGGAACGCCACCGGGTGCACCCGGTAGACGAAGTCCCGCTCCGGGGCCAGGTCCACCGACAGGCACACCTGCTGCAGGGACGGGTTCTCCTCGACCGGGTCGGTGACCACGGTGACCGCGGCCCCGGACCCGCGCAGCTCCGCGGCGAGCGTGTCCAGCGCGGGAGCGGCCACGTCCTTGACGTACCGCTGGGCGGCGCGGGCGCCGGGATAGCTGCCCAGCCGGGACAGCCGGGCCCGCCAGTGCGTGTCCCGGCCGGTGCGCCCGGCCACGGCCGAGCGGCTGGCCACCGCACCGGACTCGGCGGTGCTGACCTCCACGCGCAGGGCCCGCCACAGCCCCACCATGATCAGGTACATCACCACGGAGAACGGCAGGCCCATGATCAGGGTGGCGTTCTGCAGCGTGGTCACACCGCCCACCAGGAGCATGGCCAGGGTCAGCACACCCGTGCCCACGGCCCAGAACACCCGCAGCCACTTGGGGCCGTCCTGGTTGGGGTCGTCGATGCGGGACGTGAAGTTGCTCATCACGAGCGCCCCGGAGTCCGCGGACGTCACGTAGAAGAGCAGGCCCGTGAAGGTGGCGATCGAGGCGGCGAGCGTGGCACCGGGGTACTGCTCCAGCAGCGAGTAGAACGCGCGCTCGGGGGTGTTCATGGCCACCTCGCCGAACTCCGTGTTGCCGCCCACCACGAGGTCCAGTGCCGAGTTCCCGAAGATCGAGATCCAGAGCAGGATGAACGTGAACGGCACGGTCATGGTGCCCACCACGAACTGGCGCAGGGTGCGGCCGCGGGAGATCCGGGCCAGGAACAGCCCCACGAAGGGCGCCCAGGCAATCCACCACGCCCAGAAGAACAGGGTCCAGGCGCTCATCCACTCCTGCGGCGCCTCGTAGGCGAACGTGTCCAGGGTCATGCCCGGGAAGCTCGAGATGAAGTCCCCCACGTTCATCACGATGGCGTCCAGCAGGAACGACGTGCGGCCCGCGAGCAGGACGTAGAGCATGAGACCGATCGCCAGCACGATGTTCAGCTCGGACAGCCGCCGGATCCCCTTGTCCACGCCGGACACGCACGAGACCACGGCCATGCCCACGCCCACCGCGATCAGGGCCGCCTGCACGGCGAGGTTCTCGGGAACGCCGAACAGGGACTTCAGCCCGTAGTTCAGCTGCACCACGCCGATTCCCAGGGAGGTGGCCACGCCGAAGACGGTGCCCAGCAGCGCGGCGGTGTCCACGGCGTCGCCGGCCACGCCGTGGATGCGCTTGCCCAGGATCGGGTAGAGCGCGGAGCGGATGCTGAGCGGCATGCCGAAGCGGTACGCGAAGTAGCCGAAGGCCATGCCCATCAGGGCGTACATGGCCCAGCCGGTGATGCCGTAGTGGAACAGGGTCCACACGACCGCCTGACGTGCCGCCTCCAGGCTCTCGCCCTCCCCCGAGGGCGGCGCGAAGTACTGGCTGACGGGCTCGGAGACCGAGAAGAACATGAGGTCCACGCCGATGCCCGCAGCAAAGAGCATCGCGGTCCACGTGAACATGTTGAACTGCGGCCGCGCGTGGTCGGGGCCCATGCGGACCTTGCCGCCGCGGCTCGCGGCCACCATGATCACGAAGCCGATCACGACCGTGGCGGTGAGGACGTAGAACCACCCCAGGCGGGAGGCCACCCACGCGACGACGCCGCCGATCACGGCGTCGGCCTGCTCAGGGGCGGCAATGGCCCACGCGGACAGGCCGATGATGACCACGGCCGCCGCGATCAGGACACGCCAGTTGACGGGCAGCCGGGCGGTGCCGGAGCTGGCTGCGGACGTGACCGGCGTGGCGCCAGCGGCGGACGAGGGCGGGGTCGAGGACTCACTCATGGGAACGAACTCACGTCTGGGCCGGACGATGGGCGACCCGGGGTCGATGCGTCGTGTTACCGATAAGTAGCAAATTTTCGGCCCTCCCACCTTAGGACAGGCCTCGGGCGAGGGCACATCCGCGCCCCCGCCCGGTCTCCGTCATCCGAGCAGCTTGGCCACGAGCGCGCTCGCGAACTCCTCGGAGACGTCCCCGTAGTTCAGGGAGAAGTCCTCGTCCACGAGCGTGGGCAGCAGACCGGAGCACAGCACCGCGGCGCGGGCGTACAGCCCCGGCAGGGCGGCTCCGATCGGAACGGAGAGCAGCCGCAGCTCGGGGTCGTGGCTGACCAGGGCGGCCCCCAGCTCCCGGGCGGCCAGGTGCTTGCCCAGCCCCGAGGACACCTGCCGGCCGTGGCCGGACTCCACGTCCTCCGCCGTGCGGAACACGTAGCGCGTCTTGTGGTGGTGGTTGATCCGGTACAGCCCGGGGGTGTTGCGGTCCTCTGTGGCCTCCCACGTGGCGTCTGCGGGCACGAACTTCTCCGCCACCCCGTTGTACTGCATCTCGCGCAGCGGCAGCCCGGCCACCACCGAGGACAGCGGCGGGAGGGGGTCGAGCATGACCGGCCCCGCGTCGTACACCACGTCGCACATCCCCTCGGGCAGCATCCGCCCCAGGGCCTCGAGGTCCACGTCCACCAGCATGGTGGTGGCGTGGTCCTCGGGCGAGAGCACGACCACCTCACCGCCCTGGGCCGCAACGGCGCGGGTCACGGCTTCCTCCTGCTCGGTCTTCCACCCGCCCGTGAGCAGCACGGAGCCGTCCACCAGCTGGGTCAGGGCCGGGGAGCAGACCTGCCAGCGGCGCACCGTCCAGTTCTCGTCCCGGATGGTTTCCAGGAACCCCAGGGCCTGGAGGTGGCCCACGAACCACTCCTCGAACCGCTCGGAGTCCTCCAGCTGGCGCGCCACGATCGACAGGCTCGAGCGCTTGCCGCCACCCAGGAACGTGAGCATGTCCTTGAAGGGCGCCCACGAACCGGGGTACTCCCCCTCCTCGGGGCCGATGAACTGCAGGGCCTCCACCGAACCGGTCTGCCCCACCGCGGAGAGCTTGGTGAGGCGGCCGGGGTAGCGCTTGGTGAGCCCGCAGAACGTGCACCGCCCGAACACCCAGGGCGCCTTGGCCTTGGGGTCCATGGGCGGCAGGATCACCTTGTGCTTGCCCGTGACCATGCAGGAGACGTCCGGTGCGGTGGGCAGCTCGTTGCTGCGCTCGGGGAACATCTGCCCCTCCGCGGACTCCCAGCCCGCCACCTCGGGCACCTCGGCCTCCGGCAGCTCGACCTCGTGGGGGGTCATGTTGTCGAACGAGCCCTGGACGTACTCGTCCGGGATCTCGTCCCGGGTGACGGCGGTGACGGGCCACAGGGTCTCCTCGGCCACGTGCACCATCTCACCCTCGTAGCCCAGGGAGCGCTGCGTGATGTAGTAGGAGCTGTCCCGGACCCGGAACTCGAGCCGCTGCTTGACGGTGCGCCCGGAGCGCAGCACCAGCGTGTAGTCGTTGGGCTTGAGGTGACCGTGCTCGGTGGCCAGCTCGGTGGCGCCCAGGCTCACCTGGAACGGGGGAACGCGCGGTGCGGTCAGCTTGGTGCTCGTGAGCTTGAACGAGTGCGGATTGCGCCACTCGCACTCCACGCTCAGGGGGTCGTCGCTGTCGGAGGTCACGGTGAGCTGCGGCGGGCGCAGCGCCGAGAACCGCTCCACGTCCCCCGGGATGCGCAGCCCGCCGGACAGCGTCATGGCCGGCACCAGGCGGGGCACCAGGGCGGAGAAGTTGTCGTTGACCGTGAGGGCGGGATCGCCCGCGCGCAGCACCTGGACGTCGTCGAAGAGCACCCACCCCTCGGCCACGCCGTTCTCCCCCGGCCCCACCACGCGGTAGTCCGGGGAGGCGGAGTCGTCCAGGATGGCACGGACCTGCTCGACCCACTCGGGCTCGTTGCGGACCATGATGCGGCACGGCCACGCCGTGGGGACGTGGTCCACGGACAGGAAGGTGTCCGAGTACGCGTCCTTGGCGAAGACCACCACGGGCCGCGGGTTGCGGGTGAGCGTGAGCTCCCCCGCGGTCACGGTCAGCTGGCCCGAGAGCAGGGTGTCGCTGGTCATGCGGGCGCTGTAGGCGGAGATCCCCAGGAACGCGTCCCCGATGTAGTTCAGGAACATGGTCCGCGGACCGGCGGTGGTGGCCAGGTCCACCTCACGGCCGGGGACCAGCCGCTTGGGCACCACGAAGCCCAGCTCGTAGACCGGGTTGCCCACGTAGTCCGTGCCGTCCGTGAGGGACAGGCCCGGGCTGCGCGAGCCCAGGTGCCGTGAGCCTCGGGTGGCCGCGGCGGCGTCGTCGTCCTGGGAGGACTCCCACGCGGCGAGCTGGGCGAGTGCCACCTGCAGCGCAGGGTCGCGGGTGAGCGGGTTGGACCAGATGCTGCGCATGGACTTGGAGGCGTCCGTGTCCGCGATGTCCAGCCAGAAGTCGATGTAGATCCCGAGTTCCTGCGCGCTCATGCCCTGCGCCGTGGTGAGCTCCAGGTCCTCGAACATCTGGTGCAGCTGGCGCAGCTCCGAGGGGCCGAACAGCGTCTGGGACAGCGCCAGGCCCACCGGCCGGTGGTTCACGGCGTAGGCGGAGGGCAGCCCCAGCTGCCCGTCGAAGGCCTCGAGCCAGTAGCGCAGGGCGTCCCAGTAGGTCTCCGAGTCCTTGCGCACCGAGGACTCCAGGGCCTTGGCGTTGTCCTGCCCCGCCTGCAGCAGCACCGCGAGCGGGAGGTAGAACGTGGACACGGACTTCTTGCCCGTGCGGGCCGCGAGCGCGGACATGTGCCGTCCCGCGAGGGACAGCAGTGCCAGCAGCGCCACGATCGGCGGCGGGCCAATCTTCGTGAGGTCCTCGAGCTGGCGCCGGGACATCCGGTACCAGACCTCGGTGAGCTTGTTGAACGCGTCGAACATCGAGCGGCGGGAGCCGTCCGTGACCAGCAGCGGCGTCACGGAGTCCGCGAGCGCCCGCAGGGTGGACGGCCCGTCCAGGCCGAATTCGGAACCGATCTGCTCGAGCATCTTCTCGTCCAGGTCCAGCTGGACGAGCTCCCCCGCCGCGCGGGGGCCGAAGAACGCACGCGCGACGGCGTCGTTCCAGCGCAGGTACTCGACTTCCTGGGGTCCGGATGCAATCGCGTGGTCTCCCGTGCGGAAACCGGCAGCGTCAGCCACAAATCCTCCGTCTGCGCCGTGGGCGCTTCAGTCGTCACAGTCACCTCGAGTATAGGAGTCCGGGCCGTGCCGTCCCACGGGGGCCGGGCGGAGATTCCCACGACGCCGCCGGGCCGCCTCCGCACAGGCCCTCGCGCAGCCGTGTCCGTACCGGGCGGTACCGTAGTGCGCATGAGTGACGCCGCGCAGTTCCCCGATGCCCGCACGCCGGGCGAGGGCCCGGACTGGCGCAGTGAACTCTCCCGCATCGTCCCCGGCACCGCCTCCGAGCGCGTGGTCTCCGACCCCGACGACGCCCCGGGCGTCGCACTCGAACTGGACCTCTCCCGCGTGCAGAACCGCGCCCCCAGGGCGTGGCGGAGCTCACTCGGGGAACTGCCCCTCGCACTGACCGCGCGGCCCGTGCTGCGCGGGCGCCGCGGCTGGGTGCAGAGCGGCATCGACTGGGGGAACCTGGCCTCCCACGTCCGCGCGGGACGGCTGGGCCCCGAGCAGCTGGACTGGTTCGAGGAGCTGCGCGCCCTGTCCGAGTCCCACCGGGGCAGCTACGCCGCCGAACGCCACCAGCTGCACGTGGAGCGCTACACCTCTCCCCTGCTGTGGCCCATCCTGTCGCGCGCCGACGCCCTGGGCATCCCCCTCGTCTCCCGCAGCTCGGGAGCCCCCGTGGTGCTGGAGCACGAGGGGCGCTTCGAGGTGCGGGTGGACCCGGGCGAGCACGGGGAGCTGAGCCTGCGCCCGCAGCTGATCGTGGGCGAGCACGAGGTGCCCCTGCGCTGGGCCCACATCATCGGTCAGCCCGGTCACGGGCTGTTCTACCCCGAGGCCTCCCCTGCGGCGCTCGAGGACGCCGAGGACCTCAACCGCTTCCCCCTGCACCTGGTGGCCCTGGGGACCCGCCTCAACCAGCAGCAGCGCTCCTTCCTGGACCGCGCGGAGGACCTCACGGTCCCGCAGGACGGGGTGGAGGAGTTCTTCGAGACGTACTTCCCCCGGCTGCACCAGAGCATGCACGTGACCGCCGGGGAGGACTCCCTGGTGCTGCCGCAGGTGGCGGATCCCGAGCTGGTGCTGACCGTCCACCACGACGACCTCACCGAGCGCGTGGAGTGGGAGTGGGAGTACCAGAAGGGCAGAGAGCGCGTGCGCCTGCCGTTCCGGCCCCTGGACCCGCTCGGGGACGAGGTCGTGGCGCGGGAGTCCCGCTGGGAGTCCTCCATGGTCCAGGCCGTGCACCGCCGTGTCCCGGAGCTGGACGTCAAACGCAGCTCCTACGCCGCCCAGGACGCCCTCACGCTGCTGCGGGAGTGGCTGCCGCGGCTGCGCGGCATCCCGGACCTGCGGATCGAGGAGACCGGTGGCGCCCCCGCCTACCGAGAGGTCTCCGAACCCACCGAGATCACCGTCTCCACCGCCCCCACCGAGCACCACGACTGGTTCGGACTGGGAGTCACCGTGAAGGTGGGTGAGCACTACCTGCCCTTCTCGGAGATCTTCCAGGCCCTGGACCGCGGCCAGGACGTCATGCTGCTGCGGGACGGGTCCTGGTTCTCCCTGGACCGCCCGGAGTTCGTCCGGCTGCGCGAGCTGATCGCCGAGGCCCGCACCCTGCAGGAGGACAAGAGCGCGCCCCTGGCCCTGAACCGGTACCAGACCAGCCTCTGGGAGCAGTTCGAGGACCTCGCCACGGACACGCAGCAGGCGGAGCAGTGGCGCACGGGCGTCCGCGCGCTGGCGCACCTGGACGAGATCCCGTCGCCCTCCGTGCCCGAGGCCCTGCAGGCCACCCTGCGCCCCTACCAGTACGAGGGGTTCCGGTGGCTGAGCTTCCTGTGGGAGCACGACCTCGGTGGGATCCTCGCGGACGACATGGGGCTGGGCAAGACCGTGCAGACCATCGCCGCCATGCTGCGCGCCGTGGCCCGCGATCCCCGGCTGCCACCGTTCCTGGTGATCGCCCCCACCTCCGTGGTGGCCAACTGGTCGGCCGAGCTCATGCGCTTCGCGCCGTCGCTGCGGACCACCGTGCTGACCAGCACCAAGGACTCGGTGGCCAACGCCGCGCGGGACTCGCACGTGGTGCTGACCTCCTACGCCCTGCTCCGTCTCGACGCGGATGCCTACCGCGGCGTCGAGTGGGCCGGCGTGGTCATGGACGAGGCGCAGTTCGTGAAGAACCCGCGGACCAAGGCCTACCGCGCCGTGAAGAACCTGAGGGCCCGCACCCGCCTGGCCATCACCGGCACCCCCATGGAGAACAGCCTCACGGAGCTGTGGTCGCTGCTGTCCCTGACCGCACCGGGGCTGTTCCCGTCCAAGAAGCGCTTCACCGAGCACTACCAGCGGCCCATCGAACGCGCGATGGACTCGGACGCCCTGGCCCGGCTGCGCTCCCGCATGAGGCCGTTCATGCTGCGCCGCTCCAAGGCGGACGTGGACCTGCAGCTGCCACCCAAGCTCGAGCACGTGCTGGCCGTGGGGCTCAACCCCGAGCACCGCGCCGCGTACGACCTCAGGCTGCAGCGCGAGCGTGCCAAGATCCTGGGGCTGCTGCGCGACTTCGACAGGAACCGCTTCACGATCTTCCAGTCCCTCACCACGCTGCGCATGCTCGCCCTGGACCCCGCCCTGGTGGACCCCGAGGCCACCGCGGCCTCCTCCAAGCTGGACGTCCTCTTCGAGCAGCTCCCCCAGCTGCTGCAGGAGGGCCACCGCCCCCTGGTGTTCAGCCAGTTCACGAGCTTCCTCAAGATCGTGGCCCGGCGGCTGGACGAGGCCGGGATCGCCTACGCCTACCTGGACGGCAGCACCCGGGACCGCGCCGCGGCCCTCGACACGTTCCGCAGCGGGAAGGCCCCGGTGTTCCTGGTGAGCCTCAAGGCCGGCGGCTTCGGCATCAACCTCACGGAGGCCGACTACTGCTTCCTCCTGGACCCGTGGTGGAACCCCGCCGCCGAGAACCAGGCCGTGGACCGCACCCACCGGATCGGGCAGACCCAGAAGGTCATGGTCTACCGCATGGTCGCGCAGGACACCATCGAGGAGAAGGTCATGGAGCTGAAGACCCGCAAGGCGGACCTCTTCTCCGCGGTGCTCGACGACGACCATGTGTTTTCCGCGAGCCTCGACGCGCAGGACATCCGCTCGCTCGTGGAGCCCTGAGGGCCGCACCACCGGCACCACACAGCGAGTTGGCACTGCAGGCAGAACGTGGGTCCGGCGCCCCGACTCCCCGGCGCCCGTGATCAGGGGAACCGGGCCCCTGGTGCCGGTGGCGGCCACCGCGCGCGTCTCGACCCGAGCTTCGGGGCCCCGAAATCACCCGTGCCGGCTCGTGCGTATGATCCGGAGACATGCCTGAGCCCACCAGCACGCACTCCCCCGTGCCCGGAACCGCCGAACCGACCCCCGCCCAGATCCGCAGGTGGCGCCACTACCTCGCGGACGAGCTTGCCGAGGCGCAGACCTACGAGCACCTGGCCCGTCACAGCACCGGGCGCCACGCGGAGATCCTGCACCGGGTGGCCGAGGGCGAGGGGCGCCACGCGGAGCACTGGCGCCGGCTCCTGGGGCCCCACGCGCAGCGCACGGTCCACCCCGGTCTCGAGGCGCGCATCCTCATGTTCCTGGCCAGGCACGTCAGCTCGGTCTTCGTCCTGGCGCTGCTGCAGCGCGCCGAGTCCCGCTCCCCGTACCGGGAGGACCCCGACGCCACCGCCGCCATGGCCGCGGACGAGGCCGTGCACGAGGAGATCATCCGGGCGCTGGCCACCGACGGCCGCACCCGGCTCTCGGGGAACTTCCGCGCCGCGGTGTTCGGCGCCAACGACGGCCTGGTGTCCAACCTCGCACTCGTCATGGGCGTGGGGGCCACCGGCACGTCCAGCTCGATGGTGCTGTTCTCGGGCATCGCCGGGCTGCTCGCGGGCGCGCTGTCCATGGGGGCGGGCGAATACGTGTCCGTGCGCTCCCAGCGCGAGCTGCTGGACGCCTCGCAGCCCACCCAGGTGACCCTCCGGGTCGCCCCGTCCCTGGACCTGGACGAGAACGAGCTCACCCTCATCTACCGGGCCCGCGGCATGAGCGAGGAGGCCGCGGAGCACCGTGCCGCGGAGCGACTCGGCCACTACGACTGCGACTGCGACCCCTCGCTCTCGTTCCAGGACGAGAAGGCCCGCCGTGCCGCGGACCCTGGACAGGAGAGCGACGACGACGCCGCGGGCTCCGGCGAGCACGAGGCCCTCGGCACGGATCTGGGCGCGGCGGCGTCCAGCTTCTGCTTCTTCGCCTCGGGAGCGGTCATCCCGATCCTGCCCTACATCTTCGGGCTCACGGGCGGAGTCGCCATGGTCGTGGCCATGGTCCTGGTGGGAATGGCCCTGCTGGTCACGGGTGGCTTCGTGGGTCTGCTCTCCGGTGCCTCCCCGCTCAAGCGGGGCCTGCGGCAGCTGGGCATCGGTTACGGCGCGGCCGTGGCCACCTACCTGCTGGGGCTTGTGTTCAACACCGGGGTGGCCTGACCCGCTCTCGCGGGCCCGAAGCGCATCGCCGCAGTCCACGGAAAGTATTGTCCCCTCTAGGGCCCACAAGTGAATCGACTTGGCTCGAGAAATATGGCAATTCGCAGAGGTAAATAGTAGGGATATCATTTACTTTCTGCGTTTCCCCTAGTCACAGCAGGTTTTTCGACGCCCGGCCCGCCCGCACCCGCGGAGGGCGGGGGTACCCGTGTAGGTAAAGCGGTTCTTTGATTCTGCACAGCCTCCGAGCCATCTGTGAAATTCGGATATTCTGGACGCGTGGTTCACTGAACCACTGCAACGGGAGACTTCGCACAGGGAAACCGCCACACCTGCACTGGGGGGTGCACTGTGGCCGGTGCTGTGCGTCGGTAGCCGCTCAGCCCACGGCTCGATCCCGTTGAGGCGTTATCGCCTGCCGGTGGCCGCTGGTTCTCTCACAGAGGCGCACCTCTCCCCGCGCCGGACGGGCTCCTACCGTCCGCTCACGCGGCCACCGGTCGATAACGCCCCTGTCCCGGCGATAAAATCGACGCCGGTCCACGGTGCCGCGGCCCTGCCGCCCCGCGGACCACCGATCCGTCCCGTGACCCCAGGAGCATCCCCTTCATGTCGGCCCAGCCCTCCACGCCCGACGAGCACGTCCTCACCGCCCACTGCCCCGAGGCCTACGGCCTCGTGAGCGCGGTGGCCTCCAACCTCACCAGCCAGGGCTGCGACATCTTCGACGTCAAGCACTTCTCCGACCGCCACGACGACCGGTTCTTCATCCGCTGCCACACCATCAGCGCGCCGGGCACCGTGACCACCGAGTCGCTGATCGAGGGCTTCCGCCCGGTGGCCCAGGAGCACGACATGCGCTTCCGGCTGGTGGACGCCCGCAAGAAGACCCGGGTGCTGGTGATGGTCTCCAAGATCTCCCACTGCCTGGCGGACCTGCTGCACCGGGCGCACGTGGGCTCGCTGCCCGTGGAGATCGTGGCCGTGGTCTCCAACCACACGGATCTGCGCCCGCTCGTGGACTTCTACGGCGTGCCCTTCCACCACGTGCCCGTCACCCGGGACACCAAGCCCCAGGCCGAGGCGGAGCTGCTGCGCCTCGTGGCAGCCCACGACACCGAGCTCGTGGTGCTGGCCCGCTACATGCAGATCCTCTCGGACGAGCTCACGCGGGAGCTCGCGGGACGCTGCATCAACATCCACCACTCGTTCCTGCCGTCCTTCAAGGGGGCCAAGCCCTACCACCAGGCCTACGAGCGCGGCGTGAAGATGGTGGGGGCCACCGCCCACTACGTCACCCCGGACCTGGACGAGGGCCCGATCATCGCGCAGGACGTGATTCCCGTGAACCACGCCCACACCCCCGCGGATCTTGTGGCCGTGGGGTCGGACGCCGAGGCACAGACGCTGTCCCGGGCGGTGAAGTGGCACGCGGAGGGCCGGGTGGTGGTCTCCGGCAACCGCACCATCTGGCTCTTATACACATCTGACGCTGCCGACGACGGAG
>NZ_RCOM01000024.1 GCF_003667225.1 Kocuria rhizophila
CGCCTCCTGCTCCCCCGAAGCCCCCGCAGAAGCCCACGGCACCGCCCACCGGTGGGGGCACGGGCAAGGGGTCGAACACGGGTGCCGATGCGGCCCAGGGCGAGGGTCAGGCCGGGAGCTCCTCGGGTGCCGACGGCGGATCCGCCCGCTGAGGGTCCCGCACCAGGACCGCTCGTCCACCGGCATGCACGGGACCCCCGCGCGGGGTCCTGCGGCTCACCACAGCAGGGCGGGCACGTACCGTTCCTCGTCCGTGAGAGAACCGTGCTGGCCCACCATGCCCAAGGGCCGGGTGCCCTGACGGGAGACGTCGTAGAGGGCGATCTCCTCCTTCCCCAGGATCCACACGTCGCCCGCCCGGGCGAGCATCCGGGGGTCCGGGTCCGCACCGAAGTAGCCCGCCCGCGCGAGCTCGGTCCGCGTGGCAGTCCACACCGCGTCCCCGAAGTGCTCCTGCCAGCGCTGCGCCACGTCCTCCGCATCCGCGTGGGCGGAGAGGTGCAGCTGCACCGCCCGCGGCTCCCCCGCCGTGTGGCGGACCCCGTCCATCAGATCCGCCTCCCCACTGACATCCAGGCGGTGCTCCGGGCCCACGTCCACCATGCCGTGGTCCGCGGTGAGCAGCACCCGGGTGTTCGCGGGCAGCCGTGTCACGAGACGTTTCAGGGCGGAGTCCAGCTCCTCCAGAGACCGCAGCCACGCGTCGGAGCGCCAGCCCACCCTGTGGCCGGTCTTGTCCAGCTCGTCCCAGTAGAAGTACACCAGCCCCCGGCGCCCCTCCCGCAGCTGCTCGAGGGTGCGGGCCGTCCGGGCGTACACGCCGTCGGCTCCGACGAAGCGCCCGCCCCGAAGCGCCGCCCGGGTGAGTCCGGAGGACTCGAAGCGCGGCGCGCTCACGGTCGCGGTGTCCACGTGCTCCGCGGCGCGCTCCAGGACGGTGGGCACGGGCTGCCAGGCGAGCGGATCGACGTCGGCGGGCCACTGGCCCAGCATGTTGACCACCCGCTCCGTGGCAGGGTCCAGCACGTCGTAGCCGAGCATCCCGTGCGTCCCGGGGGCCGCTCCGGTCCCCAGACAGGACAGGGAGACGGACGTGGTGGAGGGGAACGCGGCGTCGAGCTCCCCGAGGGACTGCGCGGAGCGCAGCGTGGGCGCGTAGCCCTGGACCTCCCGCAGCAGCCGGGAGCCGAGCCCGTCCACGAGCACCACCACGTAGCGGTGCGCGGCCGGCAGGCTCAGCGCGTTGCACGTCCCGGGCACCCCCGTGGCCGCGGCGGCCGAGCTCAGCACGTCCGCGATGCTGCGGGACCCGTAGCGCGGCGGGCGGGGCAGCTCGCGCGCGCTCACGAGGTGCGGCCCGCGTCGCGTCCGCTGTGGCGGTGCCCGAAGCGGCTGCGCGGTGCGGGCGGCTCCGGACGGGACGCCCCCTGGTGCGGGGCCTGGGCGATCTGGGCGCCGGAGTCGGTCAGAGGGGCCACGTTCGCGCGCCGCAGGGTCCGAGCGAACTCGCGCGCACCCTCCACGGCGTCCTGCCCGTCCGCCTCGGAGCTGATGCGCATCACCACGTCCTCGCTCGCGGCGGTGCCCGTGTACCCGTGGTCGGCCTGGCACTCCGGGTCCTCGCACATGGCCGGGTACAGCTCGAGCTGCTGCGTCCCGGTCCAGCTCACCGCGAGGTTCAGCTCCATGATCGGTGTGCCCGGCTGGTAGTTCTGGGGCTGGTGGTACGCGTAGCTCAGCGTCACGGAGCGGATCTGGGAGATGGGCACGGTCTCCGAGGACACGCGCGCCACGGTGTCCGCGCCGTTCTCGTCCAGCTGCTGGTCGTCCACGTGGGTGATGTGCAGGACGTCCTCCGCCAGGACCAGCGCCGTGATGTGGCGGTGCAGCTCCGTGTTGGTGAAGTGGGTCTCCAGCTGCACGAGGTGGGACGCCGGCCGCCTGCCGTCGAGGGAGTCCATGACCACGTCCGTGACGAGCTGCGGGTAGAACCCCGCCTTCTCGATGTCCTGGACGAGCCGTGAGCCGTCGGGTGCTGAGTAAGTCATGGCGCCATTGTCCTCCACCGGTGGCCCCGCGGCACACCGTGTCATCGCGCGACGCCGCCCCGCGGGCCCCGCGGTGACCCCGCAGCCCCTCAGGGGGTCACGACGCAGGACACCGTGCCGTCCTCGAGCTGCGTGCACTCCGGGGTGACGTCCGTGGTGGCCGCGGGCGGTCCGCCCACGCCGTCCGAGGGGACCCCCGGGGTCTGCGGTGCCCGGGTGGGCTCCGGAGCGGTGTCCGGGCCCTCGGCTCCACCCCAGCGTGCCAGCGCCGGGCCGAGCCACACGTACCCCGCCACCAGCGCGAGCACCGCGAGGGTCACGGTGAGCATCCACCAGGGCCAGCGCGGAGCCCGTGACCGGGTCCCGGGCCCACGACTCCCGGACGGCACAGCGGCACGCGCGCCCACTGGATCTGCCGTCGTCATCCCGTCCGCGGCCCCCGCGGGAGCAGGATCCCCGGAGCTCGCGGTCAGACGGGCCGTCTGCTCGGGCCCCGGTGCCGCGGGCCCCGGTGCCGCGGTGGCACGCCCTCCAGTCTCGGACACCTGCTCCAGCACCGGGGGGCCGGAGGTGTCGATGAGCTCCGTGCTGTCCTCCGCGGGCGGTCCGGCCACGGGCCACCGGGTGGTCGACGCCGGGGTGGCACGCTCCGTGTCGTGGCCACCGTCCCCCACCGGGGAGAAGGGGCGCAGCAGGTCTCCCCCGCGCTCGGTCATCGCGGGGCGCTCCGGAGCGGAGATCGCCTGGCGGTGCACGGCGTGCCACGCAATCGGGGCGTCGGCGGTGCCCCGGGCTCCCGGGGGCAGGCGGGCGGCGTCGGCCACCGGGGACAGCTCACGCTCCGTGGTGGGCTCGAGGACGTCGAAGACCTCGAACGGCTCGCCCTCCGCGGTCTCCGCTGTCCTGTCCGCGCGAGCGGACGCCGTGTCCAGCAGCTGCGCCAGCAGGCGGTCGGCGGCCCGGACACGCTGCTCGGGGTCCGGGTCCAGCAGCCCCGCCACCCCGGTGCGCAGCGCGGGCGAGTCCTCGAAGAGCTCGAGCTCGGCCACGTCCTCGGGGCGCAGCGGGTCCGTGCTGAGGTCCACCTCGGGCAGGACCATGCGCACCGCGGTCACACCCGCGGCGTAGAGGTCCATGCTCCGCGAGGGGTTGCCCGGCGCGTAGGCCTCCGAGGGCAGGTACCCGGGGGTCCCCACCACCGTGCCGGTGTGGGTCAGGCGCGCGTCGTCGAGACGGACCGCGATGCCGAAGTCCGCGAGCCGGGCGACAGGGAGCCGAGACCCCGTGGGTTCGAGCAGCACGTTGGCGGGCTTCACATCGCGGTGCACCCATCCGCGGGTGTGCACGAACCGCAGGGCCTCCAGCAGCTGGCACACGAACTCCTCCGCCAGCCAGTCCGCCACCGCGCCGTTGTCCTGCAGCGCGGCCTCCAGGGTGCCGCCGGAGACAAGTTCCATGGCGATCGCCACGTGCTCGTCCTCCGCCGCCCAGCCGTAGGGCGCGACCACGTGCGGGTGGTCCAGGTTCACGGACTGCTCGCGCACGAAGCGCAGCAGGTCCGCGGAGTCCCGCTGCCGCAGCACCTTGGCCGCGCACTCCGTGCCCAGCCGCAGGTCGTGGGCGCGCCACACGGCACCGCTGCCGCCCTCCGCAATGGGCGTCAGCAGCTCGAAACGGCCGGCGATCGTGTCCCGCACTGTCGGGCCGCGCTTATCCCAGCATCGCGCGGCGGGCGCTGTCCGTGCGCTGGCCCGGGTCCCCGATCTTGACGACGGCCGAGAGCACGGTCAGCACCGGTCCGGAGAGCACCACGGGGTTCAGCTCCAGGAACGCGATCTGCGGGAAGCGGTCCTTGAGGAATGCCGCCCTGTTCACCAGCTGCTCGAGCCCGGTGGTGTCCACCGGCGGGACCCCCTGGTACCCGAAGAGCTTGCGCGCGGCCTTGGGGGCCCGCACCATCCGGGTGATGTCCCGGTCCGTGAGCGGCGGGACGCGGTGTGCCCAGTCGTCCAGCAGGTTCACGGCGTCGCCGGTCATGCCGAAGGACAGCACGGGTCCGATCAGAGGGTCCTCGGCGGCCCGCAGCACCACGGTCTGACCCGTGGGCGCCATGGACTGGACCTCGAAGTCGGTCACGTTCCACCCGGCCAGGGTGCGCTTCATGGTCTCGATCGCCGCGCGCAGCTGGTCCGAGTCCTGGATGTTGAGCACCACACCGCCCAGGTCCAGCCGGTGGCGCAGGAACGGGTCCGTGGTCTTCAGTGCCACCGGGTACCCCAGGCGCTCGGCGGCGGCCGGGCCGTCCTCCGGGTCGTTGAAGCGCACGGACTCCAGCACCCGGATGCCCGCGTGCCCGAGCAGCTCGTTGCGCTCGGCCGTGCTCAGCTCGTAGAGCTCGTCCCCGGTGACCTTCTCCCGCAGCCGGTCGAGCACCGACTCCACGGCCTCGACGTCGAAGTCCTCGGGCACCGTGACCACGCCCTGGTCCTGCGAGCGCCACGTGGTGTAGTCGATCACCTGCGCGAGCGCGTGCATCGCGGTGCCCGGCGAGTCGAAGCACGGCAGGGCGGCGTCGTCCGCGGTGCGCACCGATGCCGTGAGGCTGTCCGGGCCGTGCTGGCCGGTGAACACGGCCACCGTGGTGCGTCCCGCACCGCGTGCCGCGAGCGCCACGTCCCGGGCGAGCTCGTCCCGGTCCAGGCCCTGCGCGGGCATGAGCACGAGCACCACGCTGTCCACGTCCTGGGACGCCAGCTGCTCGCGGGCGGCCTCGAGGACGGCGTGGTGGGCGGCCTCCCCGCCCTGGGCGGTGTCCACGGAGCCGTTGACCACCACCGGCTCGAGGTCCAGCCGCAGCGCCGTGTCCTCGGTGAGCTGGGCGAGCGCGAGGGCGTTGGAGACCACGGCGATCCGGCGGGATCCGGGCAGCGGCTGGCTCTCCGCGATCGCGGCGATGTCCAGCAGCTGCTCCGCGGTGGTGGCCCGGATGACCCCCGCCTGGCGGAACATGGCGTCCAGGGCGCCCGGCGGGGCCTGGGTCACGCGCCCGGTGTGTCCCGGGGGCAGCCGCAGCCCGGTGACCTCGGACTTGGCCACGATCACGGGCTTGGACAGCGAGAGCCGGCGCGCGATGCGCGAGAACTTGCGCGGGTTGCCCACGGACTGCAGGTAGAGCCCGCACACCGTGGTCCCGGGATCGTCCTCCCAGTGCTGCATGAGGTCGTTGCCGGAGACGTCCGCGCGGTTGCCCGCCGACAGGTAGCTGGACAGTCCCACCCCGTGGCGCAGTGCCGCGCCGTAGAGCATGGTGCCCACGGCCCCGGACTGGGAGAACAGGCCCAGCCCGCCGCGCCGCGGCATCCGCTCCAGCACGGAGGCGTTGAGCGAGACCGCAGGGTCGGTGTTCATGAGCCCCAGGCTGGCAGGCCCCACCACGCGCATGCCCGCCGCGCGGGCGATCCGCACGAGCCGGCGCTGGGCCAGGGCACCCTCCACACCGTCCTCGGCGTAGCCGCCCGTCATCACGACGACGGCGCGCACGCCCGCTCGGCCGCAGTCCGTCACCGCCTCCTCCACGGCGTCCCGGGGCACGGCGATCACGGCCAGGTCCACGGGGTCGGGGATCTCCGAGAGGGCCGGGACGAAGGTGAGCCCCTCGCGCTCGAACGGGGAGTGGCCCACGCCGTACAGGGTTCCCGTGAACCCGCCCGCGAGGATGCTCTCGACCGCGTGGTGACCAGCGTGCTCCTCGTGGGCGGAGGCCCCGATCACGGCCACCGTGGCCGGTGTGAGCAGGTCCTGCACGGAGCGGGCCTCGGCACGGTGCTCGCGGGCGGCCATGACCGCCAGGGACTTCTCGGTGGGGTCGATGTCGAACTCCACGACCACCACGCCGTCCTCGAACTGGCGGGAGACGTCGTAGCCGGCCTCCACGAACACGTGCAGCATCTTGCGGTTCTCGGGCAGCACCTCGGCGGTGAAGCGGTTGATGCCGTTCTCCCGGGCCGCCGCGGCCAGGTGCTCCAGGAGGATGGAGCCGATGCCCCGGCCCTGGTGGTGGTCCGAGATCATGAACGCCACCTCCGCCGCTCGCGGCGAGGTGCGGTCGTAGCGGCCCACGCCGATGAGCTTGTCCCCCAGGATCAGCACGAAGCACACGCGGTCCCGGTGGTCCACCGTGGTGAAGCGCTCCAGCTCCCGCTGGGACAGCTTGGGCTTGTAGGAGAAGAAGCGCAGGTAGATGCTGTCCTGGGACTGCGAGGAGTGCATCTGCTGCAGCAGCTCCTGGTCCTGCGGGCTGATGGGGCGCAGGTGCGCGGTGGCGCCGTCCCGCAGGATGACGTCCGCCTCCCAGTACTCGGGGTAGGCCTGCTGCTGCGGAGTCTCGTCGAGGGAACCCATAGACTTCAGACTAGCCAACCGTCTGCCCCTGACACAGGAGCACGCACCGAATCCAAGGAGTTGCCGCTCGATGGCTCGTCGCCGCTCAGCCACCCGTTCCCCCCAGGACGACCTCCCCGAGGACTTCGTCGAGCACATCGTGGACGTGGACGTCACCCAGGAGATGGAGACCAGCTTCCTCGAGTACTCCTACTCGGTGATCTACTCCCGCGCCCTGCCAGATGCCCGGGACGGCCTCAAGCCCGTGCAGCGGCGGATCCTGTTCATGATGGACCAGATGGGTCTGCGCCCGGACCGCGGCCACGTCAAGAGCGCGCGCGTGGTGGGCGAGGTCATGGGCAAGCTGCACCCCCACGGTGACGCCGCGATCTACGACGCGATGGTCCGCATGGCGCAGTCCTTCGCCATGCGCGTGCCCCTCGTGGACGGCCACGGCAACTTCGGCTCGCTCGACGACGGTCCGGCCGCCCCGCGCTACACGGAGGCCCGCATGGCCCCGGCGGCCCGCACGCTCACCGGGGACCTCGACGAGGACGTCGTGGACTTCGTGCCCAACTACGACAACCAGTTCCAGCAGCCCGCCGTGCTCCCGGCCGCGTACCCCAACCTGCTGGTCAACGGCGCCACGGGCATCGCGGTGGGCATGGCCACCAACATGGCCCCGCACAACATGCGGGAGGTCGCGGCCGGTGCCCGCCACCTGGTCCTGAACCCCGAGGCCACCCTGGAGGAGCTCATGAAGCTCATCCCCGGCCCGGACCTGCCCTCGGGCGGGCGGATCGTGGGGCTCGAGGGCATCCGGGACGCGTACCGCACCGGGCGCGGCTCCTTCCGCACCCGCGCCACGGTCTCGATCGAGCAGGTCTCCCCGCGCAAGCAGGGCATCGTGGTCACCGAGCTGCCCTACATGGTGGGGCCCGAGAAGGTCACCGAGAAGATCAAGGACGCCGTCCAGGACAAGAAGCTCACCGGCATCTCGGACGTGGTGGACCTCACGGACCGCACCAACGGGCTGCGGCTCGTGATCGAGGTCAAGAACGGTTTCAACCCCCAGGCGGTGCTCGCCCAGCTCTACAAGCACACGCCGCTGGAGGAGTCCTTCGGGATCAACAACGTGGCCCTGGTGGACGGCCAGCCGCGGACCATGGGCCTGCTGGAGCTGCTGCGCGTCTACACGGACCACCGGATCGCCGTGGTGCGCCGACGCACCGCGTTCCGCCTGGCCAAGCGCCAGGACCGGCTGCACCTGGTCGAGGGTCTGCTGATCGCGATCGTGGACATCGACGAGGTCATCCAGATCATCCGAGGCTCCGAGGAGACCGCCGAGGCCAGGGACCGGCTGATCGCGGTCTTCGACCTCTCCCGGGCCCAGGCGGAGCACATCCTGGAGCTGAGGCTGCGCCAGCTCACCAAGTTCTCCCGGATCGAGCTCGAGGCCGAGCGTGACCAGCTGCAGCGGGAGATCGCGGAGCTCGAGGCAGTCCTGGGCTCGGAGACCACGCTGCGCGGCGTCGTCGCCGACGAGCTGTCCGAGACCGCCCAGAAGTTCGGGGACGAGCGCCGCACCGTGCTGCTCGAGGCGGAGGACCTGCCCGCCGTGACCGCGGCACAGACCGGCGGGAAGAAGGCGGTCACCTCCGTGGCCCTGGAGATCAGCGACGACCCGTGCTGGGCGTTCCTCTCCACCACCGGGCGGATCGCCCGCAGCGCCGCGCGCACTCCCCTGGCGGACGGCTCGCGCCGCTTCAAGCACGACGCGCTCACGAGCGTGGTCCCCGCGACGGCTCGCGGCGAGATCGCCGCCGTGACGTCAACTGGCCGGATGCTGCGTGTCTCGTGCGTGGACATCCCCGTCCTGCAGGACTTCGACGGCGTGCCCCGCCTCGCGGACGGTGTGCCCGCCGCGGACTTCCTGGGCTTGGACAAGAACGAGACGCTCGTGGGCCTGGCGCCCCTGACCGAGGTCGTGGTGATCGGCACCGCCGCGGGCGTGGTCAAGCGCGTGAACCCCGACTACCCGCTGAACCTGGACCAGTGGCCCGCGATCAAGCTCAAGGACGCGGACCGCGTGGTGGGCGTGGGTGCCGCGCCGGACGCCGCCGAGCTCGTGATGGTCTCCTCCGACGCCAAGCTGCTGCACTCCCCCGCCCCCGCCGTGCGCCCGCAGGGCCGCACCGCCGGTGGCGTGGTCGGCATGAAGCTCGCCGCCGGTGAGCACGTGATCTTCTGCGGGGCGGTGATCCCGCAGGAGTCCACCGTGGTGGTCACGCAGGCCCGCGGGGACGGTCAGCTGCCGGAGATGGGAGAGGCCTCCGTCAAGGTCACCCCCCTGAGCGAATTCCCGCCCAAGGGTCGCGCCACCGCGGGTGTGCGCGCGCAACGGCTGCTCGCCGGGGAGGACGCGCTGAACCTCGCGTGGGTGGGCCACGGACCGGGCAAGGCCGTGTCCGCCGCAGGGGTCGCGCGGAGCCTGCCCACCGAGTACGGCCGCCGGGACGGCTCCGGGGTGGGCATCGACCGGGCCGTGGCCGCCGTGGGTCCCGCCCTCACGGGGCTGCCGGTGGAGGTTCCCACCGCCGGGAGCGCGTCCCGGGAGGATGTGGACACCGCGTCAGCGGAGGGCTGAGACGTCGCGGTCCGCGTCCGGGGCCGCAGGCCCTGTCATGCGGGACCGGCGGTCACGTCACCGCTGACGCGACCTGGCGGCGTTGTGCTCCCCGCCGCGCTGACGCATCCCGTGGTCGTCCCCCTGCGGCGCGCGGCCGGTCAGGCGTCGATCTGCTCCTGGTTCAGGTGCGAGGCGCCGGCCACGATGAAGTCCTTGCGGGGCGCCACCTGCGAGCCCATGAGCAGCGAGAACGCGCGCTCCGCGGCCTCCGCGTCCGCCACCCGCACCCGGCGCAGCACGCGGTGGCGGATGTCCATGGTGGTCTCCGCGAGCTGGTCGGCGTCCATCTCACCCAGACCCTTGTAGCGCTGGATGGGCTCTTTGTAGCGCCGCCCCTGCTCCTCGAGGCTGCCCAGCAGGGTGTCCAGCTCGCGCTCCGAGTACGTGTAGACCATCTCGTTGGCCTTGGAACCGGGGTTCACGATCTGCACCCGGTGCAGCGGCGGCACTGCGGCGTAGACGCGGCCGGCCTCCACGAGGGGGCGCATGTAGCGGTAGAACAGGGTGAGCAGCAGCGTGCGGATGTGGGCGCCGTCCACGTCCGCGTCCGTCATCATGATGACCTTGCCGTAGCGCGCGGCGTCCAGGTCGAAGCTGCGCCCCGACCCGGCGCCGATCACCTGGATCAGCGCGGCGCACTCGGCGTTGGCCAGCATGTCCGTGATGGAGGCCTTCTGCACGTTGAGGATCTTGCCGCGGATGGGCAGCAGGGCCTGGTGGTTCGAGTTGCGCGCCAGCCGGGCCGTGCCCAGCGCGGAGTCACCCTCCACGATGAACAGCTCCGAGCGGGCCACGTCCGCGGAGCGGCACTCCACGAGCTTGGTGGGCATGGACGAGGTCTCCAGGGCGTTCTTGCGCCGCTGTGTCTCCTTGTGCACCCGCGCCGAGATGCGGGACTTCATCTCCGCCACGACCTTCTCGAGCAGCTGGCCCGCCTGGGCCTTGTCGTCGCGCTTCTTCGACGTCAGCTGCCTGGTGAGCTCCGCCTCCACGACCCTGGCGACGATCTGGCGCACGGCGGGGGTGCCCAGCACCTCCTTGGTCTGGCCCTCGAACTGCGGCTCGGCCAGGCGCACGGTGAGCACGGCCGTGAGACCGGCGAGGACGTCGTCCTTCTCGAGCTTGTCGTTGCCGGCCTTGAGCTTGCGGGAGTTCGCGTCCACCTGCTTGCGCAGCGTCTTGAGCAGGGCGTTCTCGAAGCCGCTCAGGTGCGTGCCGCCCTTGGGGGTCGCGATGATGTTGACGAACGAGCGCACCGTGGTGTCGTACCCCACGCCCCAGCGCAGGGCGACGTCCACCTCGCACGTGCGCTCCACGTCCTGCAGCTGCGCGTGCCCGGAGTCGTCCAGCACCGGCACGCGCTCGGTGAACGAGCCCTGGCCCTGCAGCCGCCACACGTCCGTCACCGGGGCGTCCGCCGCGAGGAACTCCGCGAACTCGGAGATTCCACCGTCGTACTGGAAGACCTCCTCCACCGGCCCGTCGGCTCCCGGGGTGCCGGGAAGACGGCGCTCGTCGGTGACGGTGATCCGCAGTCCAGGGATGAGGAACGCCGTCTGGCGGGCACGGCGCACCAGGTCCTCCGTGGAGAACTTCGCATCCGGCGTGAAGATCTGGTCGTCCGCCCAGTATCGGATCCGGGTGCCCGTGACACCCCGCTTGGCCTTGCCCACCACCTGCAGGTGCGAGTCCGTGGTGAACGGCTCGAACGGCGCGTTCGGGGAGGGCGCACCCTTGTCCGTGAACGTTCCGGGCTCACCGCGCTTGAAGGACATCTGGTACGTCTTGCCGCCGCGGTCCACCTGCACGTCCAGGCGCGCGGACAGGGCGTTGACCACCGAGGCACCCACACCGTGCAGACCGCCCGACGCGGAGTACGAGCCCCCGCCGAACTTGCCGCCCGCGTGCAGCTTGGTGAACACCACCTCCACCCCGGTCAGTCCGGTGCGGGGCTCGGTGTCGATGGGGATGCCGCGGCCGTCGTCGTGGACCTCCACGGAGCCGTCCTTGTGCAGGAACAGCGCGATGTCCTGCCCGTAGCCCGCCAGCGCCTCGTCCACCGAGTTGTCGATGATCTCCCACAGGCAGTGCATCAGTCCGCGGGAGTCCGTGGAGCCGATGTACATGCCCGGGCGCTTGCGCACCGCTTCCAGTCCCTCCAGCACGGAGAGGTGGCGGGCGTTGTATTCGGATCGAGACGGTGTCACGAGCTTCTTCCGGGGTCGGGGGGCCGCGAGGGCGTTGGGGACCTCATCACTCTAGACGGCGCCCCGGTTTTGTGCGCGGTGGGCGAAACATCGGCCACGCGGGAAGCAATGGCCGCGCGCGTGGGTTGTACTGGAACGTGCGATCCAGCTGATCGAGCCGACATCGCGCTGCGGTGCGCACACGCGTGCCCGCCGCATTCCACACCTGTGAGGAGGATCCCATGAACGCGACACTCGAAGCGCGTGAACTGAATGCGACCCACCGCTGCGATGCCTGCGGCGCGCAGGCCTACGTCCGCGTGGTCCTCGAATCCACCGGCGGCGAGCTGCTGTTCTGCGCCCACCACGCCCGGGTCAACGAGGACAAGCTGCGTCCCCTGGCCGCCACGTGGCAGGACGAGACCGAGCACATCGGTGCCTGAGTCCCCCACCGCGCCACGGCGGCAGAGACCGACCGGGGCTGCGCAGGAGATGGCATGAGACGAGGCGCGCACCGTGCGGTGCGCGCCTCGTCTCGTCCCACGGTCCCGTGAGGATCACATGGCCGAAGGCTTGCGGCCCCAGAAGATCACGTTGGTCCCCAGGTACCGGCTCTCGGAGCCCACGTCCTCGAACCCGGCCTCCCGCAGCTGCCGTTCCACCTCGGCGGGCGGGACGAACCCCAGCGTGGAGGACTTGAGGTAGCTGTACGCGCTGCGGTCCCGGGCCACGATCTGACCGAGCAGCGGAAGCACCACACTCATGCCCACGGAGACCGCGAGCTTGAGCAGCCCGCGCGGCGGGGCCGTCTCCAGCACCACCACCCGGCCACCGGGCCTGAGCACACGGAACTGCTCGCGCAGCACCCTGGGGACGTCACTGACGTTGCGCAGCAGGTACCCGTGCGTCACGGCGTCGAACGACGCGTCCTCGTACCGCAGCTCGTGGGCGTCCGCGAACTCCCAGGTGACCGAGTCCGCGCCCGGCTTGGTGCGGGCCTCGGCCAGCATGTTCTCGGAGAAGTCCACCCCCACCACCTCCGCTCGCGGTTCACGACGCCGCACGGCCAGGGCGATCTCGCCGGTGCCCGTGGCGATGTCCAGCAGTCTCCCGCGCGGCGGCACCTGTGCCCGCCGGGCCACCTCGCGGCACCAGCGGGCGTGACCGCCCAGGGTCATGAGCGCGTTGATGCGGTCGTACTCCACATTGATGCGGTTGAAGATGCCCTGCACCTGCGCGTCGCGCGCGGTCATCTCGTGCCCTTCTGCCGGGCCGTGCGCCGGCATCAGTCCAGGTAGTCCCGCAGCACCTGCGAGCGGGACGGGTGGCGCAGCTTGGACATGGTCTTGGACTCTATCTGGCGGATCCGCTCACGAGTGACGCCGTAGACCTTGCCGATCTCGTCCAGGGTCTTGGGCTGACCGTCGGTGAGACCGAAGCGCATGGCCACCACGCCAGCCTCCCGCTCGGACAGGGTGTCCAGCACGGAGTGCAGCTGCTCCTGCAGCAGGGTGAAGGACACGGCGTCCGCGGGGACCACGGCCTCGGAGTCCTCGATGAGATCCCCGAACTCGGAGTCGCCGTCCTCGCCCAGGGGGGTGTGCAGGGAGATGGGCTCACGGCCGTACTTCTGCACCTCCACGACCTTCTCGGGGGTCATGTCCAGCTCGTTGGCGAGCTCCTCCGGGGTGGGCTCGCGGCCGAGGTCCTGCAGCATCTGGCGCTGCACGCGGGCCAGCTTGTTGATGACCTCCACCATGTGCACCGGGATGCGGATGGTGCGGGCCTGGTCCGCCATGGCGCGGGTGATGGCCTGGCGGATCCACCACGTGGCGTACGTGGAGAACTTGAAGCCCTTGGTGTAGTCGAACTTCTCGACCGCGCGGATGAGGCCCAGGTTGCCCTCCTGGATGAGGTCCAGGAACAGCATGCCGCGGCCGGTGTAGCGCTTGGCCAGGGACACCACGAGCCGGAGGTTCGCCTCCAGGAGGTGGTTCTTGGCGCGGCGGCCGTCGTGGATCACCCAGCGGTAGGCGCGGCGGGTGTCGGCATCCATGGAGTCGGCCTCGTCCGCGAACTTGTGCTCGGCGTAGAGCCCGGCCTCGATCCGCAGCGCGAGGTCCACCTCCTGCTCCGCGTTCAGCAGCGCGACCTTGCCGATCTGCTTGAGGTAGTCCTTGACGGGGTCTGCGGTGGCTCCGGCGACGACCACCTGCTGCGCCGGGGCGTCGTCGTCGTCGTTGCTGGTCAGCACGAAGCCGCGGGCGCTGCGGTCCTGGCGCCCCTTCATGAGCTGCGCGGACTCCTCCACCGACGCCTGCTGGGACTCCTGGGCGTCGTCGTCCTCGGCGTCGTCCTGGAGGTCCTCCGTCACGATCTCGTCCTCGGCGAGCGCCTCGTCCACGGGGTCGGCCTTCTTGCGGCCGCGCCCGGTGCCGGTGCTCTTGGGCGCGGCCTTGGCCGCACTCTTGCGGGGTGTCGCCGTGGTGCCGGGCTCCTCCTCCGCGGAGGCCTTGGCCGCGGCTCCCGCAGCCTTGGTGGTGCCCGCGGCCTTGGCGGTGCCCGTGGACTTGGCGGTGCCCGTTGTCCGCGTGCCAGTGCTCTTGGTGGCGGCCGTCTTCTTGGCCGCGGTCTTCTTGGGTGCAGCCGTCTTGCGGGCTGCCGTCCTGGTCCCCGCAGTCTTCGCGGTGGAAGCCGTCGTGGTCGAGGCCTCCGCGGTGGCCGCCGTCTGCTCTGCAGCGTCCGTCGCCGCGGTCGCGGTGGAGCTCGCCGTGCGCGACGAGGCCGCCGTGGTCTTCTTGGCGGCGGTGCTCTTGCGGGCCACGGTCTTCTTCGCGGCCGTGGTCTTGGCCGCGGTCGTCTTCTTGGCCGCCGTGGTCTTCTTGGCGGGGGCCTTCTTCGCGGCGCCGCTCGTGCTCGCGCCGCTCTGGGAGGCCGACGCCGCCGATGCGGTCTCCGCCGCGGGGGCCTGCGAGGCGGACGCGGTCTTGCTGGCAGCTGGTGACACGGAAAACCTTTCGTTGGACAGATCTTCGGACGCGTACCACGCGGGTGGCCAACACGCCTATGACCCTGTCAAGTCCGGTGCGGTGACAGGAATGTCCGTCCGGGACTCTGAGGGTCCTACTCCCGGCAACGCCACACCCCCGCAGATTGTTCCCACCCCCGGGGAGAAAGTTTTCCGCGCGGCTGCTCCGGCCCACGCACCGAACCATGGCGGTCCCCCGCCGGCCACGCACGACGACGCCCGACCCCTCCCGGGGTCCATGCCCTCAGCCGCGGCTCCAGTGGTGGCGCCCCGGCCACGCCGTGGCCCGGCTCGAGCACCACCACGGTGTGGGAAGCGTGCTCAGGCGGCGCCGGACGTCGCTCACGGCGTGGCGCCCAGCCCCCGGAGCACTGCCCTCGTGGCAGTGTCCCTCCAGCAGGCGAGCGGCCGTGAGGGACCGCCCACGGTAGTGCTCCAGCTGAGCCAGAACGGCGACCACCGTGGTGCGTGCCTCCCACCCACGGTCCTCATCCCCGGCCTTGGCCGCCAGCACCGCGTCGAGCACCTGGAGCACCCTGTGGGCGCTGTCCACGGAGTCCCAGTGCGGTGGTCCGTCCCACTCCCCGGACACCGCGGCGATGCACCGCAGTGCCTCGTCGATGGTGTCCGCGTCGGGATCCAGCTGCCCCGGGGCACACCCCTCCAGGCGCCGCGACGCCGCATGCAGCCCCACCAGCGCGGCCGCCGCGCGCTCTGGGTTGCCGGTGAGCCACATGTAGAGCAGTGCGTCCCGGCTGAGATCGTCCCCCAGGTCGTCCAGCAGCCGGAGGAGTTCGCGGTCAGGCCACGCGAGGACTTCCGCCACCCAGCGGTTCCGGTTCCTTCCCACCCGGTGCCCGGCGGCCGACCAGGCAGCGAGCCGCGCCCTGGCCTGGCCCACCGTGAGGTCGTGGGACGAGGTGGACCGTGGGGGCCGCGCGGCGGCGTGCCGGTCCGCCGTCTCCCGGGGGTTGCGCTCCGCGCAGCGCCGGAGCGCCTCGCGCAGGTGCGCTCCTCTCTCCTGCACGCAGGACCGCCACACGGGGTCGTCGCGCAGGAGCGGTGGTTCCGCTCCACTGCCCTCGGCCACGAGCTGGGCGTTCACGGGGCTGTCCCGGATCAGCCGGACCGGCAGCGCCCGCTCCGGTTCGTCGGCGTCCCACCAGTGGGTGGGCCCCACCACGAGCTGCCGCAGCATCTCGAATCCCGTGAGGTCCAGAATTCTCCGCCACCGTGCGAGGGCCCCGGAGGCCTCGGTCACCGCGTCCCCTGTCTCCGTGGCGCAGTAGACCACCACCACCAGCTCACCGCGGTGCGGCGTGCCCGCGAGGAGTCCCGCCAGGTCCTCGGCCACCGCAGGCAGGTCCGCTCGGGAATCCGGGGTGTCGAGGCTGAGGCACAGGGCGTGCCCATCCCTCACGGGAAGGAACAGCACGGTGCCGTCGCAGGGGCTGTGTCCCAGCTGGTGGGGAATCAGCGCGAGCAGGTCCTCGCAGCGGCGGACGGTCACGGTCGGGGTCGATTCAGGAGCCACGGTCATGCCCCCACGGTGCCCCGGGGTACGAACGGCCGCGTGGCCGCGGCGTCGAACGGGGAGGGCCGGGGCCGCAGGCGCACCGGGACCACCGTGGTGCAGTGCGCTCACCGCGGCACGCACCCGGCACCGCCCGCCGCGGGCGCGCCCGCCGCGAAGGGCGTCAGACCGCGTCAGACCGCATCGGGTCCGTGGAGGCGACGGACCTGGCGGCTGCACCGCAGGATGGCCAGCGTGCCCACGAGCGCCACGAGTCCCTGGGCGGCGATCGCGGGACGGAACGCCTCGCCGTCGTAGAGGGTGGACGAGATCCCGGCTCCGTGGAGCAGGTCCAGCACCAGCCCGGTGACCCAGATGGCGAGCAGGGACGCCGCGAAGCCCCCCACGTTGGCGAGTCCCGTGGCCGTGCCGCTGACCCGGGGAGGGCTGAACGAGCGCACGATGTCGAACGCGATCATGGAGGCGGGAAGGGAGAGGGCTATCAGGCACACACCCCCGTAGACCACGGCCAGCGGAGCCCTGCCCGGCCACAGCAGCAGGACCGCCCAGCCGGACCAGCTGACCGCGCAGCAGGCCAGCACCAGCCTGGAGCGGTGGTGGGCGAAGCGCGCGCTCAGCCTGCCGATCACGGGCGCCACCACCACGTTGAAGACCACGTACACCGTCATCACGGCAGAGGCCTGCCCCGGGTCCAGCCCCTGGGCGTTCTGCAGGTACGGGTAGGCCCACATCAGCGCGAACGTGTTGCCCGCGAACTGGACCGTGAAGTGCACCCAGAAGCCCAGGCGCGTCCCCGGTTCACGCAGCGCCAGGCCCATGGACGCGCGCACCGCGGAGAACGAGATGCTGTCGCTGAGCTCCCGCGCGCCGGGCGGGTGGTTGCGCAGCAGCAGTCCGGACAGCACCGCGGCGAGCATGGCGATCCCCGCCATCACCACGAACGAGGGCACCCACCCGGCGGCGTGCAGCAGCACGGCGAAGGGCAGCACGGAGAACAGCTGCCCCAGGTTGCCCGTCATGCCCACCACCTGGGAGAGCATCGGCACGCGCAGCGGCGAGAACCACACGGGCAGCAGGCGCATGACGCACACGAACGTGGCCGCGTCCCCGGCGCCCACCAGGACGCGTCCCACCACGCCCTCGGCCACCGACTGCGCCGAGGCCAGCTGCAGCTGCCCCGCGGCCATGGCCACCCCGCCCACGGTGATCAGGATGCGGGGACCGAAGCGGTCCACGAGGACCCCCACGGGAACCTGCAGCACGGCGTAGACCAGCACCTGCATCATGGAGAACAGGGAGAGACCGGAGGCCGCGGTCTGGAAGCGCTCGGCGGCTTCCACGGACGCCACCCCGAAGCTCGTGCGCTGGGCCACGGCGGAGAAGTAGGCGAACATCCCCACCGCCAGGATCAGCCACGCGGTGGGAGAGTCCCTGGACCGGGGCGCACTGGGCGAGGGGGTGCGGGGCATGCTGGAGGGCCTTCCGAGGGCTGTCGTTGCTCTGCCCCCGCGCGCACGGCCCGTGGGCTACTTGTCCTGGTGGCCGTCCGAGTCGTTGCGAGCGGCCAGGAACGCCTCGGCCGCGGCGCCGAGGTCGTCGGCGTCAGGAAGATCGGAGTCGTCGGGCCCGGCGAGGATGGACCGGCGGGCGGACGCGTCCACCACGTCATCGTAGCGCCGTTCCATGCTCTCGATGACGGCCTGCACCTCGGGGGACGAGTTCGCCTGCTCGTCGATCTGGCGGATCACGTCCCGCGAGGCCTCCCGCAGCTCGTCGGTGGGCAGCGTGCGGCCCGTGACCGCGCTGAGGTGCTCGAGAGCCGCCACGGCGGCCTGCGGGAGGTAGGACTCCGCGAGGTACTGGGGGACGTGCACGGACAGACCCACGTGGTCGATCCCGTGCTCCTGGAACCGCAGCTCCAGCAGGTGGGAGGCCGAGGCGCTCACCTCGAAGCTCGGCCGACTCCCGCCCATGCGGGGCAGCAGGTCCGCGCGCGGACCGTGGGCCGTCACGAGGACGGGGCGGGTGTGGGGCACGGGCATCGGGATGCCGTTCACGATTGCCACCAGGGAGACCCGCAACCGCTGGGCGAGCCCCACCACGGCTGCGGCGAAGCGCTCCCACTGGGTGTCCGGCTCCGGACCGGTGAGCAGCAGGAAGTGCCGGTCCAGACCGTCGGTGACGAGGTGCAGGTTCAGCTCGGGAGCCTCCCAGTCCTCGAAGTGGTCCTCCGCGAAGGTCACCCGGGGGCGCCGCGAGCGGTAGTCGTAGAGCTGGTCGAGATCGAAGCGTGCCACCGTCTCGCTCGGCATGGAGTCGAGGACCACTGCCTCGATCTGACCCGCGAGGTGCCCGGCCTCCACGTACCCGGAGAGGGCCACGATCATCGGCAGGCCACGCAGCCGGTCATCACCCAGCAGAGCGGGGTTGCCCAGGTACAGGGCCGTGGGATCCAGCACTTCTCCTCCTAGTGGACACGGGCCGCGGCGCGCCCGCAGACCACGGCGCGCGCCCTCGATGGACAGGGAACGCCTCCGGGGTCACAGGGTATTCCCGCCCCGGCGTCCGCAGCCGGATGACTAGGATCGGTGTCACACCGGCGCATCGCGCCCGGGCCCGCGGCCACCTGCACCGCGGCTCCGACCGTTCTCAGCCAGGCGTGGAAGGACATCACAGTGACCACAGCGCAAGAGATCCTCACGACCCACGAGGTGAGCCTCACCGCCGCCACCAAGCCCCTGGGCGACTCCGCCACGGACGCGCTCGTGCTGGGCGTCCTCCAGGACGGCACCGTCTCGGTGCCGAGCGACGTGAAGGCGGGAGTCCGGCGTCGTCTGGCGCAGCTCGCCGAGCGGGCGCAGGCCTCGGGCTCTCTGGAGAAGGTCGTCGTGGTCCCCGCACCCGACGACGTCCGCGCCGGTCTCGTGGTCTTCACTGGCCTCGGTGAGGGCCAGGGCCGGGAGCAGCTCGAGAACCTGCGCCTCGCCGCGGGCGCCGCGGTGCGTGCGCTGCAGGGCCGGGCCTCGTCCGCCGTGGTCTCTCTGCCTGTGGACACCGCCGAGCAGGTCCAGGCCGTGGCCGAGGGCGTGGGCCTCGCGGCGTTCGTGTACACCACCCAGAAGACCCGCACCGCAGGGGACAAGGACCGGCCCCTGGAATCCGCCGTGGTGAGCGTCCCGAAGAACCTCGCCAAGGCCGCGAAGCCCGCCATCGAGCGTGCCCGCCACGTGGCCCGCGCGGTGCGTCTGACCCGCACGCTCGTGGACCTGTCCCCGGACACCGCCACCCCGGAGTTCGTGGCGGACGTGGCCACCACCGCGGCCAAGGGCACCAAGGTCAAGGTGGAGGTGCTCGCGGAGAAGGAGCTGACCCGCGGCGGCTTCGGTGGTCTGCTCGGCGTGGGGCAGGGCTCCGTCAACGGTCCCCGGCTCGTGAAGCTGCGCTGGTCCCCGGCGCGCGCCAGGAAGCACGTGTCCCTGGTGGGCAAGGGCATCACGTTCGACTCGGGCGGACTCTCCCTCAAGCCGCCGGCCTCGATGATGACCATGAAGTCGGACATGGCGGGTGCGGCGGCCGTGCTGAGCACGGTCCTGGCCGCGGCGGCCCTCGAGCTGCCAGTGGCCGTGACCGGCTGGCTGTGCCTCGCGGAGAACCTGCCCTCGGGCTCGGCCACCCGCCCTGGCGACGTCCTGCGCATGCACAGCGGCCACACCGTAGAGGTGCTCAACACGGACGCCGAGGGTCGCCTGGTGCTCGCCGACGGCCTGTGGGCCGCCGGCCAGGAGAACCCCGACCTGCTCGTGGACATCGCCACCCTCACCGGCGCGCAGATGGCCGCTCTCGGCGTCCGCACTGCCGGTGTCATGGGTGACGACGCCGCCCGCTCCCTCGTGGTCGACGCCGCCGGTCGCGCGGGCGAGCCCGCGTGGCCCATGCCCCTGCCCGAGCACCTGCGCCCCTCACTGGACTCCTTCGTGGCGGACCTGAAGAACATGGGCGACAAGCACGGCGGAATGCTCGTGGCCGGCCTGTTCCTGCGCGAGTTCGTGCCGGAGCAGGGTGGACGCAGGCTCCCGTGGGCCCACATCGACATCGCCGGACCGTCCTTCAACGAGTCCCAGCCGTGGGGCTACACCCCCAGGGAGGGGACGGGCTTCGGCGTGCGCACGTTGCTCGAGATCGCGGCCGCCCACGCCGAGTGAGCAGCGCCGCGTGAAGTGCGCCACGTCGCGGGGCCCCACCGGGCAGCAATACCTGGTGGGGCCCCGTGGGTGGCGTTAGGCTTGACCCCAACCGTGACCGTCCTCCTCAGACCCTGGATCGGGCCTCGGGCGGACATCCGAATCCAAGAACTCGAACCCCGAGGGAGCCAACGTGGCCGACAACCAATACGACATTCTGGTCCTGGGCGGAGGATCTGCCGGGTACTCCGCCGCTCTGCGCGCGGTGCAGCTGGGCTACTCCGTGGCGTTGATCGAGAAGGAGAAGCTCGGCGGCACGTGCCTGCACTGGGGCTGCATCCCCACCAAGGCGTACCTGCACTCCGCCGAGCTCGCAGAGGGCGCCCGGGAGTCGGAGAAGTACGGCATCAAGGCCACCCTGGAGTCCATCGACATGGGCGCCGTGCGCGACTACAAGAACAAGATCGTGCAGGGCAAGTACAAGGGCCTCACCGGGCTCATGAAGATGCGCAAGGTCGATGTCATCCAGGGCAACGGCAAGCTCACGGGCAAGAACACCATCGATGTGGACGGCACCACGTACACGGGTGAGCACATCATCCTGGCCACCGGATCCGTCTCCAAGACCATGGGTCTGGAGATCGGCGGCCGCGTGATGACCTCCACCGAGGCGCTCGAGATCGACTTCGTGCCCAAGTCCGCGATCGTCCTCGGCGGCGGCGTCATCGGCTGCGAGTTCGCCTCCATGTGGCGCTCGTTCGGTGTGGACGTCACCGTGATCGAGGGCCTGCCCCACCTCGTGGCCAACGAGGATCCCGCGATCATCAAGACGCTCGAGCGCGAGTTCAAGAAGCGCGGCATCAAGTCCAACCTGGGCACCTTCTTCGAGAAGGTCGAGCAGGACGACAACGGCGCCAAGGTGACCCTCGCGGACGGCAAGGAGTTCGAGGCGGAGATCGTGCTCGTGGCCGTGGGCCGCGGTCCCAACACCGCGGACATGGGCTTTGAGGACCAGGGCATCCCCATGGACCGCGGGTTCGTCACCCCGAACGAGCGGCTGCACACGGGCGTGGGCAACATCTACGCGATCGGCGACATCGTTCCCGGCGTGCAGCTGGCGCACCGCGGATACCAGCAGGGCCGCTTCGTGGCCGAGGAGATCGCCGGGCTGAACCCCGTGGTGGTCCCGGACATCAACGTTCCCAAGGTCACCTTCACCGAGCCGGAGATCGCCTCCGTGGGCTACTCGCAGCCCAAGGCCGAGGAGAAGTTCGGCAAGGACAACGTGGAGACCTTCGAGTACAACCTGGCCGGCAACGGCAAGAGCTCGATCCTCGGCACCGGCGGCCTCATCAAGCTCGTGCGCGAGAAGGACGGCCCCATCGTGGGCTTCCACGCGATCGGCACCCGCATCAGCGAGCAGATCGGCGAGGGCCAGCTCATGGTCAACTGGGAGGCCTACCCGGAGGACGTCGCGGCGTTCGTCCACGCGCACCCCACGCAGAACGAGGCCATCGGAGAGGCTGCCATGGCACTGGCAGGCTCTCCCCTGCACGGCTGAGCCACGAGCGGGTGCGCGTCCCCGGGGACGCGCACCCGCTTGCTCCTCCCGGTACCGCCCGGGCCCGGACACGTAGAACATTTTTCGAGAAATTCTGTAGAGAGGGACGGACGCGACAATGTCTGAAACCGTTAATCTGCCCGCACTGGGTGAGTCTGTCACCGAAGGAACCGTCACCCGCTGGCTGAAGCAGGTCGGGGACGAGGTCGCGGTGGACGAGGCCCTGGTGGAGGTCTCCACGGACAAGGTGGACACCGAGGTTCCGTCCCCCGTGGCCGGTGTGGTCGAGAAGATCCTCGTGGACGAGGACGAGGACGTCGAGGTCGGCGCCCCTCTCGTCGTGATCGGCGACGGCTCCGGCGGCTCCGACCAGGACTCCGACTCCGGTGCGGACACCGCCGAGGAGTCCGCCTCGCAGGACTCCGCCGATGATTCTGGCGACTCCTCCGAGGAGGCGCAGGAGGCCCCGAAGGCCGACACCAAGCAGGCCTCGGGCAACTCGGTGGAGGTCACCCTCCCCGCGCTGGGCGAGTCCGTGACCGAGGGCACCGTGACCCGCTGGCTCAAGCAGGTCGGCGAGAGCATCGAGGTGGACGAGCCCCTGCTGGAGGTCTCCACCGACAAGGTCGACACCGAGGTCCCCTCCCCCGTGGCCGGCACCATCCTGGAGATCAAGGTCCAGGAGGACGAGGACGCCGAGGTCGGCCAGGTCCTGGCCATCGTGGGCGACGAGTCCGCGGCCGGTTCCGGCGACTCCGGCTCCGACAACGGCTCCTCCGAGCAGTCCGGTGAGACCAAGGCCGAGAAGGTCGAGGACGCCGCCACCACCGCCGACTCCGGCGAGGACACCGAGCAGGCCGCCGAGGCCAAGACCGAGCAGGCCCCGAAGGCCGACACCAAGCAGGCGTCGGGCAACTCGGTGGAGGTCACCCTCCCCGCGCTGGGCGAGTCCGTGACCGAGGGCACCGTGACCCGCTGGCTCAAGCAGGTCGGCGAGAGCATCGAGGTGGACGAGCCCCTGCTGGAGGTCTCCACCGACAAGGTCGACACCGAGGTCCCCTCCCCCGTGGCCGGCACCATCCTGGAGATCAAGGTCCAGGAGGACGAGGACGCCGAGGTCGGCCAGGTCCTGGCCATCGTGGGCGACGAGTCCGCGGCCGGTTCCGGCGACTCCGGCTCCGACAACGGCTCCTCCGAGCAGTCCGGTGAGACCAAGGCCGAGAAGGTCGAGGACGCTGCCACCACCGCCGACTCCGGCGAGGACACCGAGCAGGCCGCCGAGGCCAAGACCGAGCAGGCCCCGAAGGCCGACACCAAGCAGGCGTCGCCGCAGTCTGGCGGGGACTCCTCGTCCGCTGGTTCCCCCTCCAAGGACGTCCCCGGCTACGTGACGCCGCTGGTGCGCAAGCTCGCCCGCGAGAAGAACGTGGATCTCGGCTCGCTGACCGGTACCGGTGTGGGCGGACGCATCCGCAAGCAGGACGTGCTCGCGGCGGCGGAGAAGGCCGAGAAGTCGTCGGCTCCCGCCGTCCAGGACACCGGCGCGGACCTGTCCCCCGCCGTGTCCCGCCAGAGCACCGAGTCCGCCGCCGCCCCGGCCGCGGACGCCAAGCGTGGAACCACGGAGAAGGCTCCCCGGATCCGCATGACCATCGCCAAGCGCATGCGCGAGTCCCTGGACGTCTCCGCCCAGCTCACGCAGGTGACCGAGGTGGACATGACCCGCGTGGCCAAGCTGCGTCAGCAGGCCAAGGACCAGTTCCAGAAGCGCGAGGGCGCCAAGCTCACGTTCATGCCCTTCTTCGCCAAGGCCGTGGCCGAGGCCCTGCAGGCTCACCCGGTGCTCAACGCCACATTCAAGGAAGACTCCAAGGAGATCGTCTACAACGGCTCCGAGGACATCGCGATCGCGGTGGACACCCCCCGCGGGCTGCTGGTGCCGGTCGTGAAGAACGCCGGTGACCTCAACCTGGGTGGTCTGGCCAAGCAGATCGCCGAGCTGGGCGCCTCCGCCAAGGACGGCAGCATCTCCCCGGATGCGCTGACCGGCGGCACGTTCACCATCACGAACATCGGCTCGTTCGGTGCACTGTTCGACACCCCGATCATCAACCAGCCGCAGGTGGGCATCCTGGGGACCGGTTCGATCGTGAAGCGGCCCATGGTGGTCACGGACGCGGAGGGCAACGACACGATCGCCATCCGCCACATGTGCTACCTGTCGCTGACCTACGACCACCGTCTGGTGGACGGCGCGGACGCCGGTCGCTTCCTGAGCACCCTCAAGAAGCGCCTGGAGGCCGGGCAGTTCGAGTCGGAGGTCGGTCTCTGAGCAGCGATCCCCGGAGGGGATCCGCACGGATCCTGACGAGTGGACCAGCGGGGTGACCCGCCCCACGGGCCCGGGATGTGGAGTGCCTCACGCACGCCGCGTCCCGGGCCCGTGGTCGCTTCCGAGGGCCGCTGTCTCGGTTAGTCTCGATCCATGACATTCCTGCTGAACCTCCTCCTCTTCCTCCACATCGTGGGCGTCGCTGTGATCGTTGGCACGTGGATCTACACCATGAAGCGCCCCACCGTGACCGCTGGCCAGTTCTGGGCCGCCGTGCTCATGCTCATCACCGGTCTGGGCCTGGTGGGCATCCACGAGATGGGCGGCGGCTCGATCAACTACGCCAAGATCACCGTGAAGATCGTGATTCTGCTGGTGGTGCTCGTGGCCGCGTTCATCGGCATGCGCAAGACCCAGCGCAACGAGCCCGTGTCCACGGGCCTCGCGCACGCGGTGGGCGGCATGGCGCTCATCAACGCCGCCGTGGCCGTGTTCTGGTGATCTGAACCGCCTGGTTCGACCTCTGGAACCCCGGCGCCCGCAGTCCTCTGGTCCGCGGGAGCCGGGGTTCCTCCATGTCGGGGTCACCGTGACGGCAGCGGGGCCACGTCCACGAGACGCCATCCCTCCGGCGTCCACACCACGGTCACGCGCACTGCCTGCCGCGCCCGCGCCCCGTCACGTCGGACGTGGGCCTGCGTGGGCACCGCGCCGTCCCAGCCGCGGGTCACGATCTCGGCACGGAAGGTGCGCGTGCGCGCCTCCTCCGCCGGGGTGAGGCGCCCTCCCGGCACCCGTTCCTCCTCCTCCAGGGACTCCACCTCCATGCTGAGCCCGGAGAGGGGGGTTCCGCCGGTCCCCGGAGCAGGCTGCGCGGCGGCGCGACGGATCAGGTCACGGTCCTTGGCCGCGAGCGCCGAATCCGGGACGTACACCGCCGAGACCGCAGCTTCGTCACCGGCCGCCAGTGCCGCCGCCCGGGCGGAGACGAGCTGCGTGACGGCCTCCCGTGCTTCTCGCTCCTTGTCCTGGACCCTCGCACCGGGTGCCTCCGAGTGCGTCGTGCCGCCTTCCCGACCCGTGCGTTCCGCCGGGCCTCCATCGGCACCGTCTCCATCGGCACTCTCTCTCGCGGTTCGCCCGGTTCGTCCCTCCGCCGGCTCGGGCCCGGCTGACTCCGAGGACGTCGGTTGCGCGTCCGGGCCAGCTGACGTCCCCGGAACTGCCCCGGCCGCGCCGGCCGCCTTTCCCGGGTCCGCCGCAGCCACCGGGCCAGGAACCGCCGCGGACGACGCCGCGGCCTCCGGGTCCACACCCGCGCCGTCTGATCCGGTCCACGCGGCGTAACCGCAGGCCAGCAGGGTGGCGAGACTCGCGGCCGCCACCATGGCAAGCACTCTCGGGTGGCTTCCTGCTCGCCCCATCCACCCGGCGCGGGCATCCCCGTGCCCGAGGGCCGAGGCTGCCCCGCCCGCGGTGTCTGCACGACGTTCGAGGCCCCTCACCGAACGACCGGAGCGGATCGTGCCCGTGCGGGTGGTGCTCCTGCGGCGGTCACGTGCCGCACCCGATTCCCGTCTGCGGGCGACGTCACCTCCCTCTGACTCCGAGGCGCGGGCTGAGAACCTCCGGCGGGGCCGCACCACGGTGCCGTCCGCACGGATGATTTCCGGGGTCATACGCTCCTGCGGCCGCCGCGCGGGGGCGGGCCTGGGCGCGGGAGCGGCGAATCCGGCCGCGAGCTCCCCGGCAGTGGGGCGGACGGACGGGTCGTCGGCGAGGGCGGCCTCCAGCATGAGCACGAGGTGCCGCGGTGCGGAGGGCACCATGAGGGTGAGCGGAACCCGGTGCGAATCCGGCCCCGGCATGCGCCCGGTGAGCGCCCGCCACCCCAGGACACCGAGCGCGTACACGTCTTGGGCCCCGGATGCCGGGCCGCCCGCGGTCCCCCCAGTGCGGTCGGGGGCGCCCTCCGGGTCTCCGTCCACCAGCCCCGGCGCCGTCGAGCGGTCCCCGTGGCCCCACGCTGCAGGGAAGCCACTGCGCCCCGGGCGCACGCCGTAGCCGTCCAGCAGCACCTGCCCCTCCGCGGTGACGATCACGTGCTCCGCGCTGAGACCCCCGTGCACCCAGCCGTGCTCGTGGAGGTGGCCGAGCCCCCGGGCCGCGGCCGCGAGCACGGGTGCGATCTCCTCCGGTGTGATCCGTCCCGCCTCGCGGGCGCGCTGCGCAAGAGTCGTGCCCCTGACGTGGTCCGTGACGAGCCCCGCGACCCGGCCGTCCTGCTCCAGGGTGGCCCGCACGGACACGAGGTGAGGGTGCGGGTTCTCGGACCACGCCGCCACGAGCTCCGCGAAGTGCGCCTCCAGATCGCGGCGCAGGACCGGGTCCTCCGCGACCGCGAAGGTCACCGTGAACTCCTCCCGGCTGGTGGACTCGTGCGCCCGCCACGTGCGGGTTCCCGCCCCCTCGCCCAGCACGCCCGCAAGCTCCAGTCCCCCGAGCAGGGCTGCTCCGGACACCTCGCCGTCGCCCGCACCAGAGCCCGGGCTGCGGTCGCCCGGCACGACGCCGCCGGACCCGGCTTGCTCGCGCCCGTCCGGGTCTCCCGCCGCGCGCCCACGCACCTGCCCGTCCGGATCCCCGCCAGGACTCCCCACCGAGGGCATCGCCGGTGCTGCCCGAGCGGAGACACCGCGGCGCCCGGCTGCCGAAGCGGCGTCGGGATCCTCCAGTGCCCGGGCAGCGTCCGGGGTCCCGGTCACCGGGGCGAAGTCGTTGGCCCCGGGCACCGAGGCAGCCTGGGGGGTCCCGAGTACCGGGGCGGAATCGAAGGTCCTGGGCCCCGGGATGGGGTCCGCGCCCTGTGATCGCTGGGTCACGGAGCGCGCCGCGCGGACCCGGTCCATGGCCGAGGGCCGGGACGCGGCAGGGCGGTCGGCGGCGGTCTGCGGGGACCGCGGCTCGGACGGCGGCTCGGACGGCGGGAAACCGTGCTCGTGACGTGATCGGTGTGTGTGCATGCCACCACTGTGCCGCGCGGTCTGTGCGCCCGCTCACGTTATCCACAGGGTGGGGGAAGGGATAAGCTGGTCGAATGGCTCTGCACTTCGAACGCATCGGATTCGCCCCGGAGCTGGTGAACTACCGCGAGTGCCTGGACCTCCAGCGGCAGGTCCACCAGGAGGTCGTGGCGGGCACCCGCGGCAACACCGTGCTCATGGTCGAGCACGATCCCGTGTACACCGCCGGGCGCCGGACCGAGAAGCACGAGTACCCGTGGGACGGCACCGAGGTGGTGCCGATCGGCCGCGGCGGCAAGCTCACCTACCACGGCCCGGGCATGCTGGTGGGGTACCCCATCGTGCGTCTTCCCATCCCCCTGGACGTCGTGCGCTTCGTGCGCGTCCTGGAGGAGGTCATCATCGCCGTGGTGCGGGACTTCGGTGTTCCTGCCACCACCGTGGAGGGCCGCTCGGGTGCGTGGGTGCTCGCGGACGAGCGCGGACCGGACCGGAAGATCTCGGCCATCGGCGTGCAGGTGTCCAAGCGCGCCACGCTGCACGGCTTCGCCCTGAACTGCTCCAACGACCTGCGCCCGTTCGGCAAGATCATCCCGTGCGGCATCACTGATGCCGGCGTCACGTCCCTGAGCGAGGAGACCGGGAATCGCATCGACCCGGTGGACGTTGTGGCACGTATGGAGCAGGAGCTCACCGCACGGGAGTCCGATCTGTGCGTCCCGTTCGAACCCGAGTCCCCGGCCCCGCCGCTGCGGCTGGCACCCGCGCCCGGCGCGGCGTCGAGCACCGTGTCCTGAGGGGGCCGGCCCACACCTGTCGAAGCGCTCCCCCGCCGACACCGCGCGGTACGGAGCACCCATCGCCACCAGCGAGGAGTACGCATGACGATCGCACCCGAAGGCCGCAAGCTGCTGCGCGTCGAGGCACGCAACGCCGAGGTGCCCATCGAGAAGAAGCCGTCGTGGATGAAGAACACGGCCAAGATGGGCCCCCAGTTCACCGAGCTGAAGTCCATGGCCCGCGGCCGCGGCCTGCACACGGTGTGCGAGGAGGCCGGCTGCCCCAACATCTACGAGTGCTGGGAGGACCGCGAGGCCACCTTCCTCATCGGTGGTGACACGTGCACGCGCCGCTGCGACTTCTGCGACATCGCCACGGGCAAGCCCGGCATGGTGGACGTGGCCGAGCCCCGCAAGGTCGCGGAGTCCGTCCGGGACCTCGGGCTGCGGTACGCCACGGTGACCTCCGTGGCCCGCGACGACCTCGCGGACGGCGGCGCCTGGCTCAACGCGGAGACCATCCGCGCCATCCACACCATGAACCCCAGCACGGGCGTGGAGATCCTCATCCCGGACTTCAAGGGCCAGCCGGACGCCGTCCAGCAGGTCATCGACGCCCAGCCCGAGGTCTTCGCCCACAACCTGGAGACGGTGCCCCGGATCTTCAAGCAGATCCGCCCCGCCTTCGCGTACGAGCGCTCCCTGGACGTGCTCACGCAGGGCAAGGAGCACGGCATGATCGTGAAGTCCAACCTGATCCTGGGCATGGGCGAGACGGACGACGAGGCCTACGAGGCCCTGTGCGACCTCCACGACGCCGGCTGCGACATCATCACGCTCACGCAGTACCTGCGCCCGGGCCCCACGTTCCACCCCATCGACCGCTGGGTGAAGCCCGAGACGTTCGTGGAGCTCTCCAAGGCCGCCGAGGAGATCGGTTTCCTGGGGGTCATGGCCGGGCCCATGGTCCGTTCCAGCTACCGCGCCGGCAAGCTGTGGGCACGGGCCATGAAGAAGATGGGGCGCGAGATCCCGGAGCACCTCTCGCACATCGACGACTCCGGTTCCGCCGCCCAGGAGGCCTCCTCCCTGCTGGCCCGCCTGAGCTGAGCCCGCGGGCAGACGGATCCCGCTCACGGGCCGAGGCCCCGCCCACCCACGGACCGACGACGACGCCGCCCCCGCCCGGGCGGCGTCGTCGTCTCCCGTGCGGCCGACCCCCGCGCCGTGCGACGGCCGCTGCGTCCCGAGCCGGACCCGCCCGGTCAGCGGATAGAATGGCCCCGATCCCCTACCACCAACTGCGAGGAAGCACCGTGTCACCAGCCACGTCCACCAAGGCCAAGGCCGCCGAGCGCGACCGCAAGCGCGAGGAGAAGCGGCAGCGCAAGGCCGCCAAGGGCCCCGGCGTCTTCGCGCAGATGAAGCAGGTCTTCCAGATGACCCGCGAGAACGAGCCGAACATCCTGTGGTGGATGATCCTGCTCGGTCTCGCTGTGCTCCTGGTGTTCCTGCTCATCGGTGTGGCCCTGGGCAACTGGATCACGTGGTTCCTGATCGGCATCCCCTTCGCCGTGCTCGCGGCCGTGATCCTGCTGTCCCGGCGCGCCGAACGCGCCGCGTTCACCCGGATCGAGGGTCAGCCCGGTGCCGCCGGTGCCGCCCTGTCCACGCTCAAGCGCGGCTGGATCGTGGAGGAGGAGCCCGCGGCCATGGACCCCAAGTCCAAGGACCTGCTGTTCCGCGCCGTGGGCCGCCCCGGCGTCGTCTTCATCACCGAGGGCCCCGTGAACCGCGTGGACAAGCTCGTCAAAAAGGAGCGCCGGCGCATCGGCCCGGTGATCACCAACGTCCCGATCCACGTGATCAAGTCCGGCAACGGTGAGGGCCAGGTGCCCCTGAACAAGCTCACCAAGCAGCTGCGCGGGCTGGACAACAAGCTCACCAAGCAGGAGGTCCAGGTGGTCTACCGCCGGATGAACACCCTGCAGAACAAGCTGCCCATCCCCAAGGG
>NZ_RCOM01000025.1 GCF_003667225.1 Kocuria rhizophila
GTGCGGGGCCCGGCAGCCGGTCCGGGCTGCCGGGCCGCTCGCGGGGGCGGGGTCAGTGCGCCGCCTGGTGCCACGTGGGCCCGGTGCCCACGTTCACGTCCAGGGGCACCGTGAGATCGGCCGCGCCGGCCATCTCGGTGCGCAGGATCTTCTCCACGGCGTCCTTCTCCCCGGGGGCCACCTCCACGATGAGCTCGTCGTGGACCTGCAGCAGAACGCGGGAGCGGAGCTCACCGTCCCGCAGCGCCCGGTCCACACCGATCATCGCCTTTTTGATGATGTCCGCCGCGGAGCCCTGGATGGGAGCGTTCAGGGCCATGCGCTCCGCGGCCTGGCGGGCCTGCCGGTTGTCGCTCGTGAGGTCCGGGAGGTAGCGGCGGCGGCCGTCGATGGTCTCGGTGTAGCCCTTGGAACGGGCCTCCTCCACGACGCCGCGCAGGAAGTCCCGCACGCCCCCGAAGCGCTCGAAGTAGCCGCTCATCATGGTCCGGGCCTCGTCCACGCCGATGTTCAGCTGCTGGGAGAGTCCGTAGGAGCTCAGCCCGTAGACCAGCCCGTAGCTCATGGCCTTGACCTTGGATCGCATCTGCGGGGTGACGTCCCCGGGGGCCACGTCGAAGACGCGGGAGCCCACGAAACGGTGCAGGTCCTCACCGCCCCGGAAGGCCTCGATCAGCCCCTCGTCCCCGGACAGGTGCGCCATGATGCGCATCTCGATCTGGGAGTAGTCCGCGGTCATCAGGCACTCGAAAGGACCCGTGGCGTCCTCCCCCACCACGAAGACGTCCCGGATGCGCTGCCCCTGCTCGGTGCGCACCGGGATGTTCTGCAGGTTGGGGCCCGTGGAGGAGAGCCGCCCGGTGGCCGCCACGGTCTGCTGGTAGGTGGTGTGGATGCGGCCGTCGTCCGCGATCGCGTCCCGCAGGCCCGCCACGATCTGCTTGAGCTTGGAGTACTCGCGCCAGTGCATCAGGGCCACCAGGAACCGGGAGCCGGGGGTGTCCGGGGAGACCTTGCCGATCAGGTCCGCCACGGCGGCGGCGTCCGTGGTGTAGCCGGTCTTGGTCTTCTTGGTCTTGGGCAGTCCCAGCTCGTCGAACATCACGGCCTGCAGCTGCTTGGTGGAACCCAGGTTGACCTCGTGGTCGAGCTGCGCCTGGGCCTGCTCGAATGCCTGGTCGATGGGGTGCTGCAGGTCCTCGAACAGGGCGTCGATTCCCGGGCGGTCCATCGCGATCCCGGTGGCCTCCATGCGGGCGAGGATCACCGCGAGCGGCATCTCGAGCTCGGTGAGCAGTCCGAGCTGCCCGTCCGCCTCCAGCAGCCCGCGCAGGTGCTCGCTGAGGTCCCGGCACGCGCGACCGAGGGTGGCCTCGCGCACCAGCACCGCCTCGCTCACGCCGCCGAGCCTGTCCTCCTCGTCCAGGGCGAGCTCGGTCTGCCCGTGCGCATCCCCGGCGGTGTCCTCCGCCGCGGGAACCTCGACCTCGAGGTGCTGGGCCAGCTGGGCCTCCAGCTCGTAGGAGCGCAGCGCGGGCCGCACCAGGTAGCCCGAGAGCTGGACGTCGTCCACGACCCCCGCGAGGTCGATGCCCCGCTGGATCAGCCCGTGGTAAAGGTCCTTGAGGCCGTCCACGATCTTGGGGGCCGCGGCGTCCCCGAGCCAGGACTCCACGGCGTGCGTGAGGTCCTCGTCCGCCGCCACGAGATCGACCACGGCACCCGTGTCCCCGGTGAGCACGAGCGTGGTGACCTCTTCCCCGCTGAGCGCCTTGGGGTCCGGGGACAGCCGGCGCACGACCACGGGCACTCCGTCCTCCTGCACGGCCAGCCAGTCGGCGAACTCCTGGGCGGCGCGCACCACGGTGACGTCCGTGACGGGGGCGAGCACGGCGGCGTCGTCCGCGGGAACGTCCCCGCCGAAGGCGTCCAGCAGGCGTCCGCGCAGCTGGGAGCCGAACTCGAGCTCGTCGAACACCTCGCCCACGCGCTCGGCGTCGGCCCGCGGAAGCACCGCGGTGGACAGGTCGATGTCCAGGGGCAGGTCCGTGACCAGCCGGTTGAGCTTGCGGTTGCGCCGCACGAGGTCCTCGTTCTCGCGCAGGGCCTCCCCCTTCTTGCCGGTGATCTGCGCGGCGTGCTCCAGCAGGGACTCCACGGGGCCGTAGGCGGTGATCCACTTGGCCGCGAATCCGGGGCCCACCCCCGGGACACCCGGGAGGTTGTCCGCGGTCTCCCCCGTGAGCGCGGCGAGATCGGGGTAGTTCTGGGGTGCCACCTTGTACTTCTCGAAGACGGCGGCCGCGTCCATGCGCCGCAGGTCCGAGGGTGTGCGGCCGGGGTAGACCACGTTCACGTGGTCCGTGATCATCTGGAACGCGTCCCGGTCCCCGGAGAACACGAGGACCTCGAAGTCGTCCGCAGCGGCACGGGAGGCCAGCGTGGCAAGGACGTCGTCCGCCTCGTAGCCCTCCATGGTGACGATCGGAACGCCCAGCGCCTCCAGGACGCGCTGGATGTTGGGAACCTGGCCGTGGAACTCCTCGGGAGTCTCGTCGCGGCCGCCCTTGTACTCCCCGTACTCCTGGGAGCGCAGCGTGGGGCCCTCGAGGTCGAAGGAGACCACCAGGTGGGTGGGCTTCTCCTCGCGCACCAGCTTGACCATGGTGTTCACGAAGCCGTAGACACCCTCCGTGTGCACTCCGTCGGAGGTCACGAATCCGGGACCGCCGCCGTACTCGGCGGCGCGCGACAGCGCGAAGAAGGCCCGGAACGCCAGGGAGTGCCCGTCGATGAGCAGCAGTCTCCGATCGGGGCGGGACACCGGCTCGGGCAGGGGCACCTGCTGCGGGGCGTCGGTCTTCTCGCCGATCACCACCGTGCGGGGCGTGCTCGGATCCTGGCTGGGCTGCTGGCTCGTCTCGGTCACGCACCCATCCTAGGGGCACCCCCGGACAGGGAGCTGGGGGACGCTCAGGCCACCTGGTTGATGATGGCCTCCGCGACCTGGCGCATGGACAGCCTGCGGTCCATGGAGGTCTTCTGGATCCAGCGGAACGCCTCGGGCTCGGACAGCCCCATCTTGGACTGCAGCAGAGACTTGGCGCGCTCCACGAGCTTGCGGGTGGCGAACTGCTCCTTCATGTCCGCGACCTCGTTCTCGAGTGCCGCGATCTCCTCGAAGCGGGACATGGCGATCTCGATCGCGGGGACCACGTCGTCCACGGTGAACGGCTTGACCACGTAGGCCATGGCCCCGGCCTCGCGGGCGCGCTCCACGAGCTCGCGCTGGCTGAAGGCGGTCAGCAGGACCACGGGGGCGATCCGGTCCGCGGCGATCTGCTCCGCGGCCGTGATGCCGTCCATCACGGGCATCTTGACGTCCATCAGCACGAGGTCCGGGCGGTGCTCGGTGGCCAGGGCCACCGCCTGCTCGCCGTTCTCGGCCTGGGCCACCACGCGGTAGCCGGCGTCCTCGAGCATCTCCACGACGTCCATGCGGATCAGGGCCTCGTCCTCGGCCACGACCACCGTCCGGGGGGCGGAACCCGTGGCACCCGCGGTCGAGGCGGTCTCCTGCTCGCCCTGCTCCTCCGCCGTGGCGGGGTCAGGGTCGGGGGTGGTCGGCATATCCGTCACGGGCACTCCTGGTCTCGAGGTGGTCACGATGTTCTCGACACCGCATCCAACCACGGGAGCGGCCCCGGCGCCCCGTGAGACACAGCACACCGCCGCGCCGGACGGGGTCACCGGCGGAGCGCCCGGTGTCCCTGCCATGCTAGTCCCATCATGTAGGCTGTGAGCCGCACCGGCCCCGAAGCCCCCGGATCCCTCGGCGATCCGCGGCGGCTGACGCACGGTCCGGGCCCAAGTGGCGGAATTGGCAGACGCGCCGCACTCAAAATGCGGTATGGAGACATGTGTGGGTTCGAGTCCCACCTTGGGCACCACGAATCACCTGGTCAGAGCACCACGACGTACGGCCCCGTTGACGCGGGGCCGTACGTCGTTTCCGGGCGGCCGTCCGCACAGGACCCGCTCCGCCCTCCGGACCGGCACCTGCCCCCGGGCGGGCCCGGTGGGCGGTCACCACGACGACGACGCGGGGTGCCGATCCCTCGGATCCGCACCCCGCGTCGTCGTCCACGGCGCCCCGTCAGACCGGGAGCGCGCCGGTCAGCCGGTCACCGGCTCACGGCTCGCGCCAGGAACCGGACCCGCGCAGCGTCTCCCGCCACGGGCCCACACCCTCGTGCGGCTCGCGCTGCGGGGCCTCCCCCGCGTCCTGGAGGTCCCCCACCCGGTGCACCTTCACCAGGTTGGTGGACCCGGCGTGCCCCGGGGGCGAGCCGGCGCAGATCACGACCATGTCCTGCGTGTCCGCGAGGTCGTACTGCAGCAGGTGGTGGTCCACCTGACGGGTCATCTCGTCCGTGTGCTCCACGCGGTCCACGCGGATGGGCTGCACACCCCAGAGCAGCTGCAACCAGGACTGCACGCTCTTCTCGGGCGTGAAGGCCAGGATGGGACGGTCGGGCCGCAGGCGGGAGAGCCGGCGTGCGGAGTCCCCGGACTGCGTGAAGGTGCAGATGTAGGGGACGTCCAGCTGCCGGGCGATGGTCACCGCCGCGCGGGTGACCGCGCCCCCGCGGGTCCGCGGCTCGGTGCCGAGCGGCGGCATCCGGTCCATGCCCTCGGTCTCCGTGGCCTCGATGATGCTCGCCATGGTCTCGAGCGTCTTGATGGGGTACTTGCCCACGGAGGTCTCGCCCGAGAGCATGACCGCGTCCGCGCCGTCGAGCACGGCGTTGGCGCAGTCCGAGGCCTCGGCGCGCGTGGGGCGCGGGTTGTCGATCATGGACTCCAGCACCTGGGTGGCCACGATGACCGGCTTGGCCCAGCGGCGTGCCAGCTCGATCGCACGCTTCTGGACGATCGGGACGGCCTCGAGCGGAAGCTCCACACCGAGGTCGCCGCGGGCCACCATGATGCCGTCGAACGCGTCGATGATCTCGTGCAGCGCGTCCACCGCCTGGGGCTTCTCGATCTTGGCGATCACGGGGATCTTGCGACCCTCCTCCGCCATGATCTCGTGCACCCGGGTGATGTCCTTGGCGTCCCGCACGAAGGACAGCGCGATGATGTCCACGCCGCGCTGCAGCGCCCAGCGCAGGTCCGCCTCGTCCTTGTCGCTGAGGGCAGGGACGTTGACGGCCACGCCCGGCAGGTTGATGCCCTTGTGGTCGGAGACCGGTCCGGCCACGACCACCTCGGTGGTGACGTCCGTGTCCGTGACCCCGGTGGCGCGCAGGGCCACCTTGCCGTCGTCGATCAGCAACGGGTCCCCCACGGAGACGTCCCCGGGCAGGCCCTTGTGGGTGGTGGAGCAGATCTCCCGGGTCCCGGGCACGTCCCGGACGGTGATCGTGAAGGTGTCACCGACCTCCAGCTCGTGCGGGCCGTCCGAGAAGTTGCCCAGGCGGATCTTGGGGCCCTGCAGGTCCGCGAGGATCGCCACCGTGGTGTCGAGCTCCTCGCTGGCCCGGCGGATGTTCTCGTAGGAGGCGCTGTGCACGGAGTGGTCCCCGTGGCTCATGTTCAGGCGGGCCACGTTCATGCCGGCCCGGATCGCCTGGGTGATGTTCTCGTACGAGGAGATGGCGGGGCCGATGGTGGCCACGATCTTCGCTCGACGCATGGGGTGACTCCTTCTCGAAGAACGGATGGTTGTCACACACAGCGGAAGCGGCCGGGTCACGCTGCCGATGCTGCGTGGCCGCGGCCGCTCCGCCGATGTTGCCTCCAGCCTAACAATCCCGGGCGCTCGAAGAACATGAGCCCGCTTACCAGGCGCCGCACGCTGCGTCACACCCGCCGCGCGGGGCACGACGCCGCCGGGCCGGCGTCCGCGGCTGTGGGCCGGGGACCGCCGCGGCGGGCCTCACAGGCTCAGGTCGATCGCGCGCTCCGAGGGTGCCACGGGCTCCGGCAGCCGGGTCTGGCCCGTGAGGTGGCGCTCCACGTTCGCGGCGCACGCGCGACCCTCCGCGATGGCCCAGACCACGAGCGACTGACCGCGCCCGGCGTCTCCGCACGAGAACACGCCGTCCACCTCGGTCATGTAGCTCTCGTCCCGTGCCACGTTGCCGCGACCGTCCAGCGCCACGGGCAGCTGCTCCGTGAGCTGCTCCGACTCGTTGCCCGTGAACCCGAGGGCCAGCAGCACGAGGTCAGCGGGCAGCACCTCCTCGGTCCCGGGACGGGGGCCGCGGGAGCCGTCCTCGCGGTACTCGGTCTCGGCCACGCGCAGTCCGGTGACGTGCCCGTCCTCCCCCACGAACTCCACGGTGGAGGCCAGGAAGGTGCGCTCCCCGCCCTCCTCGTGGGACGTGGAGACCTCGAAGACCTTGGGCATCATGGGCCACGGCTCCTCGTCCGCCCGGTCCACGGGCGGCTTGCGGCCGATGGCCAGCGACGTCACGGACGCGGCCCCCTGTCGCAGGGCAGTGCCGATGCAGTCGGAGCCGGTGTCCCCGCCTCCCAGCACGATCACGTGCTTGCCGCGCGCGTCCACCAGGTCCGGGACCTCGTCCCCCGCCACGTGCCTGTTGGAGCGCACCAGGTAGTCCATCGCGGGGTGGATCCCGTCGAGGTCCCGCCCGGGGATCTCCAGCTCACGGGGCCGTGTGGCACCCGTGGCCACGACCACGGCGTCGTACCGCCGGCGCAGCACGTCCCACGTGATGTCCCGGCCGATCTCCACGCCCGGTCGGAAGCGCGTACCCTCCTGGCGCATGACGTCCAGTCGGCGTTCCAGCACCGACTTCTCCAGCTTGAAGTCGGGGATGCCGTAGCGCAGCAGCCCGCCGATGCGGTCGTCGCGCTCGTACACGGCCACCGTGACCCCCGCCTGCGTGAGCTGCTGGGCCGCCGCGAGCCCGGCGGGACCGGAGCCGACCACCGCGACGGTCCGGCCCACGAGCCGCTGCGGGATGCACGGCTCGATCAGGCCGTCCTCGAACGCCTTCTCCCCGATCGCGTACTCCACCTGCTTGATGGTCACGGGATCCTGGTTGATGCCCAGCACGCACGAGGACTCGCACGGCGCCGGGCAGACCCGGCCGGTGAACTCGGGGAAGTTGTTGGTGGCGTGCATCCGCTCGGACGCCTCGCCCCACTGCTCCCGCCACACCAGGTCGTTCCACTCCGGGATCAGGTTGCCCAGCGGGCACCCCTGGTGGCAGAAGGGCACGCCGCAGTCCATGCAGCGCCCGGCCTGCTGGTGGAGCACACCGGCCTCCTGGCGCTGCTGCACCTCCTTCCAGTCCATCAGGCGCACCGGGACGGGACGCTTGGGACGGTCCGCGCGCTCGCGGACGGTCAGGAAACCACGGGGATCAGCCACGTCGGGTCGCCTCCAGGATCTTGTGCCAGGTGCCGTCGCCGTCCGGGTCCTCGCCCTCGGCCTCGGCCTCGTTGCGCAGTGCCAGCACCGCGGAGTAGTCCCGCGGCAGCACCTTGGTGAAGCGGGTCAGGCTGTGCTGCGGGTCCGCGAGCAGCGTGGCGGCGAAATCGGAGCCCGTCTCCTCGCCGTGGCGCTTGAGCAGCTCCAGCACCAGCTCGCGGTCGTTGCCGTCCAGGTGCCCGAGCTGCAGGTCGCCGTTGGCACGGGCCTGCCGGTTCACATCCGTCTCGTCCAGGTCCAGCACGTAGGCCACTCCCCCGGACATGCCGGCGCCGAAGTTGCGTCCGGTCTCACCGAGCACGAGCGCGACGCCGCCGGTCATGTACTCGCAGCCGTGGTCCCCGATGCCCTCGACCACTGCGGTGGCGCCCGAGTTGCGGACCAGGAACCTCTCGCCCACCACGCCGTTGAAGAACATCTCACCGCTCGTGGCGCCGTAGCCGATCACGTTGCCCGCGATCACGTTCTCGTGGGCCGTGAAGCCCGCGTCCCGCGGTGGCCGCACCACGATCCGCCCGCCGGAGAGCCCCTTGCCGGTGTAGTCGTTGGCGTCCCCCTCGAGACGCAGCGTGATGCCGCGCGGGATGAAGGCGCCGAGCGACTGGCCCGCCTCACCGGTGAGGGTCACGTCGATCGTGTCGTCCGGCAGCTCGCGCGTGCCCAGGGCGTTCGTGACCGTGTAGCCGAGCATGGTCCCCACCGCACGGTCCGTGTTGACCACGCGTTCCTGGACCCGCACGGGCTCCGCGCGCTCGATGGCCGGTGCCGCGAGCGGGATGAGCCGGTTGTCGAAGTGCTTCTCCAGCTCGTGGTCCTGCGACGTGGTGTTGCGCAGCCCGTCCGTGACGCCCTCCGCGCGGAAGGAGTCCAGCACGGGGCTCAGGTCCAGTCCCTTGGCCTTCCAGTGCTCGACGGCCTCCCGGGTGCGCAGCACCTCCGCGTGGCCCACGGCCTCCGCGATGCTGCGGAAGCCGAGCTCCGCAAGGTGCTCGCGCACCTCCTGGGCGATGAACTCGAAGAAGTTCACCACGTGCTCCGCCTTGCCCGTGAACCGCGAGCGCAGCTCGGGGTTCTGGGTGGCCACGCCCACGGGGCACGTGTCCAGGTGGCACTTGCGCATCATGATGCAGCCCTCCACCACGAGCGGGGCGGTGGCGAAGCCGAACTCCTCGGCGCCCAGCAGGGCGGCCACGACGACGTCCCGGCCGGTCTTGAGCTGCCCGTCCGCCTGCACCACCACGCGTTCGCGCAGCCCGTTGAGCCGCAGGGTCTGCTGGGTCTCGGCGAGTCCCAGCTCCCACGGCATGCCCGCGTGCTTGAGCGAGTTCAGCGGCGCGGCGCCCGTGCCGCCGTCGTGGCCGGACACCAGCACGACGTCGGCCTTGGCCTTGGTCACGCCCGCCGCCACGGTGCCGATGCCCCGTTCCGAGACGAGCTTGACGTGCACGCGCGCCCTGGGGTTGGCGCGCTTGAGGTCGTAGACGAGCTGCGCCAGGTCCTCGATCGAGTAGATGTCGTGGTGCGGCGGCGGAGAGATCAGGGACACCCCGGGGGTGGAGTGCCGGGTGCGGGCGATCCACGGGTAGACCTTCTGGGCCATGAGCTGGCCGCCCTCACCGGGCTTGGCGCCCTGGGCCATCTTGATCTGCAGGTCGTCGGCGGAGGCCAGGTAGAGGCTCGTGACGCCGAAGCGTCCCGAGGCCACCTGCTTGATGGCGGAGCGGCGCTCGGGGTCCACGAGCCGCTCCACGTCCTCGCCGCCCTCGCCCGTGTTGGACTTCCCGCCCAGCCGGTTCATGGCGATCGCGAGGGTCTCGTGCGCCTCCATGGAGATGGAGCCGTAGCTCATGGCACCGGTGGAGAAGCGCTTGACGATCTCGCTGACGGGCTCGACCTCGTCGATGTCCACCGGCTCCCGGGTGGAGGCGAAGCTCATCAGCCCGCGCAGGGACGCGATCTCCCGGGCCTGGCTGTCCACCCGCTGCGTGTAGGACTTGAAGATGTCGTAGCGCCCCGTGCGCGTGGCGTGCTGCAGCCGGAACACCGTGTGGGGGTCGAAGAGGTGGCGGGGCCCCTCGCGGCGCCAGTCGTACTCTCCGCCGGTCGCGAGGTCCCGGTGGGGCTCGGTGACGCCGTCCTCCGGGTACGCGAGCCGGTGCCGCGCCTCGGTCTCCGCGGCAATGACGTCCAGGCCCACGCCCTCGATCTGCGTGCGGGTTCCGGAGAAGTAGTCCGCCACGAGCTCGCTGGACAGCCCGAGCGCCTCGAAGGTCTGGGCACCGCAGTAGGACTGCACGGTGGAGATGCCCATCTTGGACATGATCTTCTGCACGCCCTTGCCGAGCGCCGTGATGAGGTTCGCCACGGCCTGCTCCTCGGTGACGCCGGTGACCTCACCGCGGCGCACGAGCTCCTCGGCGGACTCCATGGCCAGGTACGGGTTCACGGCGGAGGCTCCGTAGCCCAGCAGCAGCGCCACGTGGTGGACCTCCCGCACGTCCCCGGACTCCACGATCAGCGCCACCCTGGTGCGGGTGGCCGAGCGCAGCAGGTGGTGGTGCACCGCGGAGGTCAGCAGCAGGGACGGGATCGGAGCCCACGCCCCGTTGGAGTCCCGGTCCGAGATGATCACGAACTGCACACCGCGGTTGACCGCGGCGGAGACCTTCTCACAGATCTCCGCGATCCGGTCGCGCAGCGAGCGCGCGCCGTCCACGGGCCGGTAGAGCCCGCGCACGCGCAGACTCAGCGACGCGCCGTCGTCGTCCTCCAGGTGGGCGAACTGGTCCAGCTGGTCGTTGTCGATGACCGGGAAGTCCAGGCGGATCTGCCGCGTGCGGGTCTGAGCGGTGGAGAGCATGTTGGCCATGGGCCCCACGGCGCCCGCCATGGAGGTCACGAGCTCCTCGCGGATGGCGTCCAGCGGGGGGTTGGTGACCTGTGCGAAGGACTGCACGAAGTAGTCGTAGAGCAGCCGCGACCGGTTGGAGAGCACGGCCACGGGGGTGTCGGTGCCCATCGCGTAGATGGGCTCGGCGCCCGCCGCGGCCATGGGGCCCACGATCATCTTGAGCTCTTCCTCGGTGTAGCCGAAGGTCTTCTGCCGCAGCCGCACGGAGTGGGCGGGGTGGCTCATGTGCTCACGCTCGGGGAGCTCGGAGACCGGCCGGACCGACTCCCGCACCCAGTCCTCCCAGGGTTTCGCGGCGGCGAGCTCCTCCTTGATCTCGGCGTCCTCCACGATCCGCCCGGCCCGGGTGTCCACGAGGAACATGGTGCCGGGTGCCACCCGGCCCTTGCGGACCACACGGCGGTCCCCCACGTCCACCACGCCCACCTCGGACGCGAAGACCACGAGGCCGTCCTCGGTCTGCCAGAAGCGCCCCGGGCGCAGCCCGTTGCGGTCCAGCACGGACCCCACGCGCACGCCGTCCGTGAACGACACGCACGCCGGCCCGTCCCACGGCTCCATGAGGGTTGAGTGGTACTCGTAGAACGCCTTGAGCCGGGGGTCCATGCTCTCGTGATTCTGCCAGGCCTCCGGGATCAGCATCAGCATGGTCTCGGTGATCGGGCGTCCCGCGAGCTGCAGCAGCTCCGCGACCTCATCGAGGGACTGGGAGTCGGAGGCGCCCTCGGAGCAGATCGGGTAGAGGTCCTCGGGCTGGCGGCCCAGCACGGCGCCGGACATCGAGGACTGCCGGGCGCGCATCCAGTTGCGGTTGCCCACCACGGTGTTGATCTCCCCGTTGTGCGCCAGGGTGCGCATGGGCTGGGCCAGGGGCCAGGACGGGAAGGTGTTGGTGGAGAACCGGGAGTGCACCACGGCCAGCTCGGTGGTGAAGCGGGGGTCGGAGAGGTCCGGGTAGAACGGCTCCAGCTGCGCCGTGCTCAGCATGCCCTTGTACACGAGCGTGTGGGAGGAGAAGGACGGGAAGTAGATCCCGAACTTGTTCTGGGCCCGCTTGCGCACGCGGAAGACCCGCTGGTCCAGCTCCAGCTGCGCGGCGTCCCGCTCCGACGACGCCGCACCGTCGGCGGACGGGGACGCGGCAGCGTCCGCCGCGCCCGCGGCCGCGACGAAGACCTGCACGAACGTGGGCATCACCGCGCGGGCGGAGGCCCCCACGGCATCCTCGACCACCGGGACGTCCCGCCAGCCCAGCACCGTGAGCTGCTCGGCGCGCGCGAGGTCCTCGAGAGCTGCCTTGAGCTCGGACAGGTGGGCTCCGCCGGTGGGCATGAACGCCGTGCCCACGGCGTAGGAACCGCGCGGCGGCAGTCGGAAGTCCACGCTCTGCCGCAGGAAGTCGTGCGGGATTTGGGTGAGGATGCCGGCGCCGTCGCCCGTGCCCTCGTCCCCGCCCACCGCGCCGCGGTGCTCGAGGTTGCGCAGCGCGGTCAGGGCGGCGTCCACGATGTCGTGGGAGGCCGTGCCGTTCAGGGTGGCGACCACCGCGAGGCCGCACGCGTCCTTCTCGTCCTCCGCGCGGTACAGCCCCTGGTCCTGGGGCACGGCGGAGAACCGCTCGAAGGGAGAGACGACCTCCGGGCCGGGCCCGGTGGGCGCGTGGGCTGCGGGCTCGTGCTCGCGGGGCGCCGAGTGGGGCGCGTGCTGCTGACTCATGACGGAGCTCCTCACCAAGGGGTGGGCTGGTCTGGTGCGTCGACGATGCCCGGGAACACTCGGTGGGTGCGCGGCGGACGTCGTGGGATCCAGGTGACGCCTGTGTCCGCCCCGTTGCGGAAAGGATGCGGCTTCGTGGGAAGCCGTGGATCGGCACCGGTGGGAGCCCGGGGTGGCGGTTCCCACGCGGTGCTCCGGTAACGTAGCACGTTGCTCAGATCACAACCCGGCCCCACCGGGTTATCCCAGCATGTGGACACGGTCCACATGCTGGACACGGCAACGCCCCGGGTCACAGGTCGACGGATCCGGTGCCCGGGGCGGTGGCCGCGCGGGTGGGCGGTGCGCTCAGTCCGCGCTCGGCGCGGCTCCCGCCACCGTGGCGGCCGGCGTGGTGGGCCCCGTCCGCCGGACCCGGCGCCCCAGGACGAGGAACAGCACCAGACCCCCGAGCACGATCAGCAGGGACGTCCACACGTGCACACGCACCCCGAGCACCATGAGGGCCGGGTCCACGCGCAGGAACATCTCGATGAACAGCCGCCCGACGCCGTAGTACACCATGTAGAGCGCGAAGACCCGGCCGTGGGTCACGCGCATCCGGCGCTCGGCGAGGAGCAGGAGCACCACACCCAGCAGGTCCCACAGGCTCTCGTAGAGGAACGTGGGGTGGAACAGGGTGTCCGGGGGCAGCCCCGGCGGGAAGTTGGCAGAGCTCGGGGAGATCTCCAGGCCCCAGGGCAGCGTGGTGGGTTTGCCGAAGAGCTCCTGGTTGAACCAGTTGCCCCAGCGGCCGATGGCCTGGGCGAGCAGCAGCCCCGGGGCCACGCAGTCCGCGAAGACGTGCAGCGGCAGACCGTAGCGGCGGCACACCAGCCACGCGGCGCCGGCACCGGCGGTGACCGCGCCCATGATGCCGATCCCGCCCTCCCAGATCCGCAAGACGTCCCACGGATCGGCACCCGGGCCGAAGTAGCCCATGGGGTCGGTGATGAGCACGTGGTAAGCACGGGCGCCCACGATCCCGGCGAGCACCGCCCAGAAGACGATGTCCCCCAGCACGTCCGGGTCCTGCCCGCGCCGGGTCCAGCGCCGCATGGTCAGCCACACGGCCAGCGCCATGCCCAGCAGGATGCACAGCGCGTAGAAGTGGATGGTGAGGAAGCCGATGTGGATGCTGCTGATCGCCGGCGAGGGGATGGACGCCGGGACCACGAGGCCCCTCACGCTCGTCCCGCGAGCTCGGCGGCCAGGCGTCCCACGGCCTCGGGACCGCCGTCCCGCAGTGCGCGCACGAGCGCCGTGCCCACGATGACACCGTCCGCGTACTCTCCGATCTCCAGCACGTGCTCGCGCGTGGAGACCCCCAGGCCCACGCACACCCGCTCCGCACCGGCCGCACGGGCACGCGCCACCACGTCCTCCGCGGCGGAGGACACGCTGTCCCGCGCACCCGTCACGCCCATCACGGACACCGCGTACACGAAGCCCGACGACGCGTGCACGGTCATGTCCATGCGCTCGCGCGTGGTGGACGGGGCCACCAGGAAGATCCGGTCCAGCCCGTGCTCCTCGGAGGCCGCGAACCACTCACCGGCCTCGTCCGGGATCAGGTCCGGGGTGATGATCCCCGCTCCTCCGGCCTCGCTCAACCGGCGGGCGAACTCGCCCACACCGGTCTGCAGCACGGGGTTCCAGTAGGTCATGACCACGGGAACGGCATCCGTCTGCTCGGCCACGGCGCGCACCACGGTGAACACGTCCGAGACGCGGAAGCCGTTGGCCAGGGACTCGGTGGTGGCGGCCTGGATCACGGGGCCGTCCATGACGGGGTCAGAGTAGGGGATCCCGATCTCGATGACGTCCGCGCCGTTGCGCCCGAGGGCCACGGCTGCCTCGACGGACTCCGCCACCGTGGGGTACCCCGCGGGGAGGTAGCCCACGAGTGCGGGTCGGCCCTGCTCCCGGCACTGCTCGATCCTGCGGGACAGGGCGGAGTCGCCCGCCCGGGACAGGTTCTGCGGCACGATCCGCCCGGTCAGGCTCCCGGCGGTGCTCTCAGAGTTCTCGGAGCTCTCGGAGTTCAAGGGGTGTGCGGTGGTGCTCACAGCTGCTCGCCTTTCTGCGCGACGCGTTCCTCGTGGCTGTCGTCCGGGAGCATGTCGAACCACTCCGCGGCCGTGGCCACGTCCTTGTCGCCGCGCCCGGAGAGGGACACCACGATGATCTTCTGGGCGGCGGCCTCGGGCCCGAGCTCACCGACCCACCGGGAGGCAACCTCACGGGCGCCCGCCAGCGCGTGGCAGGACTCGATCGCGGGGATGATCCCCTCGGTGCGGCACAGCAGCCGGAACGCGTCCATGGCCTGCTGGTCCGTGACGGCCTCGTACGCCACCCGGCCGATCGAGTGCAGGTAGGAGTGCTCCGGGCCCACGGCCGGGTAGTCCAGGCCCGCGGAGATGGAGTGGGACTCCACGGTCTGGCCGTCCGTGTCCTGCATCAGGAACGTCTTCGCCCCGTGCAGCACACCCGGGCGGCCCAGGGAGATGGTCGCGGCGTGGCGGCCGGTGGACACGCCGTCGCCCCCGGCCTCGTTGCCGTAGAGCTGCACCGAGGCGTCGTCCAGGAAGCCGTGGAAGATGCCGATCGCGTTGGAGCCGCCGCCCACGCACGCGGTCACGGCGTCCGGAAGGCGCCCGGCCTGTTCGAGGATCTGCGCCCGCGCCTCCTCACCGATCTGCTCGTGGAAGTAGCGCACCATGGCCGGGAACGGGTGCGGACCGGCGGCGGTTCCCAGCAGGTAGTGGGTGGTGTCCACGGAAGCCACCCAGTCCCGCAGGGCCTCGTTGATGGCGTCCTTGAGGGTGCGCGAGCCATTGGTCACGGCCACCACCTCGGCGCCCAGCAGGCGCATGCGCGCGACGTTCAGCGCCTGGCGCCGGGTGTCCTCCTCGCCCATGTACACCGTGCAGTCCATGCCGAACAGCGCGGCGGCGGTTGCGGTGGCCACGCCGTGCTGGCCCGCGCCGGTCTCCGCGATCAGACGGGTCTTGCCCATGCGGCGGGCCAGCAGCGCCTGCCCGAGCACGTTGTTGATCTTGTGGGAGCCGGTGTGGTTGAGGTCCTCGCGCTTGAGGAACACCCGCACGCCCAGCTCGGCGCCGAAGCGCTCGGCCTCGGTGAGCAGGGAGGGGCGGCCCGCGTAGTCCCGGCAGAGCCGCTGGAACTCCGCCTGGAACTCGTCGTCCGTGCGGGCCTTCTCGAACGTCTCCGTGAGCTCGTCGAGGGCCGCCACGAGGGACTCGGGCATCCAGCGCCCGCCGAAGTCCCCGAAGTAGGGACCTGGCGCGTTGCGCAGCGAACCGGTGTTCTCGGCGGAGTCGGTGCCGGCGGCCTGCGAGGCGGCGTGCTCCGCCTGGGCCGCGGGAGGGGTGGCCCCCTCCAGGAACTCGCCCCGTGCCAGGGCGCCCACCTCGCGGAACCGCGAGATCCGCTGGGACGGGTCCTCGGCGGTCACGAGCGCCTCCCCCGTGAGCACGGCGTTGGCCCCGTGCCCGGCGTACAGCCGCACCTGGTCCTCGCCCACGATTCCCGACTCCGCCACGACCACCGCGTCCTGGGGCAGCCGGCGGGCCAGGCGGCCGAACGTGTCCACGTCCACCTCGAGGGTCTTGAGGTTGCGGGTGTTGACACCGATGATGCGGGCGCCGGCCGCGACCGCGCGGTCGATCTCCGCCTCCGTGTGCGTCTCCACGAGGGCGTGCATCCCCAGGTGGTGGGTGAGCTCGAGCAGCCTGGCCAGGGTGTGGTCGTCCAGCGCGGCCACGATGAGCAGCACGATGTCCGCCCCGTGGGCCCGGGCCTCCCACACCTGGTAGTCCTCCACCACGAAGTCTTTGCGCAGCACCGGGATCCCCACCGCGCGGCGCACGGCGTCGAGGTCCTCCAGCGAGCCGCCGAAGCGTCGCTGCTCGGTCAGCACGGAGATGGCGGAGGCGCCACCCCGCTCGTAGGCGGCCGCGAGGGCGGCGGGGTCCGTGATCTCGGCCAGGGCCCCCTTGGAGGGGCTGGAGCGCTTGACCTCGGCGATGACCTGCACGGCGGCGGGGTCCGAGCCCCGCAGCGCCGCCTCGGCGTCCAGCGCCGGCGTCTGCTCTGCCGCCGCGCGCTGCACCTCCTGCAGACTCACTGCGGACCTGCGCGTCTCGAGGTCCTCCCGCACCCCCTCGATGATCTGGTCCAGCACCGTGCCGGTGTCCTGCTGCGTCATGAGACTCCCTTGCCTGTCGACGGATGGGGGGCGGCGCCGCCCACCCGCCACGCTGATGACGATGGCCAGCTCCCCGTGTCCAGGAGCCGGCCATCATCCGGTGACGTTCAACCTGACCGCGCCCGCGAGCGGGCGCGGGGGTCAGTGCGCGGTGGTCTTCGCCCCGCCCTTGCCGTAGCCCATGGCCTTGAGCACGCCGCCCACGACGAGGCCCACGACGATGAACCCGATGCCCACCACGGTCACGGGCACGGAGGCGTTGATGAACCCGACGCAGCCGACGATGACGCCCACGGTCATCACGGCCACGCAGGCCCACGCGGCCACGGTGTTGCCGTGCCCCACCGCGGCGGTGTGGTCCAGGATGATCTGATCGGTGTTCGACATGCGTGTCCACTCTCCCGTGCAGGTTGAGCCCAAGGCTCTCGTTGTGACGTACTCGCGTGCGGTGCGAGGCCGAGTCTTCTCCGTGCCCATTGTGCCACTACCCGGGCCCGGTAAGCGGCAGCGTCTCACGTGTTCCGCGTGGGATCCTCGCCGCGGGTCAGGGCGTCCCACGTGTCGATGTCGTCCGCGTGGTCGGCCGCCTGGGTCTCACCGGGCGGGGTGCTCGACGCGCCCGCCGCGCTCGTCGACCCCTCGTCCGTCACGTCCTGCCCGGTCGCCGCGGTGTCCTGCGGACCCGCGGCACCCGTGAGCGGCGCGCGGTCGTAGCGCTGGGTCGCACGAGCCCGCACCCGCTGGGCCACGAGCACGAGCCAGATCCCGCACAGGCCCAGCAGGACTGCCGCCGCCACGGCGGCCCACGGCCACGCGGTCATGGCGTACTCGCCGCCGCCGCTGATCACGCCGGTCTGGGCGCCCACGGCGGGCTGGGCCGCCGCCCGCGGGTCCGCCGTGACGGCGAGCACCGCGGCCACCGCGCCCGCACCGGCGAGGACCACGACGACGCCCACGACCGTCCGCAGGATCCGCCCTCCCAGGGCGGAGGCCACCGCGGCCACGGCGGCCACGAGACCCAGGGCCGTGACGGCTGGCGCGGCGTCGGCACCCGTGACGTCCACCGTGACCGGCTGGAGGGACGTGGTGACGGCGGCGTGGATCCAGGCCTGGGTGGTGGTGCCGAACAGCGCGAGCGCGCACAGCAGCGTGCTCAGGACGGCGGGGGCGGTGCGACGCGGCAAGGTCGGCTCCTCTGGGGGTGCGGTGCGGGTGCGCTCAGGGTGCGAGCGGTCGCAGGGACTGGGCGATCAGGGCGGCGCGCAGCGGGGCGGTGGCCTTGTTGAGCGACTCCTGGGCCTCGGACTCGGGGGCGGAGTCCGCCACGATACCCCCGCCGGCCTGCACGTAGGCCCGGCCCTCGAGGAGCAGCGCGGTGCGGATGGCGATGGCCATGTCCATGTTCCCGGCGAAGTCCATGTAGCCCACCACGCCGCCGTAGACCGCGCGGCGCAGGGGCTCGTACTCGTCCAGCAGCTGCAGCGCCCGGGGCTTGGGGGCTCCGGAGAGGGTTCCCGCCGGGAAGGTGGCGGCCAGCACGTCATAGGCCGTCACGTCCTCGCGCATCCGCGCGACCACGGTGGAGCACAGGTGCATGACGTGGCTGAAGCGCTCGATCTCCATGAACTCGCTGACGTCCACGCTGCCGGGCTCGGCCACCCTGGAGAGGTCGTTGCGCGCGAGGTCCACGAGCATGAGGTGCTCCGCGCGCTCCTTCTCGTCCGCGAGCAGGTCCTCCCCGAGCGCGAGATCCTCGTCCACGGTGGCCCCCCGCGGGCGCGATCCGGCGATCGGGTGGGTCACGGCCTGGCGCCCCGTGACCGTGACGAGGGCCTCCGGCGAGGAGCCCACGATCGAGTAGGGCCTGCCGTGGGCGTCCTCGAACGAGTAGAGGTACATGTACGGGCTCGGGTTGATCCGGCGCAGGGTGCGGTACACGTCCAGGGAGTCCGCGCCGCACGCCGTCTCGAAGCGGCGCGAGACCACCACCTGGAAGATCTCGCCGTCCACGATGGCCTGCTTGCCGCGGTCGATCGCGGACATGAACAGCTCCCGGTCCCAGGACTGCTCCACGGCGGCCTCCAGGTCCACCGGGCCGGGCGGCGCCACGGACACCGTGGTGCGTTCCAGGGGGGTGGCGAGCCGGCGCAGCATCGACTCCAGGCGCGCCACGGCGTCGTGGTAGGCCGCGTCAACGTTCTCGTCCGTGCCGTTGACGTTCACGGCGTTGGCCACCAGCAGGACCGTGCCGTCCTTGCTGTCGTGCACGGCCATGTCGGAGACCAGGTTCATGGCGAGCTCGGGGACGTGCAGGTCGTCCTCGGGCGGGTGCGGCAGCTTCTCCCAGCGACGCACCGCCTCCCAGCCCACGAACCCGACCATGCCGCTGGTGAGCGGGGGGACGCCCTCGAACGGCTCGGTGTGCAGCAGCTCCATGGTCGCCCGCAGCGCCTCGAGCGGGTCACCGTCCGTGGGTGCACCGGAGGGGGCGTCCCCGAGCCAGTGTGCCTGCCCGTCCCGAGCGGTGAGCGTGGCCACGGATCTCGCGCCCACGAACGAGTAGCGCGACCACACGCCACCCTCGGCCGCGGACTCCAGCAGGAACGTGCCCGGGCGGGCGGCACCGTCGCGCGTGACGAGCGCCCGGTAGAGGCCCACGGGGGTCAGGGCGTCCGCGAGCACGAACATCCGCACAGGAACCACACGGCGCGTGGCCGCGTACTCGCGGAACTCCTCGAGGGTGGGGGTGATGGTGCCGAGCTCCTGCACTACTGGACCGCCTGTTCCGCGTTCAGGTTCCGCCCGTCGAAGCACGTGCGGGTACCGGTGTGACATGCCGCGCCGGTCTGGTCGACCTTCACGAGCAGGGCGTCGCCGTCGCAGTCCAGGTGCACCGAGTGCACCCGCTGGACGTGGCCGGAGGTGTCCCCCTTGCGCCAGTACTCCTGGCGCGAACGGGACCAGAACGTCACCCGGCCCTCGGTCAGGGTCCGGCGCAGGGCCTCGTCGTCCATCCAGCCGAGCATGAGCACCTCGCCGGTGTCGTGCTGCTGCACCACGGCGGCCACGAGACCCGCGGGGTCCCGTTTCAGACGGGCCGCGATCTCCTGGTCCAGGGCGGGGTGGCCTTGCGCCTCGCGGGGAGTGTCCGTGCCGGTCATCAGCGCACCTCGTGGCCCGCGGCGCGCAGGGCGTTCTTGACGTCCTCGATCGCGTGGTCCGGTCCGAAGTGGAACACCGAGGCGGCGAGCACCGCGTCCGCGCCGGCCGCGACGGCCGGGGGGAAGTGCTCGGGGGCACCCGCGCCGCCCGAGGCGATCAGCGGCACACCCACCACGGCGCGCACGGCGGCGATCATCTCCAGGTCGAAGCCCTCCCGCGTGCCGTCCGCGTCCATCGAGTTGAGCAGGATCTCCCCCACGCCGCGCCGTTCGGCCTCCCGCGCCCAGTCCAGGGCGTCGATGCCGGTGAGGGTGCGACCACCGCGGGTGGTGACCTCGAAGCCGGAGGCGGTGTTGCCGGTGCGGCGGGCGTCCAGCGAGAGCACGAGCACCTGGTTGCCGAAGCGCCGGGTGATCTCGTCGATCACCTCCGGTCGCGTCACCGCCGCCGTGTTGACCGACACCTTGTCCGCGCCGCACCGCAGCAGCCGGTCCACGTCCTCCGGGGTCCGCACGCCGCCGCCCACCGTGAGGGGGATGAACATCTTCTCCGCGGTGCGCGCCACCACGTCGTACATGGTGTCCCGCTCGCTCGAGGACGCCGTGACGTCCAGGAACGTGAGCTCGTCCGCACCCGCGAGGTCGTAGCGGGCCGCCAGCTCCACGGGATCGCCCGCGTCCCGCAGGTTCTCGAAGTTCACACCCTTGACCACGCGCCCGGCATCCACGTCCAGGCACGGGATCACCCGCACCGCCACACCCATCTGTGCCGCCCTTCCTCGTTCGCTCGTGCTGCTGCGCCGTGCCCGCCCCCGCCGCACGGATCGCGGCGGGGCGCTCGTCAGATCCGCGCCGCCTGGATCGGGGACACCAGGATGGCCCGGGCCCCCACCTCGTAGAGCGCGTCCATGACCTTGTTCGTGTCCGCCTTGCGGACCATCGAGCGGACCGCCACCGCCCCGTCCCGGCCCAGCGGGGAGATGGTGGGGCCCTCCATGCCGGGGGTGATCTCCACGGCCGCCGGCAGCAGCTCCTCGCGGATGTCGTAGTCCATCATCACGTACTGCCGGGCCACGAGCACGCCCTGCAGACGACGCCGCAGCACGCTCAGCCCCTCGGGCTCCGGTTCGTCCCCGCGCCGGATGAGCAGCGCCTCGGACCTCATGATCGGCTCGTCGAAGATCTCGAGTCCCGCGGCCCGCAGGGTGTTGCCGGTCTCCACCACATCCGCGATCGCGTCCGCGACGCCCAGCCGGATGGCGGACTCCACGGCGCCGTCCAGGCGCACCACCTCGGCATCGACGCCCTGCTCGGCGAGGTGCTGCTCCAGCAGCAGCTGGTAGCTCGTGGCGATCCGCTTGCCCTGCAGGTCCTGCACCGAGGAGAACTGTCCGAGCGGACCGGCCAGGCGGAAGGTGGAGCGGGCGAAGTCCAGGCACAGCTCCTCGGCGGCGTCGGCCCCGGAGTCCAGAAGCAGGTCACGGCCCGTGATGCCGAGGTCCAGGGTGCCCCCGCCCACGTAAATGGCGATGTCACGCGGGCGCAGGTAGAAGAACTCCACCCCGTTGTCGTTGTCCACGAGCACGAGCTCGCGGCTGCTGCGCCGCTGCCGGTAGCCGGCCTCCGTGAGCATGGTGGTGGCGGACTCGGACAGCGCGCCCTTGTTGGGCACGGCGACTCTCAGCATGGGATTCCTTCCCGCGAAAGCGGACTGGGACGGTGGGGACCGGCGAGCGCGGCGGTGTGCTCACGTCGCGCGGTGCGGGCTCAGAGGTGCTTGTAGACGTCCTCGAGGGTCATGCCCTTGGCGATCATCATGACCTGGAGGTGGTAGAGCAGCTGCGAGATCTCCTCGGCGGCCTCCTCGTGGGTCTCGTGCTCGCACGCCATCCAGACCTCGGCGGCCTCCTCCACGACCTTCTTGCCGATGCCGTGCACGCCGGAGTCCAGTTCCGCCACGGTCTTGGAGCCCTCGGGGCGCTGGGCCGCCTTGGCGCTGAGTTCGGTGAAGAGGTCGTCGAAGGTTTTCACCGTTCCAGGGTAATGCGTGCGTGCAGCTCCCCCGAACGCGGGCCCCGGTCCCGCGGTGTGGCTCACCGCACGGGGCCGGGGTCGCGGTCCTCGGCGGGGTCAGCTCCCGTGCGCGGCCAGGGTGAGTGCCGTGCTCAGGGCCGCGTGGGCGGCTTCGTAACCCTTGTCCTCCTGGGAGCCCTCGAGCCCGGCGCGGTCCAGCCCCTGCTGCTCGGTGTCGCACGTGAGCAGCCCGAACCCCACGGGGGTCCCGGTGCGCACGGAGACCTCGGTGAGACCGGTGGTGGCCGCGTGGCACACGTAGTCGAAGTGCGGGGTCCCGCCGCGGACCACGACGCCGAGCGCGACCACCGCGTCCACGTCACCGGCCAGGCGGCTCGCCGCGACGGGCAGCTCGAAGCTGCCGGGGACGCGGACCTCCAGCAGCTGCCCGGTGCGGGCGTCCGCGAGCGCGCGCCGGGCGCCGCGGAGCAGCCCGTCCATGATGGTGGTGTGCCAGCTCGCGGCCACCACGGCCACGCGCAGGCCGGTGGCGTCGAGGGTCGTGGCATCGGTGGTGGGGGCTCCGTGTCCGCTCATGAGTTCTCTCCTGGTGTGAGGTGGGTGAGGTGGTGGTGCATGCGGTCGCGCTTGACGCGCAGGTAGTCGACGTTCTCGGTCCGGGCGGGCACCTGGTGGGTCACCGCTTCCACCACGGTGATCCCGAGGGCCTCGAGCTTGCTGATCTTGTCCGGGTTGTTGGTGAGCAGGCGGATCGAGGTGAGGTTCATGGCGGTGAGGATCCGCGCCGCCGCCGTGTAGTCACGAGCCTCGGCGGGCAGCCCGAGCATGGTGTTGGCGTCCACGGTGTCCGCCCCGGCGTCCTGGAGCTTGTACGCCCGCAGCTTGTTGACCAGGCCGATGCCGCGGCCCTCGTGGTTGCGCAGGTACAGCACGGTGCCGCCGTGCCTGTGAATCCGCTCGAGCGCAAGCTGCAGCTGGGGTCCGCAGTCGCAGCGCCAGGACCCGAGGACGTCCCCGGTGAGGCACTCCGAGTGCAGCCGCACGAGCGGGGGCAGCGTCTCCTCGCCCGGCGGCGGGGGTGCCGTCAGCGACACGTGCTCCGTGGCGGGGGCGCCGTGGCCCTCGGGCACTCGCCACCCGATCACCGAGAAGGACCCGTGGTCCGTGGGGATCGTGACCGGTTCGGAGTGCTCCAGCACGGGGCCGGGCGCCGGAGCCGTGGCGGGGCGGTGCCCTTCCGCAGGGCCGCGCTCTTCCGAGAGGCCGTGCACTTCCGCGTGGCAGTGCTCTTGTGCCGTGCGGTGCTCTGCGGCGCTCACGCGGTGAGTCCCCGTGCCGCTCCGTCCTCGCGCGCGGCGAGCGCCTCGACCTCGTCCAGGTGGCGCACGAGGTCCGCGATGCTGATCATCACGAGGCCGTGCTCGTCCGCGAAGCGGCGCAGGGCGGGCGCGCGGCGGGGCTGGCCGGCGTCGTCGACGATCTCCGCGATGGCACCCACGGGCTCGCACCCGGCCAGGCGGGTGAGCTCGACGGCGGCCTCCGTGTGCCCCGGGCGCTCCCGCACGCCGCCGGGGACGGCCCGCAGCGGGAGGATGTGCCCGGGCCGGGTGAGATCGGACGCGGTGGTGCCGGGCAGGGCGAGCAGGCGGGTGGTCAGGGCCCGGTCCCGGGCGCTGATGCCGGTGGTGATGCCCACGCGGGCGTCGCACGTGACGGTGTAGGCGGTGCCCTTGGCGTCCTCGTTGTGCGCCGTCATGGGTGGCAGCCCCAGGGCGTCGGCCCGCTCCCCCGGCATGGGCACGCACACCACGCCCGAGCTGTGGCGCACGGTGAAGCCCATGAGCGGTTGGGTGGCGTGCTGCGCGGCGAAGACGAGGTCGCCCTCGTTCTCCCGGTCCTCGTCGTCCACGACCACCACGGCCGCGCCCGAGGCGATCGCGGCGACCGCGTCCGGCACGGAGTCGAGGCGCACCTCGTCCCCCGCGGGCGCGGCGGCGCACGCGGCCAGCCGCTCGGCGTACTTGGCGAGCACGTCCACCTCCAGGTTGACCCGGTCCCCCGGCGCACGCGTGCCCAGGGTGGTCACCCGCAGCGTCTCGGGGATCACACCCACCTCGAACCACGCCTCGTCCTCCCCGGGGCGGTTCACGGCGGTGACGGTGAGGGAGACCCCGTCCACCGCGATCGAGCCCTTCACGGCGATGTACCGCGCGAGCTCCCCCGGCACGGCCACGCGCACGGTGTCCCACCCGCTGTGCGGGGTACGGGACACGATCCGGCCCACGCCGTCCACGTGGCCCTGGACCACGTGCCCGTCCAGGCGCTGGCCGGCCGCCGTGCAGCGTTCCACGTTCACGGTGTCGCCGTGCCGCAGCTCGCCGAGGGTGGTCAGGCGCAGGGTCTCCCCCATCACATCTGCGGTGAAGTCCGTGCCTTCGGACCCGTCAGCGGGCACGGCGGTGAGACACACACCGTTCACGGCCAGTGACCCGCCGCGCTGCAGGTCCGCCACGAGCGTGCCCGCCGTGAGGTGGAGCCGGGCGGCGTCCTGCGCCGTGCGCTCCACTCGCTGGACGATGGCCTGGGTTTCGACGATTCCTGTGAACACGAGAACTCTCCTGTGGGGGTGGTGGACCGCGCAGCGGTGCGCGGTCGGTCACGATGTCTTGGTCGGGGCGCTGACGCCGTGGCGCCGCAGCCCGAGAGCGCGGTGGGGTCCGCGTGGCGCAGAGGCTCGGGGCGCACCGCTGGTTCCGTGCGTCGTCCGCCCGGGCTGGCCGTGCGGGCATCCGCCGTGGGACCTGCGGCGTGGGACGTTGAGCGGGGGGACCCTCAGCGCGAGGCCGTCAGCGCGGGGCCCTCATGACGGTGCCGGGCGCAGGTGCCACCGCAGGTCCTCCCCCACGGCCCCCACTGCACCGTCCGGCACCCCCACGTGATCACCGCGCCACGACGACGCCGCCGCGAGCGTCCCGATGCCCAGCCCGGCCACCGAGGACGCGCCCGCGCCCAGCAGCAGGGGTGCCTGGTACAGCCACAGCTCGTCCACGAGATCCGCCGCGAGGAAGGCCGCCGCCACGGTGGGACCGCCCTCCACCAGGACGTGGGCCGCTCCGCGGTCCCGCAGGCGGGTGAGCGCCTCGCGGGGGTCGTGGGTGTCCAGTTGGACGAAGCGGCCGTCGGCCCCACGGATCCGGGCCGCCTCCGGCACCGGTCGGGTGGACATCACCGCGCGCAGGGGCTGCCTGGCGCAGAGCTCTCCTTCGGGGGTGCGCGCCGTGAGCGAGGGGTCGTCGCTGCGCAGCGTCCCCCCTCCCACGAGGACCGCGTCCACGCGGGTGCGCAGCTGGTGGCCCTCCGCGCGGGCCGGCGCGCCCGTGATCCACTGGCTCGTGCCGTCCACGGCGGCCACGCGGCCGTCGATGCTCTGAGCGATCTTGAGACTCACGAAGGGGCGGCGCTGCTGCTGGGCGCGCAGCCAGCGATCGTTCAGGTCCAGTGCCTCGGCGGCGAGCAGCCCGGCCCGGACCTCGACGCCGTGCTCCCGCAACCACGCGGCACCGCCGCGCGCCGCGTCCGTGGTGTCGGCCACGGCGTGCACCACCCGGCCGACTCCGGCACGCAGGATGGCCTCCGTGCACGGTCCCGTGCGGCCCGTGTGGTGGCACGGTTCGAGCGTCACGAGCAGGGTGGTGTCCCGCAGCGGGGTCCCCGCCTCCCGTACGGCGTCCAGGACGACGACCTCGGCGTGTGCCGTTCCGGCGCCCCGGTGGTACCCCACGTGCAGGACCTCGCCCTCGGCGGACAGCAGCGCGGCGCCCACCACCGGGTTGGCGCCCCGCACCCCGCGCGCCGCAGCAGTCAGTGCCGCGCGCATCGCGGCCGTCTCCGCGGCGGTGAATCCCCGTTCCGGGCATCGGCCGGCCGCGGGGTCCGACGCCGCAGGGGCGCCTGTCGCGCGCGGTGACGTGTGTGCGCGAGCCGGGAGTCCGGCGTCGTCGTACGCATCGGGTCCCGCCGCCGGGAGGTCTGGGACGCCCGTCACGACCGGTCGTCCCCGACCGAGAGGTGCAGGTCCGGGAACCCGGTGCCGATGGTGGCCGCCTTGCGCTGGCGCGTGTTGACGCGCCACCACACGAAGAAGCCCGCCAGGGTGAAGCCGCCGTAGACCAGGTACATGATCCCCGAGGCGTAGTAGCCCGCGGAGAACAGCAGGGGCACGCCCACGATGTCCACCGCCACCCAGAAGAGCCAGAACTCGACCCAGCCCTTGGCCATCCCCCACGTGGCGAGCAGGGAACCCATGAAGATCCAGGCGTCCGCCCAGACGGGCTCGTACGACCCCAGGGCGCGGAAGATGGGCGTGAGCACGGCAGTGCCCAGCAGCAGGGCGGCGACCAGGAGCAGGCGCTGGCGAGTGCCGGCCCACTGCGGGGTCACGGCCTCCTGCGAGGCGCCCCGCGAGCGGTGCCACTGCACCCACCCGAAGACGGACACCGCGATGAACATGACCTGGCGTCCGGCCTGCCCCAGCAGGTTCACGGGATTGGGGGTCTCGAAGACCGCGCCCAGGAACACCGTGAGAAGGATGGCGTTGCCCACGATCCCCACGGGCCAGGCCCACACCTTGCGGCGCATCCCGCCCACGGCGGACAGCAGGCCGAACACGTTGCCGATCACTTCACGCCACAGGATGAAGCCGTCCCCCACGCGCAACTGCGCGTCGAACAACCAACGCAGGACCTCCACGGTGTCTCCTCTCACCCGCCACGAATCGGTGGTTCCGGGGAGCAGGAGCACGCCCACGGTCGAGACCGTGTGGCGGACGGCACCACGACAACGCCCAGGGCGGCCCACCCAGGACAGGGTGCGCCGCAGGACCGCGGTGCCCACGTGTGCCTACCATCCAGACTGTACTGTCGGCACCGGAATTCCACCGGTTCGGCCGTTCACTCCGTGGCCGCGATGCCTGCCCGCTGAAGGGCCCGGCACCACGGTCACGGTGTTCACGGTTCGCGGACTGTCACCGCCGGTTCGGAATTGCACCGACCCCGGAACACGTTGCTGGGCACAGTATGCCACGCACCTCCGACGCCACGGGCACAGGAGGTGGGGCTCGGCTCACCCGTCAGCCCATGTGGGAACGCGCGGTCTCCCGGAGGGCGGCGATCGCCGCGGCGGGGTCCTCCTTGCCGTACACGGCGGATCCCGCGACGAAGGTGTCGGCGCCCGCCTCGGCGGCGCGCACGATCGTCTCCTCGGTGATCCCACCGTCCACCTGCAGGGCCACGGTGCCCCCGTGGGCGCGCAGCGCGTCGGCCGCGCGGCGGATCTTGGGCAGGGTCACCTCTAGGAACGTCTGGCCGCCGAAGCCCGGCTCCACGGTCATCACGAGCAGCATGTCGAGCTCGGGGAGCAAGTCGAGGTACGGCTCGATCGGGGTGGCCGGACGCACCGCGAGACCCGCCTTCGCGCCCGCGGAGCGCAGCTCCCGGGCCAGCTTCACCGGGGCCGTGGCGGCCTCCGCGTGGAACGTCACGGACGCGCACCCGGCCTCCGCGTAGGCGGGAGCCCAGCGGTCCGGGTCCTCGATCATCAGGTGCAGGTCCAGCGGCACCGGCGAGACCGCCTGCAGCCGCTCGACCACGGGCAGCCCCAGGGTGAGGTTGGGGACGAAGTGGTTGTCCATCACGTCCACGTGCGCGGCATCCGCCGTGCTGATGCGCTGCAGCTCCTCGCTCAGACGGGAGAAGTCCGCGGAGAGGATGGACGGGTGGATGTCGCAGCGGGTCATGGGTTCCTCCTGGGGGAAGCGGTCTGGCGAGGGCGGTGGACAGCAGCGGTCCGGGGTCAGGCCGTGCGGCGCAGCGCGACCATGTACATCGCGTCCGTGCCGTGCACGTGCGGCCACAGCTGGACGCTCGTGCCGCCCCCGGGAAGTTCTTGGCGCACGGAGCGCGCGTCCTCCAGGGCACCCGGCAGGGCCGCCTCGACGGCCAGCGCGGCGGTGTCCAGGACCTGCACGTCAGTGCGCTTCTCCAGCAGGTCCTGGAGGACGTCGTGGGTCTCCGCGGTGTGCGGTGAGCACGTGGCGTACAGCACCACGCCGCCGGGGCGGGTGGCCGCCACCGCGGCGTCGAGCAGCTCGCGCTGGATCCCAGCGAGGTTCGCCACGTCGGACGGGGTGCGCCGCCAGCGGGCCTCCGGGCGTCGGCGCAGCGCACCCAGACCGGTGCACGGGACGTCCACGAGCACGCGGTCGAACGCGGCCTGGTGCTCCTCCGGGAGCTGCCGCGCGTCCCCGGTGCGCACCTCCCATGCCTCACGCGGCACAGGCTGCAGCGCCTGGCGCACGAGGTCGCCGCGGTGCTCGCTGACCTCGTTGGCCAGCAGGGAAGCGCCCTGCTGGTGCGCGAGCGACGCGAGCAGCGCGGCCTTGCCGCCGGGACCCGCGCAGAAGTCGGCCCAGCGACCGGAGTCCTCCGCGACCTCGGCACGGGCCAGCACACGGGCCACGAGCTGCGAGCCCGCGTCCTGGACGCGCACCACTCCCTCGCGGGCGCCGGGCACGCGGTGGACGTCTCCCCCGCCGCTGACGGCGCTGCCGGGTACGAGGTCCCCCGCGTCCGCGCCGGCCTCCAGTGCGGCGTCGAGCGAGCCGAGGCCCGGCAGGGCCACGAGGTGCACGCGCGGTGCCTCGTTGTCGGCGGCCAGCAGATCCGTGATCTCCTCGGGGTCCCGACCGTTGGCCCGCAGCGCGCGGCGCAGCGCACGGATCTCCCACACGGGGTGCGCGTAGCGGACGCTCATCCGCCGCCACTCGTCCGGCTGCTCGCTCTCGAGTGCCTCGAGCCACTGCTCCTGGGTGCGCCGGGCCACCTTGCGCAGCACCGCGTTGACGAGCCCGGCCGGGCCCTGCCCGATCTCACCGCGCACGAGCCCCACGGTGGCGTCCAGGGCCGCGTGGTCGGGCACGCGCATGGCCAGCAGCTGGTGGGCACCCAGCCGCAGGGCGTCCAGCACCGCGGGATCCAGCTGGTCCAGAGGGCGGTCCACGCACCCGGCCAGGACGGCGTCCCACGTGCCGCTCCAGCGCATGGTGCCGTAGGCCAGTTCCGTGGCGAACGCCGCGTCCCGCTTGTCGAGGCGCAGCTCCCGGACCAGGCCGGGCAGCACCAGGTTGCCGTAGGCGTCCTCGGAGTTCACCGCGCGCAGCGCCCGGAACGCCGCCAGCCGCGCCGGATCGGAGTGGCGACGCCGCTGGCCCGGGGCCTGCGCGGAGTAGGACCGTTCGTGCTGGGCACGCCGGTTGCGCTCGTGGCCCTTGGCGTTGCGGCGGGAGCTACCC
>NZ_RCOM01000026.1 GCF_003667225.1 Kocuria rhizophila
GGGCGGGCACGAAGACGCCCGGCCGGATGGTTCCGACCGGGCGTCTTCTGGGGGAGTGGTGCTCGTGACGCGGTGCTCAGGCGCCGGGAACGTCCCGGGGGGTGAGGTACCGCTCGCCCTCCTCGGTGGTCCCGAGGTCGAAGTCGCGTTCCTGCTCCTGCACGCGCTCCTCCACGATGCGCGAGTGGCGCACCGGCTCGACCTCCGGGATGCTCTCGGGGGTCTCGTACTGGGCGGTGTCGTCCTGGGCGGAGTCATCGCGGGAGGCGCGCTCGGCGCGGGATCCGTGCTCGTCCGCACCGCGCCGCACCGCATCGGCACGGTCAGCCTCGCCCGAGGTGCGGCGATCGGTTCCGTGCCCGTCCGCTTCGACCTGCACGGCACCGTCGGCAACGCCGCCGCGCGGGCCCGCCACGTGCTCGGATGCCGTGCGGTCACCCGCGGCCTCCGGCCGCCCGTGGTCGTCACTGCGGCGGTCCTCGGTGAAGCGTTCGCGCGCCACACCACCGCCGGTGTCGAGCCGGTCCGCCGGGTTGTCGGAGACGTTGGGGTTGGCGTCACCGGGGCGCGGCTGGAACTTGCGGGTGCCCGCCAGTGCCTCGGAGTCCACCTCACGGTTGTGCTGGGCGTCCACGGTGCCCTCGTCCACCACGGGGAAACCGGTCTCGCGCAGGGCCTTGGGGGGCTTGCCGTCGTGCTCGTCCGTGGCGGTGCGGCCCTCCTGAGCGGTGCCGCGGGTCGCGGAGCCGGCCGGGGCGGCGTCGTCGTGCGCTGCTGCGCGGGTGTGGTGGCGGGTGCCCGGTTGTTCGGGGTCCCCGTCCGCCGAGCTCTCCTCGGGCTGGGTGTCGCGGCCCGCGCGGGAGTCGTCCTTGCCCTGCACGGTGGTGGGCTGGTCCGGGTCGTCAATCTGGCCGGCGGACGCGATGGGATCCGAGTTCTCGGGGTGCTGAGTCATGTCGAGCCTCCTGAAGTTGACGTGGCACAGGCCACGTGTGGTGTGCTCCATCTTGGCACTGCCCGGGGAATGTGTCAGTAGCCTGACGGCCAGTTCAGCTGGTGGGGGACGTCTCCACCGGGCGGTCCGTGTGGGAGTACTGGGACCAGCTGCCGGGGAACAGCCGTCCCGTGCCCAGGCCCGCGTGCTCGGCCACGAGCAGGTTGTGGCACGCCGTGATGCCGGAACCGCAGTAGGAGATCATCCGGGTGGCGTCCACGACCCCGGCGGCCTCGAACCGCGCTCGCAGCTCCTCGACCGGCTGCAGCGTCCTGTCCTCCTGCAGGTGCTCCCGGCACGGGACGTTCACGGCACCGGGGATGTGCCCCGAGCGGGGATCCACGGGGTCCGGGGCGTGCCCGGCGAAGCGGGTGCGGTCCCGGGCATCCACCACCACGGGACCGTGGGCGGCCTCGTCGATGGTGGCCAGCGCCCCGCGCGGCCACGGGACGGGCGTGAACTCGGCGGCGGGCAGCACGGCGCGGTGCCGCTCCCGCTCCTCGGCGGGGAAGGCGTCCAGGCCGCCGTCCAGCAGGGCGGCGCGGTGGCCCGTGGTGCGCAGCATCCACACGAGACGGGCGGCCATCACGCCACCGGCGTCGTCGTACGCCACCACCGTGGTGGAGTCCCCGATGCCCGCGCGGGACATGGCCGCGGCAAAGTGCTCGGGCGTGGGCAGCGGGTGCCGCCCGCCCTCCGGCTGACCGTGCTCCGCGAGGTCCGCGCCCACATCCACGAACACGGCGCCCGGCAGGTGCCCCTGCAGGTACTCGGCCTGCGCGTTGCGCCCGTCCAGGTACATCCGCGCGTCCGCGAGCACCACCTCGTCCCGGTGCTCGGCCAGCCACTGCGGGGTCACAAAGGGGTCCATGACCGCCTCCTCGTTCGACGACGTCGCGCTGCTCGCCTCCCAGCGTAGGGCGAGGGCTCGGCGGTGGGAATGACGCCGCCCGGCGGAGTTCTCCGACCGCCTGCGCCGCGCTGGTGGGTACGGTGGGGGGATGAACAGGACACTGATGACCGCCCGCCGCAAGGCCAACCGCTCCGCCGTGCTCTCCGGGCTGGCTCTGACCGGGATGGGCATGCTGCACCTGGTGAAGCCCGAGCCCTTCGATGCGCTGATCCCCGAGCAGCTGCCGGGCACCGCGCGGCAGTGGTCCATCGGATCGGGCTACGCGGAGCTGGCCACCGCGGCCCTGCTGCTCGTGCCGCGCACCCGCAGGATCGGCGGGGCGGTGTCCGCCGCGCTGTTCGTGGGCGTGTGGCCGGGGAACATGAAGATGGCGTGGGACTCCCGCCACGCGTCACCCACCCGGCAGGCCATTGCGTACGGGCGGCTGCCGCTGCAGATCCCGCTGATCGTCGGCGCGGTGAAGATCGCGCGCAACGCCTGAGCAGGACCTCCCCGACTACTGCTGGCCACGGTTGAGGCGCACGGCCCAGAACCCGGTGACGGCCAGGGCGGCGATCCCCACGAGGACCGCGAAGGGCACTATCGGTCCGCCCAGCACGAGGCCGAGAACCACCGAGAGCAGCACGGCGAGCCACGCGGCCGAGACGGCGAAGAGAGCGGTCCTGTTGCGGGTCATGCAGTCCTCGTTCCGATGACGACAGCGTCGGGTGCCCGACGCGTGGCGTACACGATAGCCGTAGAGGCATGAGAAACATGCCCACTACTATCAACTCCACACTGTTGCCTTCAGCCCACCATGGTCCCGTGACACCACATCACCGATGCAGGAGGATGCTTTGACCGTGTACAAAGACGATGACCTTCGTGAGCGGCGGGAATCCATGACGGACATTTTGGCGAGCTGGGACCTCGAAGGGGCGCTGCCCGATGCCGCGGCCATGGAGCTCGTCCGGGAATACGTGGCAGGGGTCTTCGGGCTGGACGAGCTGATCCAGAAGATGGCCGACCTTCCGCTGTACCCGGAGCGGGCGGCCTGATGGAAGGGGAGTTCGCCGATCCATACCTGTACCCCGGCACCAATGTCCTGAAGAACATCCCTGGTATCCGTGACCCGCAAGCCGCGTCCAGGTTCGAGCGCCGCGAGACGTTGGTACGCCGTCGTGAACTGGAACGCGATCCGGTGCAGGGAGCGTTCGACCTGACTCACCTGCGGAAGATCCACCGCAGGCTCTACCAGGACGTGTGGGAGTGGGCGGGGCACATCAGGACCGTTGCCCTGACGAAGGGGGCCTCCACATTCCTGCACCCCTCTCGGATCGAACTGGCCTTCAGGGGCATCCACGAAACCCTTCAAGAATCTGCGCTGCTCATGGATCCAGGTATCTCGGACGCGGACTTCGTCGAGCAGGCATCCACCCTGCTGGAACAGGTCAACTATGTGCACCCGTTCCGAGAGGGTAATGGCAGGACGCAACGTGCCTACCTGGACCAGATTGCGGCGCTGTCAGGTCGTACCTTGTCCTGGCGAAACATTGGGCGCATTGAGAACGAACGCGCCTCCATTCGTGCGTTCAACGAGGGAACAGGTGAGCCGTTCAAGCCCCTGATCGAAGAGATCTTGAAACCGCCTCTCGACGGGCTGTCCCTCTTGGACGAGGAGCTGTACCGGGCCAGTAACCCTGACGGCAACTGACCGTTCCACTCTTGCCATGAATTTCCCCTCACGCCCCTAAAGTGGCAGGTATGCGCATCGCCCTCGGACAGTTGCTCAGCACCTACGACCCTGCGGAAAACCTGCGGACCGTCGCGGATCTCGCGCGACGCGCGGGCGGGGACGGGGCAAACCTGCTCGTGCTCCCCGAAGCCACAATGTTCGCGTTCGGGCGCCGGCTCACGGACGTCGCTGAGCCGCTGGACGGGCCGTGGGCGAGCGCCGTCGCCGATCTTGCGCGCGAGCACGCGGTGGCGATCGTGGCGGGCATGTTCACCCCCGGAGACGGCGAGCGCGTGCGCAACACCACGCTGATCGCCCTGCCGGACGGCACCGTGCGCGGCTACGCCAAGATCCACCTCTTCGACGCGTTCGGCTTCCTGGAGTCCGACACCGTGGACCCCGGCGACGAGCCCGTCACCTTCCCCGTGGGGGACACCACCGTGGGGGTGGCCACGTGCTACGACATCCGCTTCCCGCGTCTGTTCACCCGGCTCGCGCACGACGGCGCCACGGTCACCGTGGTCGGCGCGTCCTGGGGTGACGGGCCGGGCAAGGTGGAGCAGTGGGAGCTGCTGGCGCGCGCCCGCGCGCTGGACACCACCTCCTGGGTGGTGGCCGTGGGGCAGGCGAACCCGCTCGCGGCGGGGGAAGAGAACCCGGAGAAGGCCCCGCGCGGCGTGGGGCACAGCCTCGTCGCCGCCCCGGACGGCACCGTGGTGGCATCTCTCGGGGAGGCCCCGGGCTACGCCGTGGTGGACCTGGACATGGACCTCGTGGAGCGCACCCGCAAGGCCATCCCGGTGCTGGCCAACGCGCGGGAGCTGTAGGGCGGGCGTCGGCTCCCGGCCGGCGCGGATGACTGCGGGTACTGGAACGGCGGCGTCGTCCGGGTCGGACCACGGCCCATGGGATTGCGTGAGCTGAGAGAGCTCATCTGGAAGGCGTTTGTCTCCGTCCACCTTCTGGCCGCCCGGCTATAGGCACCGGGTCTGGGACGGGCCTAGGATCAAGGGACTCGGCACGGGGTCAGACGGGCGGTCGGCGGGTCGAGGTGGTAACCGGTACCGGCCGTTGGTGAACGGAGTGTGCGGACCGTGGTTGCAGCATCAATCTTCATGTGGGCGGCAGTGGCCGCCGTGATCGTGCTCGTCCTCGCGCTGGTCGGCTTCGGCATCTGGGCCGTGGCACGACAGCGCCCCGCCGGAAAACCGGCTCCCGACCTTGCGGGCTCGCCAAGGCGCGAATAGCAGAACCCCTGTCGGGCCACGGCGGATCGCGCTCACGGCCGGGGACCTGTGCGCGGTGGGTGAACGGGCGCTGACACGCGCCGGAGGGCGTGCCTACAGTGGTTGCAGAACACGTCATCAGCCCACTGACGGGTGGGCGTGACCCGCAGTCTCGACCCCTCGGAGGTTCACCACCATGGTTGCCAGCATCCCGAACGACCGCCCGGTCCGCTTTGCGGTGGTGGGCGTCGGTCAGATCTCCCAGCAGGCCTTCATCCCCGGCCTGGACCGGATCGAGGACGCCGAGCTCGCCGCGCTGGTGACCTCCAGCGCCGAGAAGGCGGAGGAGTTGGGCCAGGAGTATGGCGTGGCCGTCTACTCCTACGAGGAGTACCCCGCCCTGCTGGAGTCCGGGGACGTGGACGCGGTGTACGTGGCCACTCCGGTGTTCCGGCACCGCGAGTTCGCGGAGCCCGCGCTGAAGGCCGGCATCCACGTGCTGCTCGAGAAGCCCATGGAGACGTCCGAGGAAGACTGCCAGGCCATCATCGACGCCGCGGAGCAGAGCGGCGCCACCCTCATGCTCGCCTACCGTTTGCACCAGGAGCCGGGCACCGTGGAGATGATCGAGAAGGTGCGTGACCAGAAGGTCATCGGCGATCCCCGCTACTTCACTGCGGCGTTCTCCCAGGACATCACCGAGGAGAACCACCGGGGGCACTCCGGGTACTGGGGCGGGCCCATCCCGGACCTGGGCACCTACCCGCAGAACATGGTGCGCAACCTCTTCCACGACGAGCCCGTGGAGGTTTACGCCAAGGGCGTGCGCACCCCGGGCCGTGAGTTCAATTTCGACGACACCGTGGCCGTCACCCTCACCTTCCCGGGGGACCGCCTCGCGCAGTTCACCATCTCCTACGCGTCCGAGTCCGTGGAGCGCTTCACGGTCTCCGGCACCGAGGGGGAGATCTCCGCGGAGCCGTGCTTCGGGTTCGGCCCGGACACCGGCATCGAGTACACCCTCACCAAGAACGGCTCCTCCGAGAGCTTCGCTCACGACCCCGTGGAGCAGTTCGGCGGGGAGACCCAGTACTTCGTGGACTGCCTGCGCCAGGGGGTGGCCCCCGAGCCCGACGGGGAGGAGGGCCTGCTGGATGTCCGCGTGAACGCGGCGATCCTGAAGTCCCTGGAGACGGGTGCTCCGGTGGCACTGGAGCCGCGGCGTCGTGAACGCGTCCTGGACTCCCGGCAGGTCTACCGGGTGACCCCGGCGGACGAGCCCGGCGACGACGACCTGGTGGACCAGGTGCCCCAGAACGGCTGAGCCCGCACCCCCTGCACCCTTGCCCCACGAGTGAACGGAAACGGCAGCGCCATGACCCACGAATACGTCCACGAGACCCGCCTGACCCAGCCGCGGGAGCGGGTGTTCGCGTGGCACGAGCGCCCCGGGGCCCTGCCCCGGCTGACCCCGCCGTTCGGCGGCGGCCCGGACCAGGTGCGCCAGGCGCCCTCGGACGGGATCGAACCCGGTTCCGAGGCCAAGCTGGGGGTCTCCGTGCCGGGCACGTTCGGCATGGTCCACCTGCCGTGGACCGCCCAGCACGGTGAGTGGGACCCGCCGCGCTACTTCACGGACCGGATGGCCAAGGGTCCGCTGGGGGAGTGGGAGCACCGGCACGTCTTCGAGGAGACGGAGGCCGGCGGCACGCTCATCCGGGACCGAGTCACGGTGCGGCCGCTGCCGCAGTGGGCGGGCAGGCTCAACGACGTGGGGGAGCGCGTGATGACCCCGCAGCTCAACCGGATCTTCGCCTACCGGGAGCGGCAGCTGAAGGCGGACCTCGCGTTCCACGACCAGCACGACGGGCCCCGGCTGACCATTGCGGTGGCCGGCTCGTCCGGGCTGGTGGGCACGCAGGTGTGCGCCCTGCTGGAGACCGGCGGGCCCACGGTGCTCCGCATGAAGCGAGGGGCGGACACCGGGGACGGCGTGATTGGCTGGGATCCGGACCAGGGCGTGCCGAACCCGCACGACCTCGAGGGCGTGGACGTGGTGGTCCACCTGGGCGGCGCGTCCATCGCCACGCGCTTCACGGACGAGAACAAGAAGAAGATCATGAACTCCCGCGTGGACAGCACCCGCCTGCTGGTCCGTGCGCTGGGCCAGGTTCCCGCGGAGAAGCGGCCCCGGGCGCTCGTGGTCTCCTCCGCCGTGGGCTACTACGGCACGGGCCGCGGGGACGAGGTCCTCACGGAGGACTCGCCCTCCGGGGACGGTTTCCTGGCCGAGGTGTGCCGCGAGTGGGAGCGCGCCGCCCACGGTGCCGCCGCGTACGGCATGCGGGTGGTCAACATCCGCACCGGTCTGGTGCTCTCGCCCACGGGCGGTCTGCTCAAGCCCCAGCTCCCGCTGTTGGAGGCGGGACTGTCCGGGCCGCTGGGTGGCGGGAAGCAGTGGCAGAGCTGGATCGGGCTGGACGACATGGCCGGGGCCGTGGCGCACCTGGCGCTCAGCGAGGACGCCGAGGGCCCGTTCAACGTGGCCGCGCCGCAGCCCGTGCGGCAGAAGCAGTTCGCGAAGACCGTGGCCGGGGTGCTGCACCGACCGGCCGTGGTGCCCACGCCCCTGGCCGGCCCCAAGGCCCTGCTGGGTACCCAGGCCACCGAGGAGCTCGTGGCGGCGAGCCAGCGCGTGGACGTGGCCAAGCTGCTGGCCAGCGGCTACCGGTTCCGCAACGTGGACCTGCGCAGCTGCGCCCAGCACATTCTCGGCCGCACGCGCTGACACGAACCGCGGGGGAGCCGTGGGGATTCGGTATCCTGGACTGGTGACATCTCAACACAACCGGCCCCCGGCGCACCTCGGTGCGCTCGTCGCGGCCGACGACAAGGAGTCGGACAGTCCGGCGCAGCTCCGCTGCTCCCCTGATTCCCGCTCGACCGCTTCCCCGTTCCCCCCGCGCGTGATCGCGCCGCGCCCCGAGGTGAGCTGGTGCTGACAGCCTGGCTCCTCCTGCTCGTCTTCCTGTTCCTGGTGCTGGCCAACGCCCTGTTCGTGGCCGTGGAGTTCGCGTTCCTCACCGTGGACCGTCAGGCGGTCCAGCGCGCCCACCAGTCCGGCGACAAGCTCGCCGGCACCATCGAGGAGAGTCTCAAGAAGACCTCCACCAACCTCTCCGGCGCCCAGCTGGGGATCACGGTCACGAGCCTCATGGCCGGCTTCCTCACCGGTCCCAGCCTGGGCACCCTCTTCGCGGAGGGCCTCGGCTGGACGGGGGTTCCCGACGCCGCCGCGGTGGGCATCGCGACCACGGCCGCCTTCATCGTGGCCACCTTCACGCAGATGGTCTTCAGCGAACTGGTCCCCAAGAACTGGGCCATCGCGGACCCCATGCGCGTCACGCGCGTGGTGGTGCTGCCCCAGAAGTTCTTCATGCTCGTGTTCGGGTGGCTCGTGACGGTGCTCAACAGCTCCGCGAACGCCGTGCTGCGCATGCTGGGCTTCACGCCCACCGAGGACGTGGCGAACGCCCGCACTGCGGAGGAACTGGCGTCCGTGGTGAGCCGCTCAGGGCGCGAGGGCACCCTGGACGCCGGCACCGCGGAGCTCGTGGCCCGCTCCATCGAGTTCGGTGACCGCACCGCCGCAGACGTCATGCGCCCCCGCCCCCGTGTCACGTTCCTGGACGCGGACGACACCGTGGAGCACATGCTGCTCACCGCGTCCGAGACCGGGCACTCCCGGTTCCCCATCACGGGTGAGTCCGTGGACGACATCGTGGGCGTGGTGCACTACACCCACGCCCTGGCGGTTCCCTTCGACGAGCGTGCCGTGGTGCGCGTGAGCGACGTGTGCGTGCCCGCGGACGTGGTCTCCGAGTCCATGACCCTGGACCCCCTGATGCGCCAGCTGCGAGGCAAGGGCCTGCAGCTGGCCGTGGTGGTGGACGAGTACGGCGGCACCGCCGGGATCGTCACCCTGGAGGACCTCATCGAGGAGATCGTGGGGGAGATCGACGACGAGCAGGACACCCGCGTGCAGCGCTTCCGCCGCACCCGCGACGGTGGCCTGGTGGTCTCCGGTCTGCTGCGCCCGGACGAGCTGGGCGACGTGCTGCGCGTGGACATGCCCGAGGGTGAGGAGTCCGACACCCTCGGCGGTCTCATGGCGGAGGAGCTGGACCGGCTGCCCGAGGTGGGGGACTCCCTCACCGTGGAGGCCGTGGACCACTACCACCGGGACGAGGACGACCTGCCGACCACCGCCGAGATCCGGCTCGAGGTCATGCGGATGGACCAGCACCGCGTGGACCGTCTGCTGGTGCACCGCGTGGGCGGAAACCCGGACGAGCGGGGCGGCTCGACGTCGTCGACCTCCTGGCAGCCCCCGGGGCGGCCCGATCCGCTGGGCGGGGAGAACCCCGAGCCGGAGACCGCCGAGCAGTTCCGCGCGTCCCGGGGCGACAGTCTGGGCGCCCCCGGGTTCCACCGTGACGAGGACGTGTCCGAGGAAGACCCCAGCGAGGAGAACCGATGACCACGAGCACCGCCATCATCGTGCTGGTCCTGCTGCTGGCCGGCAACGCGTTCTTCGTGGCGAGCGAGTTCGCCGTGGTCTCGGCCCGCCGGGACCAGCTGGAACCCCTCGCGGCGGAGGGCTCCAAGTCCGCCAAGTACGCCCTCAAGGGCATCGAGAACGTCTCCACGTCCCTCGCGGCCACCCAGCTGGGCATCACCGCGTGCTCGCTGCTGATCGGCGCCGCGGGTGAGCCCGCGATCGCGCACCTGATCGAGGTGCCCATGCACTGGCTGGGCGTCCCGGACGCGCTGCTGCACCCGATCGCCCTGGTGATCGCGCTGCTGATCGTCACGTTCCTGCACATGATCCTGGGCGAGATGGTGCCCAAGAACATCGCGATCGCCGTTCCCAGCCGCGCCGCCCAGGTGCTGGGCCCCGTGCTGCACGGGTTCGTGGTGGTGTTCCGCCCGTTCATCTGGATCATGAACGCCACGGCCAACCTCCTGGTGCGCTGGCTGTTCCGCGTGGAGCCCAAGGACGAGGTGGCCTCCGCGTTCACCTCGGACGATGTCCGCGGCTTCGTGGCGGAGTCCGGGCGGGAGGGTCTGCTGGACAACGACGAGATCCGGCTGCTCACCGGTGCCCTGAACTTCGAGAACAAGACCGCCGCGGACGTGGCCCTGCCGCTGACCGGCATGCGCACCGTGCCCTCGGACATCACGGTCTCCGGTGTTGAGCTGCTGTGCGCGGAGACCGGCTACTCCCGGTTCCCGGTGCGGGACAGGGACGAGCGGCTCATGGGCTACATCCACACCAAGGACGTGCTGGGCCTGCCCGAGACAGCCCGTGAGCGCCCCATCCCCCCGGCAATTGTGCGCCGTTTCGCGCGCGTGGCCCCGGGGGACAAGCTGCGCAAGGTCACCCGCACCATGCAGGCCAAGGGCGCGCACTTCGCGCTGCTCGGTGAGGTGGCCCGTGATTCCCGCACCTCGGACGAGTCCGTCTACATCGTCGCGCTCGAGGACGTCCTGGAGGAGCTCGTGGGCGAGGTCCGCGACGCCACCAGCAAACCCGATCAGGAGAACGCCGCATGAGCCCCCGGAAGCTGTACCGCACCGCCGCCACCGCCGAGGCCGTCACCTGGACGCTGCTGATCCTGGGCATGATCGCCAAGTACGTCTTCCACGCCGGGGACCTGCCGGTGCGCATCGGGGGCGGGATCCACGGGTTCGTGTTCCTGAGCTACTGCGTGGCCACCGTGGTGGTCTGGACGGACCGCCGCTGGCCCGCGTCCACCGGCGTGGTGGGGCTGCTGCTGTCGATCGTCCCGTTCGCCACGGTGCCCTTCGAGCGCCACGTGGAGCGCAGGGGCCTGCTCTCCGACTCCTGGCGCGTGGCACCCGCGGGCACGCTCCCGGCGGGCGACGACGCCGCACGGCCGGCTTCCTCCGCCACCTCCCCGCAGCGCGGGGCCGGGTCCGCGGGCACCACGGCCGCCGGGGCGTCCAATCGCACCCCGGCGGCGTCGGCGGAGGTGACTGGCCGCGAGCCCGCGCGCACCCCGGCCGAGAAGCTGCTCGCGGTGATCCTGCGGTGGCCGGTCCTCTCCGGACTGGCCCTGTTGGTGTTCGTGGTGCTGCTCTTCGCGGTGCTGCTCACGGCGGGCCCGCCCACCCAGTGGTTCTCCTGACCTCTCAGGACGCGCAGGACGCCCCGCGTTCCTCCCCGGCAGGGGCTGGAACCCGGGGCGTTCCTCGTCCCACGGGATGACGCGCCGGGCCGTGCGCGGCGGATAGGCTTCCCACGTCATGGCTGCACACATCAGACTCGCCCGCTGGGTGGAGGACCACCCCCACTGGAGCAACGCCGTGCTCGTGGTGCTGGGCGGGCTGGTCACGGCGTTCTTCTCCGCGTTCTCGCTGGGAGACACGCGGACGTGGTGGTGCACGCTCGCGTGCTGGATCCCACTGTTCTTCCGGCGGGTCAATCCCGTGGCCACGGCGTACTGCGTGGGCGCCCTGAGCCTGCTGAGCCTGCTGGTGCTCAACGTGGCCCCCATCGGAGTGTGCCTGTGGGCCGTGCCGTGCGTGGTCTACACCGCGGTGAAGCTCTCACCCACCCCCGCCGGGCGGCGCGTGTACGCGGCGGCGCTGCTGGGCAGTGTGGTCCTGGGGGTGCGCAGCAACCACTGGTTCCTGTTCATGTTCGACGGCTACACCACCCTGGAGTGGGGGCTCGCGGGCACCATGTTCACGGTGGTCACCGCGGCGATCGTCACGGTCGCGTTCCTCGCCGGGGATCTGGCGCGTGGGCGGCACCGTCGTCGGGAGCAGCTGGAGGACCGCGCGCGGCGCCTGGAGGTGGAGCGCGAGCAGGAGGTGCGCCTGGCAGCCCAGGACGAGAGGGCACGGATCGCGCGGGAGATGCACGACGTGGTGGCGCACTCGCTGTCCGTGGTGATCGCGCAGGCGGACGGGGCGCGCTACGCGGCGTCGTCGGCGCCCGAAGTGGCCGTGGAGACCCTGGGGACCATTGCGGAGACCGCGCGCGGCTCCCTCGCGGAGATGCGCAAGCTGCTGGGCGTGCTGCGCACCGAGGACGGGACCGGCACCGCGCCCGTGCCGCAGCTCGATCAGATCGAGCACCTCGTGGCCTCCGTCCGCGCGGCCGGTCTGCCCGTGGAGCACGTGGTGAGTGGTGAGGCGCACCTGTCCCAGGGCGCGCAGCTGACCCTGTACCGCGTGGTCCAGGAGGCACTCACCAACGCCCTCAAGCACGCCCCCGCGGCCACATCGGTGCGGATCGCGGTGGAGCACGGCCTCGGCGGTTCCACGGTGGAGATCAGCAACGACGGCGCCGGGGGCGACTCCCGGGCACCCGGCGGGGGATACGGGCTGCAGGGGCTGCGCGAACGCGTGGGGCTCTACGGAGGTTCCCTGAGCGCGGGCCCGCACCCCGATCGCACGGACGTGTTCGTGGTCCGCGCTACCCTGCCGGGGGAGGAGACATGATGGCAGAGACCCCGGGCGCCACGCCCATCCGCGTGCTCATCGTGGACGATCAGCCGCTCGTGCGGGGCGGCTTCCGCATGCTCGTGGACTCGCAGGCCGACCTCACCGTGGTGGGGGACGTGGGCGACGGCGCCGCGGCGGTCGAGGCCGTGCGTTCCGCTGCCGCGCAGACGGTCCCGGACGTGATCCTCATGGACGTGCGCATGCCCCGCATGGACGGCATCGCGGCGACCCGCGAGATCCTGCGGCTGCGGCCGCAGGTCAGGATCATCGTGCTCACCACGTTCGACCTGGACGAGTACGCCCTGGAGGGCATCCAGGCCGGCGCCAGCGGGTTCCTGCTCAAGGACGCCCGCCCCGAGGAGCTGCTGGACGCGATCCGCACCGTGGCCCGCGGGGACGCCGTGATCGCGCCGTCCACCACGCGGCGGCTGCTGTCCCACCTGGTCTCCGGGGGTTTCCCGCCCGACGATCGAGCGGCTCCGGGCGGGGTGGCTCAGGCCTCCCGCGCGGGGTCCGGGGGCACGACGCCGCCGGAGGAGCCCCGGTGGCGCGGCGCGGCTCCCGCACCGGGTGCCGACCCCGGCGTTCCCCTCGGTGGTGCTCCCCACGATGGTGCGCCCAGTACCCCGCAGTCTTGCGAGGGCGGCAGCCCCGGAGGTGCTTCGGCGCGGGACCCGTGGCAGGACCCCCGGCTCGGCACCCTCACGGCCCGTGAGCGCGAGGTCTTCGAGCTGATCGGTGAGGGGTGCTCCAACGGTGAGATCATGCAGCGGCTGTTTCTTTCCGAGCCCACGGTCAAGACGCACGTGTCCCACATCCTGGCGAAGCTCGGGGCGCGGGACCGGGTGCAGGCCGTGGTGATCGCGTACGAGACCGGCGTGGTGCTGCCCGGCTGAGCCCCGATCCACGGCCCGGTCTCATCCCCCGGTATGAGCGGGCGGTCCCGGGTGCGTCGCGCGTCACTGCCGGGGGCACGCCGGGGCCGGAAAAGCTCGTACCCCCGTCCGATGTGCGCCGGCCCGGGGGCTCGGAAAATGGAAGCATGACTTCTCCGAACCCCACCCGCACCCCACACGACTCCGCACCCTGGGCCGACGCCGCCCCGGCGCCCGCACACCCCGGCACCTCCCGGCGCCTGGCCGTGAGCGCGGCCCACGTCTCCCGCACGTACGGTGCCGGCGGCACGGCCGTGGCCGCGCTGCGCGACGTGAGCCTGGAGATCCCCGAGGGCACGTTCGTGGCGGTCATGGGCCCCTCCGGTTCCGGCAAGTCCACGCTGGTGCACTGCCTGGCCGGTCTGGACACCCCGGACCGCAACCCCGAGACCCGCATCGCGGTGGGCGGCCAGGACATCGCCGGGCTCTCCGACGACCAGCTGACCCGCTTCCGCCGCGACCACGTGGGCTTCGTGTTCCAGGCGTTCAACCTGGTCCCCACCCTCACCGCCCGCCAGAACATCGAGCTGCCGCTCTCGCTCGCGGGCAAGAAGGTGGATACCGCCCGCCTGGACGCCCTGGCCACCACGCTGCAGATCACCAAGCGTCTGGACCACCGCCCGGACGAGATGTCCGGCGGGCAGCAGCAGCGCGTCGCGATCGCGCGCGCCCTGCTCTCCCAGCCGGACGTCGTGATCGCGGACGAGCCCACGGGCGCGCTCGACTCGGCCACGTCCCAGGAGGTGCTCGCCCTGCTGCGCCGCTGCGTGGACGAACTGGGCCAGACCGTCGTCGTGGTCACCCACGACCCCACGGTGGCCGAGGCCGCGGACCGCGTGGTGCGTGTGCGCGACGGCCAGATCGTGGCCGACGACGCCCGGGGAGGTGCGCGCTGATGCTGAAGGTCGTCTACTCCCGCCTGACCCGGCAGTGGAGCCGATACGCCCTCGTGGTGCTGTGCGTGGCCGTGTGCGCCGCGTTCATGACCGCGGCCCTGGGGCTCGCGAGCAGCTTGACCACGAGCCTCGCCTCGGACCTCGCGGCCCCCTACAAGAACGCGGACGCGGTGGTGCAGAGCACGGACGACGAGAAGGCCCCGGCCGCCGTGGACGCTCAGCAGATCCGCAAGATCGAAGAGCTGCCCGGGGTCCGCAGCGCCTGGGCCTCGCACGGGGCCCCCGTCCAGGCCCAGGGCGGGAAGGAGAACTCACCCAGCGTCATGGGTGACCTGCCCGGGGACCCCTCCCTGCTGCCCGCGGAGCTGACCACGGGTGAGCTGCCCACCTCGGACACCCAGGTGGCGGTCTCCGAGAAGACCGCCGAGGACCTCCACCTGGGGGTCGGGGACACCGTGAAGCTCACCGAGTGGGGGGTGGAGAACGGCTCCACCACGCAGTACACCGTGAGCGGGATCGTGTCCCAGAACTCCTCCGCGAGCCTGCCGGACTGGTACGCCACGCCCGGCGGGCTGGGGCACATGGCCGCAACGGAGGTTCCCGGACTCGCCGGGGGCTCCGGCATCCTGCTGCGCACCGACGGCTCCCTGAGCCAGGAGCAGCTGGACTCCCTGACCACCGAGGTCAACAGGATTCTGGGCACGGACCAGAGCGGCCAGCTGGCCCTGAGCATCAAGACCCCCGAGCAGTTGGCGGACGACGCCCTCCAGGAGATGTCCCAGGGCACGGACGTGCTCGCGATCTTCCTGGCCCTGTTCGCCGGGCTCTCCGTGCTGGTGGCGCTGCTGGTGGTCACCAACACCCTGTCCGTGCTCACCGCCCAGCGGGCCCGTGAGCTCGCCCTGCTGCGCTGCGTGGGCGCCACCGGTTCCCAGCTGCGCCGGGCGGTGCTGCTCGAGGGGCTGTTCATCGGCGTGCTCGCCTCCGCCCTGGGCGTGGCCGCCGTGGCCGGTCTCGTGGCGCTGCTCAACGCCTCGGGCCTCACTGGGTCCCTGACGCTGACCCTCGCCCCGCGGGACGTGCTGGTCGGCTTCGTCACCGGTGTACTGCTGACCGTCATCGCGTCCCTGGGCCCGGCCCGCCGTGCCCGTGGCGCGTCCGCGCTGGACGGCCTGCGCGGTTCCCGGGCCGCGGACGGGATGCCCGTGGTGCGCATCGTGCTCGGTGCCCTCGTGCTCGTGGCCGGTGTGGGCGCCCTGGTGTTCGGTGCCTCGCAGCACAGTCCCGGGCTGGGGATCGCCGGAGGTCTCGCCGCCTTCCTGGGCGTGGTGCTGACCTCCCGCGCCTACATCCCCGGGCTCGTGCGGGCAGCGGGCAGGCTGCTGCCCGGCGGGATCCCCTCCCGGCTGGCCGCGGCGAACGCCGCGCGCTACCCCACCCGCACGAGCACCACGGCTACCGCGCTGCTGATCGGTGTGCTGCTGGTCTCCACCGTGCTCACGGGCCAGCACGTGGTCCGCGTGAACCTGCTCAACGAGCTCGACCGCCAGAGCCCCGTGGACATCTCCGTCCCGGCGCAGGCGGGGCAGCTCAGCGCGGAGCAGGTCTCCGAGCTGGAGGGGCTGCCGAACGTCCTCGGTGTGCAGACCGGAGGGGACCTGCCCTCCGGGGCCGGTGCGACCATCGACGCCGAGCAGTACCTCAACAGCATCCAGGCCACGGACCTGCGCAGCTCCGTGGCGGACATCCTGCACGTGGACGCCAACCAGCTGGGCGGGGCCCTGCTGGAGAAGGCCAGCTACGTGAGCGTCCTGGACGTGCTGCTCACCGTGGTCCTCGGGCTGCTGGCCGTGGCCGTGGTGGTGTCCGTGCTGGGCATTGCCTCCACCACGTCCCTGTCCGTGCTGGAGCGCTCCCGGGAGAACTCGCTGCTGCGGGCCCTGGGGCTGTCCAAGCGGCAACTGGGCGCGCTGATCCGTCGAGAGGCGCTGGTGATCTCCCTGGTGGCCACCCTCGTGGGCCTGGTGATCGGATGGGCCTTCGGTGTGCTGGGCGTGATGTCCGTGATCCCGGAGGGCATCGCCGTGCACCCCGCGGTGCCGTGGGCGGGCTTCGGCCTGATCCTGGTCGGCGCCGTGGTGGTGGCCGTCCTCGCCTCGGCCCTGCCGGTCCGGCGGGCCACGAAGCTCAGCCCGGTGGAGGGCATGGCTCGGGCGGACTGAGACTTCTTGCCGGGGGAACCCGGTGGGAACGAGGATCCCGACCAGGGGATCCGGTGAAGACGGGGCGTGGTCGCGTACGGGCGGCCACGCCCCTTTTCCTGTCCGGGGCTGCGCGCACCGGGTCTGCGGCGGCAGCCAGCCCCTCGGGAGCGGTGGCGCACCGAGGGGCGGGCACCGGCCCGCCGGGTCAGCCGCGGCCGACGGGGAAGGCCGGCCCAGCGGCGGCGTCGTCGTGCGCGGCGCTCAGCCTGCCGGGTGCGAGCCCGTGAGCCGGTCCAGGGCGGCCAGGAGACGGTCGAGGATTGCGTGGCGCGCCGCGGCGTCGTCGGGAAGCAGGCCCATGACCGCCTGCTGGTACAGCCCGTCACCCATGGCGAGCACTGCCGTGGCGACCACCGGGTCCTGTACGTCCGCGAGGATCACGCGGTACCACTCGGCGTTCACGCGGGCGCAGGTCTGCTTGGCGCCGGGTTCGCGGGCCTGCACCAGCCGAAAGGCGACGCCCAGGCTGCGGTCCAGTGGGCTGTCCTCGTAGAGCGAGGTGGTGAGGAACTCGCGGGCCGCGCCCTCGGAGGACGCGGTGAGCCGCTCGAGGTCCTCCCGAGCCAGTTCCTCGCAGCGGACCATGGCCGCCTCCACGAGCGCCTGGCGGTGGGGGAAGTGGTAGAGCAGCCCGCCCTTGGAGACTCCGGCGTGGGCGGCCACCGCGTCCAGGGTGGCGGCGCGCTCGCCCTCCGTGAGCACCAGGTGCTCGAAGGCGGCCAGCAGCTTGTCTCGGGCTTCCGGTTTGCGTGGCATGGACGTGCGGGACCTCACGTGGTGACGGGAATCATTGCGGACCTGACGAAGTTAACTGTACCGTCTGGACGGTAAAGACTGGTGAGATGCTCCGAGAACGGAGCACGGTACAAGGGCGTACGTCTCTCGTCCCCCCGCAATCCGAGTCCGAGGAGGTTCCCGAGGTGTCCACGATGGTCGAAGAACAGCGCAAGGCAGGGCCCCGGCAGTGGGCCTCCCTGGTGGTTCTGATGCTCCCCGTGCTCCTGGTGTCCGTGAACAACACGGCCCTGAGCTTCGCCCTGCCCGCGATCTCCCAGGGGCTTCACCCCACGGCGTCCCAGCTGCTGTGGATCGTGGACGTCTACCCCCTGATCCTCGCTGCGCTGCTGATCCCCATGGGCAGCCTGGGGGACCGGATGGGTCGGCGGAAGATGCTCATGATCGGGTCCACGGGCTTCGGTCTGGTGTCCCTGTTCGCCGCGTTCGCCCCCACTGCGGAGTGGCTGCTGGCCGCCCGCGTGGGCATCGCCGTGTTCGGCTCCATGCTGCTGCCAGCCACGCTGTCCCTGCTGCGCTCCGTGTTCCGGGACGACCGCCAGCGCACCCTGGCCATCGCCATCTGGACCGCCGGGTTCAGCGCGGGCGCGGCCCTCGGGCCCATTGCCGGCGGCTTCCTGCTCAACCACTTCTGGTGGGGTTCCGTGTTCCTGCTGGCCGTTCCGGTGCTGCTCGCGTTCCTGGTGGCCGCGCCTCTGATCCTGCCCGAGTCCAAGGACCCCCACCCCGGGCCCGTGGATCCGCTGTCCATCGTGCTGGCCGTGCTCACCATGGCCCCGGTGGTCTACGGCATCAAGTCCCTCGCCACCGGTGGCTCGGTGCTCCACGGTGTGCTGTTCATCGCCGTGGGCGCGCTGTGCGGGCTGCTCTTCGCCCGCCAGCAGGTGGCCAAGGACTACCCGATGCTGGACCTGCGCTTCTTCCGCAGCCCGCGCTTCTCCGGCGGCCTGTCCGTGAACATGGTGTCCAATGTGGCGCTGTTCGGCTTCCTGTTTTTCTTCACCCAGTACCTCCAGCTGGTCAACGGCACGGACCCCATGACCTCCGGGCTGCTCATGGTCCCCGGCCTGGTGCTCTCCATCCTGGCGGGCCTGGGTGCCGAGCGGATCGCACGACTGGTGGGCATCCGCACCGCCGTGGTGCTGGGTCTGCTGCTCGTGGCCGCCGGGTTCTTCGTGGTGGCGTTCACGGATCAGATGGCGTCCTCCGCGCCCATCCTGGTGGCGTTCACCGTGATGAGCGCGGGCACGGGCCTGGCCACCACGCTGTCCACGGACCTCGTGGTCTCCTCCGTGCCCGAGGCCAAGGCCGGCGCGGCGTCGGCCGTGTCCGAGACGGGCTACGAGGTGGGCGCCGTGCTCGGCACCGCCGTGCTGGGCGGGCTGACCACCGCGTTCTACCAGGCGCACCTGGAGCTGCCCGCCGCGGTGAGCGCGGACAGTGCCCAGATCGCGCACGAGACCCTCGGCGGGGCGCTGGACGTCGCGGCGGAGTCCCCCGCGGGCTCCGTGATCGCCGACGCCGCCGTGGCCGCCTTCTCCTCCGGGATGCAGTGGACCGCGCTGATCGGCGGCGTGCTGGTGGCCGTGGTGGCACTGGTCCTGGCCCGCGTGCTGCGCGCGGACCGTCGGGTGCGCCGCGTGCAGGGCTGACGCCCCGGCCGACGACGCCGCCACGCCACTCCGCGCCCCGTCTCACGTCTGAGGTGCACTTCTGACCGGATCCCGGGAGACGTTCAGTTCGTGGACGTCGTGGTGGCGTGCTGATACGGGGTGGTCGAGTTCACCCGGAGGTACGTCCACGCCTCGGGCACCCGCGCGGCGGCCAGGAACGCAACAACCAGCAGGCCGCCCAGGGGCGGCAACCAGGACAGATCCGGCCTGATGAGGGTCGCGCACGCGAAACCTGCCAGGAAGAACCAGAGCAGCAGGGCGTTCCAGAGCGCCTGTGGGCGAGTGACGTGCCCGGCGGGAAGTCAGCATGCTGTCCTCGGGAATCTTCCCCCGCGGGCCTTCGTTAACCCCGGTGAGGACATGCTCGATCGTCCGAGAAGAGAATCCGAGACAGAAGGAGACCTCATGGCCTACCGCACAGAGAATCCAGCCACCGGAGTCGTCGAGCAGGAGTTCACCTCCGCCACGGACGCGGAGATCGCCCGCGCCGTCGAGCGCGCGGACGCCGCCTTCTCGTCCTGGCGCGCCACCCCGGTGGAGCAGCGCGCGAAGGCGCTGAGCGCCGTCGCGGACGCGTTCGAGACCCGCGGGGACGAGCTCGCCCGCGTGATCAGCACCGAGATGGGCAAGCCGTTCAAGCAGGCGCAGGGCGAGGTGGCCCTGTCCTCCGCGATCTACCGCTGGTACGCGGAGCACGGCCCGGCCATGCTCGAGGAGGAGACCCTGGACGTGGGCGACAGCGCCAAGTCCGTCGTCGTCACCGAGCCCGTGGGTGTTCTGGTGGGTGTCATGCCCTGGAACTTCCCGCAGTACCAGGTGGCCCGCTTCGCCGCGCCCAACCTGATGCTGGGCAACACGATCCTGCTCAAGCACGCCTCCATCTGCGCCCGCACGGGTGAGCTGATCGAGGAGATCCTGCACGCCGCGGGAATCCCCGAGGACGCCTACATCAACCTGTTCGCGAGCACCGACCAGATCACGGACATCATCGCGGACCCGCGCGTGCGCGGTGTGTCCCTGACCGGCAGCGAGGGCGCGGGCAAGGCCGTGGCCACCACCGCCGCCCAGAACCTCAAGAAGAGCGTCCTGGAGCTCGGCGGCTCCGACCCGCTGATCGTGCTGGACGACGTCGATGTGGCCAAGACCGCCAAGACGGTCGCCATCACCCGCATGCGCAACGCGGGTCAGGCCTGCAACTCGCCCAAGCGCATCCTGGTGCCCTCGTCCATGCTCGACGAGTTCGTGTCCAAGGTCGTGGAGACCGTCGAGGGCATGACGGTGGGCGACCCCCTGGCCGAGGACACCAAGATCGGCCCGCTGTCCTCCGTGGAGGGCCGCGACGACGCCGTGGCCCAGGTGGAGCGTGCCGTGGAGCAGGGTGCCACCCTGCACACCGGCGGCAAGGCCCTGGACAAGGACGGCGCCTGGATGGCTCCGGCTGTCCTGACCGGCGTCACCCGGGAGATGGACGCCTACAAGGAGGAGATCTTCGGCCCCGTAGCCGTGGTCTACTCCTACGACTCGGTGGACGAGGCCGTGGAGATCGCCAACGACTCCGACTTCGGCCTGTCCGGTTCCGTGTGGAGCGCGGACGCCGCGAAGGCCGAGGAGGTCGCGCGCCGCCTCGAGGTGGGCATGACCTACGTCAACGAGCACGGCACCACCATGCCGGGTCTGCCCTTCGGCGGCGTGCGCCGTTCCGGCTACGGCCGTGAGCTCGGCCGCTGGGGCTTCGACGAGTTCTCCAACACCAAGCTGGTGCGCGTGGCGGGCTGACCCCCGCGCTCATCGGCCGGGTGCCCGGGGGTGCCGTCACGACGGCGTTCCCGGGCACCCGCTCGCTCGGCACGTCCGCGCGTGCACGGCCTCGCCGCACCGGCGACCCACTCACCAGTTCTCGCACCAGATCTCGCGGGGTGCCACCCCGATCACGAAGGAGACACCATGACCGACACCACCACCCTCACCGAGCAGGAAAAGGCCAACCTGGAGCTGGCCAAGGAGTACATGCGCATCGCCTACACCCCGGGTGAGGCCAGCGGGGACGCCGTGACGCACCTGTGCGCACCGCACAACCGCTTCGTGGGCCCCACCACGTTCCCGGGTACGGAGACCCTGGAGCAGTACGCGGACGTGCACGGTGAGCTCATGACCAAGCTGGACGACCTGCACTTCGAGAGCTTCGACGTGGAGTTCGTCAAGGACGACCGTGTGGCCCTGCGCTACACCGCTCAGGGCACCCACAAGGGCGCCCCGCACGGGGACATCCAGCCCACCGGCCGCCAGGCCACGTGGACCGCGTGCGCGCTGTTCCGCGTGCAGGACGGCAAGCTCGTGGAGTTCGTCAAGGAGTGGAACAAGCTGCCCATGTGGGAGCAGCTGGGATGGCCCATCGAGGAGTGCCTGACCTACAACGACTGAGACGGTCGCGGCGCTTGATGCGTCGCGGACTCTGCGGCGGGGCCGCGGTCGGTGCCATGGGCGCCGGCCGCGGCCCCGCGTCGTCGTCCGTGAACTCGCCCTGCACCTGCGGTGCCCGCCCCTCCCGCGGCCCGCGCAACGGTCGTACAGTGGGAGGTGGATCACACGGAACCGGTGCGGAATCAGGTGAAACATGGGTGCTCGGGAACTGGTGGCGGACGCGGCGCGGCGCCCCGTGGAAGCGGCGGAGGCCGCGGTGGAGGGCGTCTCCGCCGAGGTGCTGAACCGCATGCCGGACGGCACGCACAACTCCATGGCATGGCTCCTGTGGCACGCCGCGCGGCAGCAGGACGCGCAGATCGCCGCGCTGTGCGGGGCGGAGCAGGTGTGGACTGCGCAGGGCTGGTGCGAGTCGTTCGGGCTGGACCGCCCCGCGGAGGACTTCGGCTTCGGGGACGGCCCCCGGGAGGTCGCGAGCGTGCGGGTGCAGGACCCCGGGCTGCTGATCGGCTACCTGCGCGCGGTGTGCTGCGGCACGGCGGAGTACGTGAACGGCCTCGACGACGCCTCCCTGGACGAGGTCGTCGACGACTCCTGGGACCCGCCCGTCACCCGCGGCGTGCGCATCGTCTCCACGATCGACGACGCCGCCCAGCACGTCGGGCAGGCCGCCTACGTCCGCGGCCTGGTGGACGAGTGGTCCGGGCGGTACTGACAGGGCCGCACTTTCACGTCAATGAAACTGCATAGACGCTGAGGGTTCACCTACACTGGTTCTACTGACTGTCGGCCCCAGGGCTCACGGCGCCGAAGTCCATCCCGGGAGAGACGATCGCATCCATGGCTCGTTCAAGCGCACGCTCATCCACCAGCAGGAAGCCGTCCATGGCGCTGGTGGCCTTCACATCCTTCTCCCTGCTCGTGGCCGGGAGCGTGGCGCTGAGCAACGGCACCGACACCGCCCCGTGGCAGCCCGCCATGGCGCAGGACCCCCAGGGTCCGCAGCGCCCCGGAGCCACCGATCCCGCCGCCGACGCCGCGCGGCCGGCTCAGCCCTCCCTCTTCGCCTCCACACCGGACCCCGCAGCCATCTCCGCAGCCCAGGACGCCTCCCTCGTCTCCCTGAGCAGCACCCGGCCGAGCGGCGGATCGGCCGGAGCGGGCGGGCCCGGAACGGGCGGCGGAGCGGGCAACGGGGCGGCGTCCTCGGTGGCGCCGAGCACGCGCGCACCCGCAACCTTCGAGGGCGAGCTGCCCGTCAACACCCTGATCGCCCCGGCGCAGCCCGTGGTGGTGCTCAAGGGCGGCGAGTTCGGCTGGCGCACCGCGCCGGACACGGGCCAGCGCGAGTTCCACAACGGCACGGACATCTCCGCGCCCGAGGGCACCCCCGCCGTCGCCGCCCTGGACGGCACCGTGACCGCCGTGTTCTGGGACGTGTGGGGCGGCAACCGCGTGGAGGTCTCCCACGCAAACGGCATGAAGACCACGTACAACCACCTCAAAGAGGTCATGGTGCGCGAGGGCGACTCCCTCCGGGCCTCCGAGCAGCTGGGCGTGGTGGGCCAGACCGGCATGCGCGTGACCGGGCCGCACCTGCACTTCGAGACGTGGGTGGACGGCAAGGTGGTGGACGCGCAGTCCTTCGACTGGAAGTCCGGGGAGGAGATTATCCCGGCGTCCCGTCCGGCGTACTCCACGGCGGACCAGGCCGGGGTGTCGCAGGCCCCCACCAACCCGAACGCCAAGCCGGGAACGGACGCGGGTTCCGCGCCCAGGACACCGAAGAAGAACCAGGACGAGATCCGGGCGCTGGGTCAGCAGACGGCACCGGCCAAGGACACCTCGGCCTCCGGCAACGGTAAGGCCTCCGGTGAATCCGCTCCGAAGGCCTCCGACTCCTCCGGCAAGAAGCACGTGACCCAGGGCCCGTCCGCACCCCCGCAGCGCGGTGGCGGGAAGACAAAGCCGGGAAGCGGCAAGACCACGGCCCCCGCGCCGGCTCCCTCTGCCACCTCGTCGCAGACTCCACCGAAGGGCACCGGGACGCCCGGGAACTCGGGCACCACCGACCCGACACCCACTCCGTCGGCAACCAGGACACCGACACCCACTCCGTCGGCAACCACGACACCGACGCCCAAGCCCACCACGTCCACGCCGCCGCAACCGACCCCGAACCCCTCGACGACGGCGCCCGCGCCCTCCCCGGTCAACCCGTACACGGCGGACATCACGAAGCTCACCACCCTGGAGCAGTTCCAGCAGCGCACCCAGAACCTGCTGGCCACGCAGCTGAAGCTGACCCCGGCGGAGCAGTTCGGGCCGCTGACCCCCCTGAACGTGGAGCTCAAGGCGCTGACCCAGCAGCTCACCTTCCGCAACTTGGCCGCGGTGGACCCGGCGTACGCGAAGCAGCTGGGGATCACCCAGCAGGCGGTGGAGAAGGCTTCCGCCAAGCCCACAGACCCGAAGCTCACTTCCGCGGCCACGGCGGAGCTCACCAAGCTCCAGAACCTGGTGAAGAACGCGCCGCTCTACAAGGACAAGAACGCCGCCGCGCCGGGAGCGGGCCAGCCTGCCCCCGCGGTGCCGGGCCCCGCGGCGCCGGGCCCGGCCGCACCGCAGAACTGACCCCGGGACTCCCCACCCCCACGCGGTGCCCGATCCCACGGTGCCCGTTCGTGCGGTGCTAGCCTGCCCGCAAGGGGCACCAGCACCGGACCGGCACCAGGGAAGTGGGCACACGTGCGACGCATCGTGATCATCGGGGGTGGCAACGCGGGCCTGAGCTGCGCGGCGCGCCTCCTGCGGCAGACATCCCGGGACTCGGTCCGGGTGACGGTCGTGGAGCCGAGCCCCACCCACACCTACAGCCCCATGCTCTCCTACGTGGGGTCGGGCATGGCCGGTCTGAGCAGCGTGTGCAAGGCCCAGCGGCGGTACATGCCCTCCGGAGCCCGGTGGATCCGTGCCCGTGTCACGCGGGTGGATCCGCAGGCCCACACGGTGGCGCTCGACGACGGCACTGAGCTGGACTACGACGACCTCGTGGTGGCCCCCGGCATCGCCCCGGACCTCGATCGGGTGCCCGGGCTGGCCGCAGCCCTTGACGGCCCGCACGCTGCCTCCAACTACATCACGCAACTCGCGCCCAAGACGTGGGACCTGATGTCCGGGCTGCGGGGCGGGACCGCTGTGTTCACCATCCGCTTCGAGGACGTGGGCTGCGGCGGTGTGGGCTACAAACCCCTGTTCATGGCGTGCGACCACTGGCGCCGCACCGGGGTGCTGGAGGACCTCCGCGTGCGGGTGGTCGTGGAGGCGCCCGAGCTGTTCCCGGAGCCCCGGGTGGCCGGGCACATCGCGGACGCACTGCGGCGCTACGGCGTGGAGGCCGTCCTGGACGCTCGCATCGAGTCCGTGGACCCGGAGGCCCGGGCCCTGCACATCACGCGGGGCGGGTCACGGGAGTCCGTGGAGTACGACGCCCTGCACGTGGTGCCCCCGCACCGGGCTCCGGAGTGGATCGCGGACAGCGGGCTCGCGGACGACGGCGAGACGGGCCGGGTGGCCGTGGACCCCGAGACGCTGCAGCACGTCCGCTTCCCGCACGTGTGGTCCCTCGGGGATGCCGCCGGACTGGGCATCATGGCCTCCGGCGGAGCGATCCGCAGCCAGAGTCCGGTCCTGGTGCACAATCTCCTCGCGGCGGATTCCGAGGAGCTCCAGCGCTACGACGGCTACACCGTGGCGCCCATCGCCCTGTCCCGACGAACGCTGCTGCTCGCGGAGGTGGACCGGCGGATGCGCCCGGAGCCGTCCTTCGGCGTCCGCGACCTCGCGAACCCCCGCCCGTGGACGTTCCTCTTCGACCGCTGGCTGCAGCCTGCCCTCTACTGGAAGGGCATCCTGCGCGGCCTGATCTGAGCGGCTCGGCCCCCGGACCCGGACCACGACGCCGCCGCGAGACTCCAACGCGAGACCCCACGTGGGGCTTCCACGCCACGTGGGGCACCCTCGTGAGAGACCCGCGCGAGCCGCCCGGCGGCGTCGTCCGGGGCCGTGCGTGGCGGGGCGGCGCGTGCTGGGGTGGTGCCGGGTCCGGACGGGCCCGGCGCCACCGTGCTCAGCGGGTGGAGCGCACCCGCACCCCGGTGACCGGGCGGGTCAGCATGTGGGTCCAGGAGAACGTGAGGTCGTCCTGGTCGCTCGGCAGCTGGACCTCCGGGCGGCACAGCGCCACCACGGCGGCGGAGAGGGACGTGACCGCGATCTTCTCGCCGGGGCAGCGGTGGCCCGTGCGCACGTCCGCACCGCCCTGGGGGATGAACGTGGTGATCGCCTCGGCGTCCTCGACCCCCAGGAAGCGCTCGGGGTCGAACGTGGCCGCGCGGTCCCAGGACGCCGGATCCGTGTTGGTGCCCAGGATGTCCAGGACCACGCGTTCCCCCTTGTGCACGGGGCAGCCCTGGATCTCGGTGTCCTGCGTGAGCTCCGCGGGGAGCATGGGCACGAACGGGTACACGCGTCGGACCTCCTGCGCAAAGGCCACGGCCTCGGGAACGTCCAGCAGGGTGCCCCCGCGCTGCTCGGAGGCGGTGCGGATGCGCTCAACCCACTCGGGGTGCTCCACCAGGGCAGTGGCCGCGAACGCCGCGAAGCGGGCCACGGCCACGTTCGGGCGGGTGAGGTTCTGCAGCTCGATGCCCGCTGTCTTGGCGTCCACCAGCTCGCCGTGCTCGTCCACCAGACCGGCCATGTGCTCGAGCACGGAGTCCTGGGGAGCACGGACCCGCCCGGCTCGGACGTCCTTGATGAGCGCGGCGAAGCGGCGGTCCAGGGCGATCCGGTCCAACCGGGACACCACGTGGCTCGCGGGGCGACCGAAGGTGTCCAGCAGGCGGCTCATGCGGTGGGCCCAGCGGTCCATCTCCGGCACGCCCCACTGCAGACCGGCCCACCGGAAGGACGCGCGGCCGAAGGCGATCGCGGTGCTGTCGTAGACGTTGTCGCCGTCCTTCCAGCGAGCCACGAGGTCCTCGAGCTCCTCGGCCACGAAGGGCTTGTACGCGGCCACGCGCTCGTCCTCGTACGCCATGTCCGCGAGCTGGTTCTTGCGCGTCCGGTGGGCCTCGCCGTCCAGGCCGTGGACAGCTCCCGCTCCGAACAGGGGACCCTGGACAACGCCGGGCATCGCCCCGTCGCGCTGCACGCGGGACGTGTCGTAGAAGAGCTTGACGCCCTCCTCACCGCGGACCAGGACGGTATTCTTGCCCAGCAGGGGCATGCGCACGGGGCACCCCGAGTCCGAGGAGAGGCCTGCGCGGCGTCGTACGCGGGAGGCGAAGAGGTAGCCGGAGCGCAGCAGCGAGGGGCCCTGCTCGGAACGGGTCTGGCCGAACTGTGAAGTCATGCCCCCAGTATGCTCCGGGGAACCGCGCGTCCGCGGGAGGCTCGTGGAGCCTGCGTTCAGGAGCGGCCGCGCTCCCGCAGTGTTCCGGCGAACAGGAATGCGAGCACACCCATCACGGGGAAGACGAGCAGTGCGGTGCGCAGCCCCACGGCATCGGCGAGCACCCCCACCAGAGGTGGGGAGAGCACGAACACGATGCGCATGCACCAGCTGACCAGCGTGAGCCCCGTACCGGGTTTGAGGCCCGGCGCGTGGTCCGCGGCGGCGTAGGCGTTGGGGACCATGGTGGCGCAGCCGAAACCGGCGAGCGCGAAACCCGCCAGGGCCACCCACGGGGCGGGCGCGAGGGCGACGGCTCCCAGGCCCACGAAGATCAGGACGCCTCCGATGCGGGTCACCAGGACGGCGCCGAGCGCGTCGATCAGGCGGTCCCCGACGATCCGGCCCACGAACTGCGCTCCCACGAGGCTCACGTAGCCGAGCCCCACCAGGCCCACAGGGGCGGCGAGCACGTCCCGGAGGTAGACGGCGGACCAGTTGGAGCCCACGTCCTCCACGAGCACCCCGGACACGGCGACCACCGCGATGGGCAGCAGAGCCAGCAGCGCCGCGCGCCTTCCCCGGGGCAGCCGGGGAATCCCTGCGGTGTCCACGGGGAGGTTCTCCGCCTGGGCGGCGGCGTGGGCCTCGTGGTCGTCCGGCACGGCCCACCGCATGGCCACCACGGCCACGGCGGCGAAGACCACCCCGCTGACGAGGAAGTGCCAGGCCAGGGGCACGTGCAGGGCGGCGGCCGCGGTGCCCATGAGCCCGCCGATCACGGCACCCACGCTCCACAGGGCGTGCATGGAGTTGATCATCGAGGTTCCGGCGAGGCGCTGGACCCGCAGTCCCTGGGCGTTCTGGGCGGTGTCCACCACCGCGTCCAGCACTCCGGCGACGAATAGCCCCGCTCCGAACACGGCGAGCACCGGGACGGAACCGGTCACGAACACGGCCGCGGCCAGGAGCACGGAACCCACGGCCGCGGTCCGGGCGGTCCCGAACCGTCGCAGGACGGGAGCGGGCAGCGGCCCGGCCACCACGCCGCCGATCGGGAACGCGATCACCGCCAGCCCGTACGCCGCGTTGGAGAGCTCGAACATGTCCTTGAACTCGGGCAGCCGCGGGAGCAGGTTGGAGAAGATCGCGCCGTTCGTGAGGAACAGCAGGGACACGGCCAGCCGGGCACGGCGGATGCGCGCGCGGTCCATGGCTTCGGGGTCGGAGGACGTCACCCGACCAGGCTACGGGGCGCGCCCCCTGGGGAGTCATCCGGTGTCACCCGGGCCGCCTCCCGGCCCGTCCGGCACCCGCGGGACGACGCCGCCGCGCACCGTCCCGCCGTGCCTCGCCACCCGCTCCGAGCGCGGAGGTTCTCGTCGCACGCCGTCCTGGCGGCATCGTTCGGCGGTCCCGTCCGCGACCACGCCCCTCCCGCCGCGGGGCTTTTCCCTGCCCGCGGCGGGGGGGGCGGGG
>NZ_RCOM01000027.1 GCF_003667225.1 Kocuria rhizophila
ACCCGGGGCACGGCGGCGTCGTCGTACCCGGGCCGTGACCCGCGGGAGCCGGACGCTCCGTCCGTCACGGCGGACGGAGGTGTCCCGCACTCGATTACTGTGGTCTGACATGGGACTTCCTGAAAAACTCGTGTCACTTCGCAAGCACCGCTGGGCGCGTCTGGCGCTGCTTCCGCTGAACATCTCCATCCCCGCGGGGGTGCAGGGCGGCAAGGACCTGCGGCTCGTGCACTACGGCATGGGCAGCGTGGTCTACCCCGAGGTCACCCTCGGCGAGCGGGTGCGGATCTACCAGAACGTGACGGTGGGCCGCAAGGACGCGCACGTGTCCCGCGAGGACTCCCCGTTCGAGTGGCTGCACGTGGGGGACGACGTGGTGCTGTTCCCCGGCTGCGTGGTGCTGGGCGGCGCCGGAGTCACCCGCATCGGCAACGGCACGATCGTGGGCGCCAACTCCGTGCTCATGAACTCCACCGGGGAGAACGAGATCTGGGCGGGAAACCCCGCTCGCCTCGTGGGCCACCGTCGCGACCTCTGAGCGCCCCGCCGCGTGGCTGCCGTACCCTCTCAGAGCGGCGCGGCGGCCACGGCGCCGGACACGCGGTCCGGCGTGCCACCCGGGGCACGCGAGGATGCCCGAACAGCAAGAAACCCGGTTCCTTGCGGAACCGGGTTTCTTCGTGGTTGCGGGGGCAAGATTTGAACTTGCGACCTCTGGGTTATGAGCCCAGCGAGCTACCGAACTGCTCCACCCCGCGGCGACATCGACAACTATACGCAGGGCGTGGGGGTCGTGCAAATCGAGGGGCGGCCCCCGGGAACTGCTCCCCGGGGACCGCCCCTCGCGTGCGGTGCCAGCCGCGCTACTGCGTGGCGCCGTCCTGGGCCATCGCGTCCTCGATGGCCCGCTGCAACCGGTCCTGGGCCTCGCCATACTTGGCCCAGTCCCCGTCCTTCATGGCCTGGTCCGACTCCTGCATGGCCTTGTTCGCCGAGTCCAGCGCCTCCTGGAGGGAGGACGAGCGCGGCGCCGGGGTTCCGGACGGCGAGGGGCTCGGCGACGAGGAGTCGTCCTTCTTCCCGGTCCCGCCACCGCCCTGAGCGGCCTCCGCCGCCTTCTCGCTCACACCGGCTCCGGTGTCCGTGGTGGCACCGGAGTTGCCCCCGAAGACCTCGTCCAGGGCGCCGTCGAGCGTGGGAGCGAAGCCGACCTGCTCGCCGAAGCCCACGAGCACGCGGCGCAGCGTGGGGTACGCGGCGTCGCCCGAGGACTGCACGTAGACCGGCTGGACGTAGAGCATGCCCCCGCCGGCCGGGAGGGTCAGCAGGTTGCCGTTGATGACCTCGGACGCGCCCTGGCGCAGCAGGTTCAGCTCCTGGGACACGTCCGTGTCCGAGTTGAACTGGTTCTGCGCCTGGCCCGGGCCCGGCACCACGGAGGAGCGCGGCAGCTCCAGCAGCCGGAGCTTGCCGTACTCGTCGCTCTTCTGACCGTCCTTGCCCGTGCCGGCGTCCGCGTTCGCGGAGAGGTAGCCGTACATCACGTTGCGGGTGTTGCCCGTCTCGTTCTGCTGCGGGATGAAGGAGGACGTGAGCGAGAAGTTCGCCTCCTTCTCCCCCGGCATGCGCATGGAGAGGTAGTACGGCGGCTGCGGGACGTCCTGGTTCTGCTGGGTGGGATCGTTCGGCACGGACCACACGTCGTCGCTCGCGTAGAAGCTGTTCGCGTCCGTCACGTGGTAGCGGTTGAGCAGCTCGCGCTGGACCTTGAACATGTCCTCGGGGTAGCGCACGTGGGCCATGAGGTCCGCGGACATCTCCGAGTAGGGCTTCACGGTCTCCGGGAAGACCTTCTGCCACGCCTTCAGAACCGGGTCCTGGTCGTCCCAGGCGTACAGGTCCACGGAGCCGTCGTACGCGTTGACGGTGGCCTTGACCGAGTTGCGGATGTAGTTCACCCGCTCGTTGGGAAGTGCTGCGGCCGTGCCCTGCGCGGTCTGGGTGTCCTGCGTGGCCTCCTGGAGCACGGAGGGCGAGGAGTACGGGTAGGACGCGGCCGTCGTGTAGGCGTCCACGATCCACACGACCTCGTTGTCCACGATCGCCGGGTAGGGCTTGCCGTCCACGGTGAGGTACGGGGCGACCTTCTCCACGCGCTCCCGGGGGTTGCGGTCGTAAAGGATCTGCGACTCGGGGCGCACCGCGTCCGAGAGCAGCATGTCCGTGGACTGGAACTTGATCGAGTAGGCCAGCTTGTTGAACCAGTTGCCCACGTTGGGCCCGCCGTCCCCGGTGAAGGTGGTCTTCGCGTCCGCGGCGTCGCCCTCGTTGGTCTGGGGGCGGTCCAGCTCGAGGGGCTCGTCCTCCGGGGAACCGCCCACGATGGAGTAGTTCGGGGAGTTCTCGCCGAAGTAGATGCGGGGCTCGTAGTCGTCGGAGATCTCCCCCTTGGAGGGGATGCCGGACTGCATGAACTGCGGCTTGCCGTCCTCCTGCACACGGGAGCCGTAGGCGGCCACCACGCCGTAGCCGTGGGTGTAGACCACGGACTGGTTGTACCACCCCTGGATCTGATCCGGGTTCAGCTCACGCGGGGCGATCACGGTGTCCTGCATCTGGCCGTCGATCTTGTACCGGTCCACAGCGAGCATCTCGGGGAACTGGTAGTACGGGCGGAACTGCTGCAGCTGGGCGAACGCGGGTGAGACCACGTTGGGGTCCAGCAGACGGATGTTGGAGGTGGTCTCCGTGTCCTGGCGCAGTGCGCCCTTCTCCGTCTGGGTGGTGGCGTCGTACGGGGTGACCTCGGTCTCGTCCAGGCCGTAGGCCTGGCGGGTCATGTCGATGTTGCGCTGGATGTACTCGTTCTCGAGCGCCTGCTCGGTGGGGGTCACCTGGAAGCGCTGGATGGCCCACGGGTAGAGACCACCGGCCACCACGGCCACGACCACCAGCATGGCCAGCCCGATCAGGGGAAGCTTCCAGCGGCCGATGATCCCGGCCACCACGAAGAGGATGGCCACGAGCAGCGCGGCCACGGCCAGGATGCCCTTGGTGGGGATCACGGCGTTGACGTCCGTGTAGAGCGCGCCGGTCCACTTGCCGGAGTCGGAGATCAGGGTGGAGTAGCGGTCCAGCCAGAAGTTCACCGCCTGCAGGGCGAGGAACGCCGCGACGATCGAGCCCAGGTGGACGCGGGCGGCGCGCGTGGTGCTGATCCCGCGCTCGTGGATGCGGATCCCGCCGTAGACGTAGTGCATCAGCAGACCGGCCACGCCGGCGAGCAGCAGCGCCGTGACCAGGAACCCGATGAGCAGCCGCAGGAACGGCAGCGTGAACACGTAGAACGCGAGGTCCAGGTTGAACTCGGGATCGGTCTGGCCGAAGGGCTCCTGGTTGAAGAACAGCAGGACGGTCTGCCACTGCGTGGCGACCGTGGAGGCAGCGAAGAGGCCGAAGATCACGGGCACCGCGATCATCACGACCTTGCGCACCGGGTCCAGGGCCTGCTGGTACTTGCGCATGGTGTCCGTGACCTCACCGCCCCGGGGGCGGTGACGGTACGCGAGCCACAGGCTGAGGAACATGAGACCCGCCACGATCAGGGCGGAGACCACGAACAGGCCGATGGCGGCGAGGTTCTGGGTGATGAACACCTTCAGGTACCCGAGCTGCTCGAACCACAGCACGTTGGTGTAGACCTGGGTGGCGGCCACGAACAGCGCGATGAGGACCACCACCGCGATCACGGTGGGCAGCAGGGCCCCGCGCTTGGGGCGGCCCGCTGCGGACCTCTCGGACGGGCGGGGAGACGTGGATCCGGCGGTCACTGCTTACCTCTGAATTCCCTGGGCGCGGACGATCACCTGAGGATGATCACAGTCAACCTTATGGTGTCGTGGACCCCGCGGGCGGACATTTCAGGGCCGGGGTGTCACCGCGTTCCGCAGCTGGGGAGCCCGGAGACGTTGCCCGCCGCCGCCTGCTCCACCGCGTTCACCGCCTCGCCGAGCGTGGCGACCTCGACCACCGTGAGTCCCTCCGGGACGTGCCCCGTGACCTCGGAGCAGTTCTCGGTGGGTGCCAGGAAGTACGAGGCTCCGGAGTCGGCCGCTCCTTCGAGCTTCTGGCGGATCCCGCCGATGGGTCCCACGGCGCCGTCCGCGGTGATGGTGCCGGTCCCTGCGATGTGCTCGTCCCCCGCCATGGATCCCGGGGTCAGCTCCTCGATGATCCCGAGGGCGAACATCATGCCCGCGCTGGGCCCGCCCACCTGCTCCAGCTGGAACTCCACGTCCACGGGGAAGTCGTAGCTCGGGACGAGGTACACACCCAGCTGCCAGCTCGTGCCGTCCTCGCCGCGGGTCAGCTCCACGTGCTCCGTGGTGGTGGCCCCGTCCCGGCGCACGGTGACGTCCGCCCCCTCGGAGCCCGCCTCGTCCAGGTGCGAGCGCAGCTGCCCCAGGGAGGTCACCGGGCTGCCGTCCACGGACACCAGCTCGTCCCCCGCCCGGAGCTTGCCCTGCGCGGGCCCGCCCTCGACCACGGCGTGGACGCTGAGCGTGGTGGTGTACGGGGTGCCCAGGTAGTCCAGGGCGGCCGCGACCGACTCGTCCTGGGACGAGGCCATGGCCGCGGCGTTGGAGTCGTCCACCTCCTGACCCGTGGTCTCGGGCGGGTACAGGGTGTCCTCGGGGATCACGGCATCGGAGGGGTCCAGCCAGCCGAGCAGGGCGTTGATGGAGTTGATCCGCCCGGACGGCCCACCTGTGACGTACACGGTGGTGAGGTCCAGCTCGCCGTCGCTGGGATACGTGGGGGCGCCCTGGATCTCCACGAGCTGCTTGTCCTGGTGCGCACCCACGGTGTTGAAGGTGGGCCCGGCGGCCTCGATCACGTAGGGCGCGGGCAGCACGACCCCCGTCACGAGCAGGGCGGAGGTGGCCACGAGCGAGACCGTGGGCAGGGACCACCGGCGTGGCCGTCCCCGGGCCGCCGTGGTTCCGGCCGTGGTCTTCCCGGTGCTCTGCGTGCGCTTCACGAGGGCCCAGCGTACCCGTCCCGTGCCCCGCCACGACGACGCCGCCGCGCCCGGGCGTCGTCGTGCCCCGGGCGCGGGAACCTGAGCCATCAGCGAACTGTGGGTCTGCGGGATGGTGGGCCCCAGGGGCCGCCCGATATCCTGAAGGACAGTTCCAGCACTCCCTCTTCACGACGATTGGCGGTCCCATGCCCTCGAATCCTCCGAACGACGAGAACGGCGAGAACCCCAAGGACCCGTTCCAGGAGATGTTCGAGCGTCTGCTGGGGTCCGGGGCCATGAAGCCCGGCGACATGCCGGCCGGGATGCCCGTGGACCCGCAGACCATGTCCATGATGTTCCAGCAGATCCAGTCCATGATGAGCTCCTCGTCCTCCGACGAGCCCGTGAACTGGGACCTGGCCAACCAGCACGCACGGCAGGTGGCCTCCCAGAAGGGCGACCCCTCCGTGACCGAGAGGCAGAAGGGCGCCGTGAGCGACGCCATGAAGCTCGCGGACCTGTGGCTCCAGGACAACACCGCGTTCGACGAGGCCCCCGTGATGCCCGCCGCGTGGGCGCGCGCCGAGTGGATCGAGGCCACGTGGGAGACCTGGAAGGAGATGTCCGCACCCGTGGCCGCCTCCGTCTCCCAGGCCATGTCCGAGGCGCTCACCCAGCAGCTGCCGCCCGAGCTCTCCCAGGCCATGGGCGGGGCGGACCTGTCCGGGATGCTCTCCGGGGCCGGGTCCATGATGTTCGGCATGCAGCTGGGGCAGGCCGTGGGCGGGCTGTCCTGCGAGGTGCTCTCCTCCTCGGACGTGGGCATCCCGCTCGCGGCGAAGCGCACCGCTCTGGTCCCCTCCAACATCGCCGAGTTCAGTGAGGGGCTGGACCTGCCCGCCTCGGACGTCCTGCTCTACCTGGCCATCCGTGAGGCGGCGCACGCCCGCCTGTTCCACGGCGTCCCGTGGCTGCGCCAGCACGTGCTGGACCTCATCACGGCGTTCGCCTCCGAGATCCACATCGACATGGAGCGCATCGAGTCCATCGCCAGGGACCTGGACCCCACCGACCCCTCCGGCGTCCAGGACGCGCTCGCCTCCGGTGTGTTCAGCCCCGAGATGACCCCGCAGCAGGAGGCCACGCTCGCCCGGCTGGAGACGGTGCTCGCCCTCGTGGAGGGCTGGGTCAACCGGGTCACGGTGGCCTCCACCGTGAACATCCCGTCCGCCCCGGCGCTCACCGAGATGATGGCCCGACGCCGCGCGGAGGGCGGGCCCGCAGAGCGCACCTTCGGCTCCCTGGTGGGTCTCGAGCTGCGCCCCCGCCGGATGCGCGAGGCCGCCACGTTCTGGGACTACGTGGCCGAGCAGCGCGGGATCACCGAACGGGACAGCCTCTGGGAGTCCCCCGAGCTGCTGCCCACCAACGAGGACCTCGACGCCCCCCAGGGCTTCGAGGAGCGCCGCGGCCTGCTCACCGCCAGCGACGAGGAGATGGACGCCGCGCTCGAGAAGCTGCTGGCCGGCGGCTACGAGGCCGGCCAGGAACCCGGCACGGAGTCCCCCGCCCAGGGCGACGACGATCCGCAGGGAACCTCCCGGAATCCGGACGCGGACGGGAGCGCCGGCCACGCGGGTGACGACGACCAGGACGACCCCGGCACCACCCCGAACGAGAACTGACCCCGGTCAGGAGGTCCTGACCCCACGGGGTCCGCCCACGGGGCGCCTCACCCCCGGTCGGGATCCTCTGCGGGGTGGCGCTCCGCCCACGCGACGCCGTCCAGGAACTGGGCGGCGTCCTGCGCTCGAGGGTGCCGCCGGGCCATCTCCCAGAAGCGGTCGTTGTGGTGCGCCTCGAGGAGGTGGACGAGCTCGTGGAGCACCACGGTCTCCAGGACCCACTCGGGCGCGTCCGCGAGGCGGCGGGAGATCCGGATGCTCCCGGTGCTCGGGGTGGCCGATCCCCAGCGGGTGTGCTGACGCGTGGACCACGTGATGCTCGTGGGCCGGGCGCGGCCCTCCAGGTGGGTGCGGGACAGCCGCTCGGCCATCTGGGCGAGCGCCTCGTCCGAGTGCCGGGTGCGTGCGGCCGCCTCCGCCGCCCGTCGCTTGGCCACCACGCGGGGCACCAGCGTCGCACTCCAGTGCGCGATCTGGGCGCGGGTGGCCCGTTGGGGCACGGCGAGGACCACGGCGTCCCCGCTGAAGTGCGCGTTCACGGTCTTGGTGCGGCGGCTGCTGCGCTGCACGATGATCTCCGGCAGGTCCTCAGGGGGCTGACTCGCTCTGGCTCGTGGTCGGGGCATGCCCCCAGTTCACCACTGTGCTCCCGCGGCGGGCGAACCGGCACCCGCACTGTGGATTCCGTGGACCGCCCGGCGGACGGCGGCCGCCACGCGCACCCTGGGAGGATGACCCGTCCACCCGTTCAGACCGTCGTCCCGGCCGCAGCACCGAGCGCTCCCCCCGGGCCGGGGCGCGCGCCTGCGCCCCGCGTGCGGGGCGCTTCCGGGTCCCCCACCACTGGCCCGCGGCCGGCAGGACGTGAGCACCCGCCGGAGCTCTGCTCCCCTCCAGCTGTCGACGAGGTGCACGTCTTCGTCTCCGGTCTGGACCCCCTGGCAGCTGCCGTGTGCCTCCGGCTCGCGGAGGCGGGCGTGTGCCTGCTCAACATTCACGACCCCGCACCCGTGTCCATCGCGGACATCCGCCACGGTCCGTATCCCGCAGAGTCGGAGGGGCAGCCACGCGAGCTGGTGCTGCGCCGGGAGCTGCGTCGCCGTGCCGCCCGCTGCGTGCCGCTCAGCGCACCGGAGCTCTTCCCCTCCGCAGCTGTCCCCGCCGCCGTCGTGCTGCGCGCGGGCGCCGTGACCGGTGACCTCGTGACCGACCTCGTGGAGCCGGAGGATCCCCCTCTCGACGGCGCCCTGACGTCCCTGCACCTCGTGACGGACGGCGCGAGCGCCGTGACGTGGCCGGCCACGGACTGGGCCCACCGCCCGTGCCGCGGGTGCCTGGTGGCGGCGGCCCGCGAGTCACGGCGGGTGGTCCGTCGCGCCACGTCCGAGGGTGCGGATCCGGTCCCGCCGGGGGCGAGTTCGGCCCTGGCGGCGATCACGCGCACCGTGGTGGCCGGCGCGGTCGCCGGGCAGCTGCTCGGTCTGGCCCTCGAGGACGACGCCGCGGCCGCACCCTCCCTGGCGGCCGACGGCCACGAGGGCCACCCGTCGGACGCCCTCGTGCTCCGCAGAGGCCTCGCTCGGACCCGTCTGGCGCCCGACCCCGGGTGCCTGTGCGCCCTCGCGTTCACGGGCGGCTGAGACCACTCCGCCGTGCCGGTCCGCACGCGTTCAGCAGTGGCTCAGACCACCGCGGGCGCACGGCCGCAACACCCCCACCCGAGCGCCACGTCCCCACGCGCCCGCGGGCGACATGAGTCGCAGGCCGCCGGCCGGCCCGGAGCGTCGCACCCGCCCGTGTCCGCGGACGTTGTCAGACCGACTCGCGGTCCACGATCGAGGCCCCGCCCGTGGGTGGTGCGGGAGGCTCCGGCTCCCCCCGGACGAGCGCGGTGATCACGGCCACGATGTGCCGGGCCGTGACGTCCGCGTCGAGGGCCACCATGGTGAGCGGCGGATCCGCGAGGGCGGCGGCCGGGGAGTCGTTGACCCCCACGATCCCCAGGTCCCGGGGCGCGGACCAGCCCAGCGCGCGCATCCCGGCCAGGACGGCGAGCGCGGCGGTGGTGTCGTGCGCGCACACCCCGGAGGCCCCGGGATCCTCGGCCCGCCAGGCGCGCAGGACCTCGGCGGCGCCCCGGGGATCGGCCGGAACGGGGAGCAGGCGCGGTTCGGGCAGCCCCTGGGCCTCGCACTCGCGGCGCAGCACGGCGTAGCGCCACTGGGAGACACCGTGCATGTGGTCCCCGCCGGTCACCGCGTACCCCAGGTGCTCGTGGCCGGCGGCCCTGAGGCGACCGACCTGGACCCGGGCGATGTCCTCCTCGCGCGGACCCGTGATCCACCGGCCCATGCTGTCCGAACCGGTCCAGGAGACCACCCCGCGGACGCCGTTGCGGCGCATCCGCTGCGCGTCGTCGTCCGCGAGGTCCCACGCGAGCACGGCCGCCGGGGTCACGGAGGACCACACGTGCGTGGCGGGGCGGCGGGTCCACGCGTGGATCACCATGGACAGGCCCGCCTCCTCGAACAGCACGGACAGCCGCTCGATGATGACCCCGATGTCCTCGGACAGGGAACCCGCGGGTGGCAGGTACAGGAGCACGGACGTGGAGCGCCCGCTGCTCAGTGCGCGGGCCTCCGCGGACGGTGCGTAGAAGAGGCTGTGGGCGGCGTCGAGGACGCGACGCCGGGTCTCGGCGGAGATGGACTGCGCTGGAGTGTCGTTGAGCACGAAGCTCACGGTGGTCCGCGAGACCCCGGCGAGACGCGCCACGTCCGCGCTCGTGGCCCGCCGTGCGGGGGTGCTGCCGCCGTCCATGCTGATGTGCTCTCCGTGGGTGTCGATGCCCACATGCTAGTGGCCGGCCGGTTGGCACCGGCCCTGCCAGGCCGGGGATGTGAGCTGTTACACTCGGCGTCCACGACACTAACGCGTGTTAGTACCCATCGTGAGGCTCCAGTTCGGCGGGTGGGAGCGGGTCACCGGCCGGTGCTCGCCGAGGCCACCCCGGAGCCGCGGGGCGGGGCCCACGCGCCGCGGCGTCGTGGCACACCACAGCACAGGCAGTTGGAGGACGGCATGAGCACGTACGAGGTCGACGTCATCATCGTCGGCGCGGGGATCTCCGGCATCGGGGCCGCGCGGGAACTGGCCGGGACGGGCCGCACCGTGGCCGTCCTGGAGGCACGGGACGACATCGGCGGGACCTGGGACCTCTTCCGCTACCCCGGCATCCGCTCCGACTCGGACATGGCCACGTTCGGCTACCGCAGCCGCCCGTGGACCGGCGAGCGCAGCCTGGCCACGGGAGACACCATCCTGGAGTACGTCCGTGCCGCCGCCGAGGAGGCCGGCGTCCTGGAGGACATCCGGTTCGGGCAGCGTGCGCGGCGGGCCGAGTGGTCCTCCGACACCCACACCTGGACCGTGACCCACGAGGACGTCCACACGGGCGAGGTCTCCCGGCTGCGCGGGCGGTGGCTGTTCATGGCCACCGGCTACTACCGCTACGACGAGGGTTTCACACCGGACTGGCCCACCCTCCCCGAGTTCCGGGGCACGGTCGTCCACCCGCAGCACTGGCCCGAGGACCTGGACGTGGCGGGCAGGCGCGTGGTGGTCATCGGCAGCGGCGCCACGGCCATCACCCTGGTCCCCTCGCTCGTGGACCGCGGCGCCCGGGTGAGCATGCTCCAGCGCTCCCCCTCCTATGTGGCCTCGGTGCCGGGCCGGGACGAGGCGGGCATCAGGCTGCGGCGCCGCCTGCCTCCCCGTCTGGCCGGCGCGGCCAACCGCTGGCGCAACATCGCCCGCGGCATGGCGGTCTACGAGTTCAGCCGACGCCGCCCGCAGGCCATGCGCGAGCTGCTGCACCGCGGTGCGGTGAAGCACCTGGGCCCCACCTTCCCGGTGGACGAGCACTTCACGCCGGAGTACGACCCGTGAGACCAGCGGCTGTGCGCCGCACCGGACGGGGACTTCTTCCGCGCCGTGCGCGGGGAGAACGCGGAGGTCGTGACGGACACCATCGAGCGCTTCACACCGGACGGGATCCAGCTGGCGTCCGGGCGCCACCTGGACGCGGACGTGGTCGTGACCGCCACGGGGCTCAACGTGCAGTTCCTGGGGAACACGGAGCTCGTGGTGGACGGCGAGACCGTGGATCCGGCCCAGCACGTGAGCTACCGGGGCATGATGCTGGACGCAGTGCCCAACATGGCCTTCGCGATCGGCTACACCAACTCCTCGTGGACGCTGCGCGTGGACCTCGTGACCGAGTACTTCCACCGCGTGCTGGACCGCATGGACCGCGCGGGCGCAGTGGCCGTGACGCCCCGGTACTCGGGGCCCCGGACCGGGCTGCGACCGCTCATCGACCTCGCCTCGGGGTACATCCAGCGCGGCGCGCACCTGCTCCCCCGCCAAGGTGCCGACGGCGCCTGGAACGTGCGGCAGAACTACCTGCGGGACAAGGTCCTGTTCCGCCCCGGCACCGAGCGGGACGACCAGCTGGAGTTCACGTTCGCCCCCGCCGCGGACGGCGAGCAGACCAACCTGCAGCACTGGAACGGGCTGCAGTACCGGGACACCGGCGCGGGAACCCCCGTGCTCCTGATCCACGGCATCGGCCGCAGCCTGAAGGACTGGGACGAGCAGCACGAGCTGCTGAGCGCCGGGCACCGCGTGGTGAGCGTGGACCTCCCGGGCTTCGGCGGCTCCGAGGTCCCGCCCGAGGGGATGCGGCTGGAGCACCTGGCCGCCCGGGTGGCCGGACTCGTGGAGACCCTCGGGATCGCACCGGCGCACGTGGTCGGCAACTCGCTGGGAGGGGCCGTGGCCATGCAGCTCACCGCGGACCGCCCCGACCTCGTCCGCAGCCTCCTGCTGGTCGACTCGGCGGGCTTCGGCCGCGGCGTGAGTCCCGCCCTGCGGCTCGCGAGCATCCCCGGAGTGGGCGAGCGCGCCCTCGCGCCCAGCCGCAAGGGCGCCCTGCGCTCCGAACGGGCCATGTACCACGACCCGCGCTTCGCGACCCCCGAACGGGTGGCGCACAACCACCGGCTCTCGCAGCGGCCCGGGGGCTCCGAGGCCATGCTCGAGATGCTGCGCTCCGTGGGCACGCCCGCGGGGGTCAGGAGCGGGTGGCGCGCGGCCCTGGTGCCTCGTGTGCGTGCCACGGGACTGCCGGTGTTCATCGTGTGGGGCGACAAGGACACGGTGCTGCCCTTCCGCCACCTCGCCCGTGGGGCGAAGGCCCTCGGGGCCCGCACCCACCGCTTCCGGAACACGGGTCACGGGCCCATGATCGAGCGGGCGGACGAGTTCGCGCGCCTGGCCACCAAGTTCTGGGCGGACATGGACCGCGCCTGACGACGCCGCCCGGGCCGGTCCCGGCCCACGGTCTCCGGGCGCGCCTCGACCGCGGGACGCGTCGGGAGGCGCAACGGGGCCGGACGAGCCAGCGACGCCGGGAGGCGGCCGACCCGCTCAGCGGCCGCCGCGGCGTCGTGCCGGGGTGCGCGGCTCCGGTGGCAGGACGGCGTCGAGGAACCGCGAGCGCGAGCGGTTGGGGCGCCCGCCCGGCGTGCGCGAGAGCGACCACGAGAACACGAGGTGCTCCCGCGCGCGGGTGATCCCCACGTAGAGCAGGCGGCGCTCCTCGTCCATGGCGTCCGGGGTGTCCGCGAAGGAGATGGGCATGAGCCCCTCGGACAGCCCCACCAGGAACACGGCGTCCCACTCCAGGCCCTTGGCCGAGTGCAGGGACGCCAGGGTGACGCCGTCCACCACCGGCGCCTCCTGGGTGGCGGCGCGGCGCTCGATCTCCTGGGCGAACCCCGCGAGCGAGAGCGTCTCGCCGTCCTCGGCCGCGCGGCGGGCCATGGTGTCCGCGAGAGAGACGAGCGCGCGCAGGGACTCCCACTTGGCGCGGGTGGCGCTGTCGGAGCGCGGGGCCCGCTCGGTGTAGCCCAGGGAGCCGAGCATGTCGCGCACCTGCCGGGGCACGTCCGCGCGGTCCGCGCCCGCCGTGCGCGCGGCGGAGCGGATCTGCACGATGGCCTGGCGAATTTCCGGCCGGTTGAAGAACCGCTCCGAGCCACGGAGCTGGAAGCCGATGTTCGCGTCGGCGAGCGCCGCCTCGAAGGCCTGCGACTGTCCGTTGGTGCGGAACAGGACGGCGATCTCGTGCGGGGCCACACCGTCGTCGATCAGGTCCTGGATGCGTACGGCCACACCCGCGGCCTCGGCCTCGTCGTCCGGGTACTCGTTCCAGGCGGGCTCCGGGCCCGCGGGCCGCTGCGAGACCAGCCGCAACGGGGTGGCCCAGGTGTCCGGGGTGGAACCGAGGGAGGGGCGGCGCGCCGCCAGCAGCCGGTTGGCGGTGTTCACCACCTGCGGGGTGGAACGGTAGTCGCGGATCAGCTCGACCACCGAGGCCCCCGGGTAGCGCGCGGGGAAGTCCAGCAGGTGGCGGGACGTGGCGCCCGTGAAGGAGTAGATGGTCTGGGAGGCGTCCCCGACCACGCAGAGATCGTCCCGTGTGCCCAACCAGGCATCCAGCAGCCGCTGCTGCAGGGGCGAGACGTCCTGGTACTCGTCCACCACGAAGTGCCGGTACTGCGCGTGGACCGCCGCGGCGATCCGCTCGTCCTCCTCCAGGATGCCCACGGTGATGAGCAGGACGTCCTCGAAGTCGATCAGGTGCCGGTCCGCCTTGAGGTCCTCGTAGGACTGGTAGAGACGCTGCATGGTGCGCGCGTCCCAGCCCGCGGGCATGTCCCGCTTCTCCGCGGCCTGGACGTAGGTGTCCGGGGTGAGCATGGAGACCTTGGCCCACTCGATCTCGGCGGCGACGTCCCGGACCGTGGCCCGGTCCGTGGACAGGCGCATGGCCTGGCCGGCCTCCGTGATCAGCCGCGCCTTGTGGTTCACCAGCCCGGGCGGGGGCCCGCCCACGGCCTGCGGCCAGAAGTACTGCAGCTGGCGCAGGGCTGCGGAGTGGAAGGTCCGCGCCTGCACGCCGGGGGCACCGAGCACGCGCAGCCGTTGGCGCATCTCGTTGGCGGCCCGTGCGGTGAAGGTCAGCGCGAGGGTCTTCTGGGGGGCGTAGACGCCCGAGGCAATGCCCCACGCGATGCGGTGGGTGATGGCCCGGGTCTTGCCGGTGCCCGCGCCGGCCCGCACGCACACCGGGCCGCGCAGCGTGGTGGCCACCACCCGCTGCTCGGGGTCCAGTCCCCCGAGGATCCGCTCCTCCGCGGTCTGCTCCCCCACCGCGTCCGCGCTCACCACGCCGTCTCCGGCAGCTCCTGGCCCAGCCAGCTGGCGATCAGCGCGTGGGCGATGGACACCCGGCCGGGCAGAACGACATCACCCCGGCGGGCCGCGTGGAGCAGCTGCTCGCGGGTGAACCACTGCACGTCCAGGATCTCCTCGCCGTCCGCGTGCACCCGCGCGGTGTGGGCCACCGCGCGGTAGCCCAGCATGAGCGAACGGGGGAACGGCCACGGCTGCGAGCCCTGGTACTGCACGGTGTCCACGACGACCCCGGCCTCCTCACTCACCTCCCGCACCACGGCCTGTTCCGCGGACTCGCCGGGTTCCACGAAACCGGCAAACGTGGAGTACCTGTTGCCGCTCCACAGAGACGAGCGTCCCAGCAGGATCCGCTGCTGAGCGGGGTCCGGGTGGTCGTCCACCACGGCCACGATGATCGCGGGATCCGTGCGGGGGAAGTGCAGGGAGTCGTCTCCGGGGCAGCGGCGGGCCCCGCCCGAGCGCACCACCTCCGTGAGCGCACCGCACCGGGGGCACCGGGGGTGGTCGCGGTGCCACAGGGCGATGGCCTGGCCCGTGACCAGCAGCGCCGTCAGCTCCGGGGCCACGGTGGTGGCCAGGCTGCGCAGCCCCTGCCAGGCCACGGCCTCGAACCCGGGCAGCTGGGCGTCCTCCGGGAAGGTCCGCAGAACCACCCGGGTCCCGTCCGCGGTGCGGCCCAGGTACACGTCCGGACGCGCCGGGTCCCCGGTGGCGGCCGGCACCTCGGTGAGCAGCGGCAGGAACGGCCCGTCCGGCGTCGTGGGCACGTGGGACCCCCGGAGCACCAGGACCCGTGCGCAGCCCGACTCCTCTGCCGCGGCCACGAGGTCCCGGTGCTCGCGCTCCACCGCATCACGGTCGAACGGCCGGCCGGCGAAGGGCAGGTCCTCGGGGCCGAGCGGCGGCGCGGGCGTGGTGGCAGGGTCCTGGGATGAGATCACCGCACCACTGTAGACCCGGCCCCGGACACCCACACGGGCTGTGTGGACAGCCCCCGCCGAGGGCTCGGACGGTAGGGTGGACGGGGTGAGAACGACCCCCGAATTGCTAGCCGCCATTGCCGCCGCAGCCGTGCCCGGAGTGGCCCCCGTGGCCACCGGTCCTTCTCCCGACGACGCCGCGGACTTTCGGTCCTGCGTGGTCCAGGACGCCGCCGGGAAGCGCTGGCGCGTCCGCAGTCCCCTGACCACCGAGGCGAGCATGCGCCTGGAGACCGAGCACCTGGTGCTGCAGGCCTTCACGCCCTCCATCCGCTCCCACCTGCCGTTCCACCTGCCCTCCGTGGCCGGGTCCGTGGCCCGGGGCGAGCTGCGCACCTTCGTGTACTCCCACCTGCCCGGTGCCACGCTCAGCCTGGCTGAGCTGCAGCGGCAGAACACCCACCCTGAGCCGCCCCTGCACGCTCCGTCCCCGAGTGCCACGCCGCGCGCGCCGATCGCCGTGCAGATCGGCCGGGCCCTGGGCGCGTTGCACTCGTTGCCCCGCGCGCTCGTGATGGATGCGGACCTGCCCGCCTACAGCGCCGAGCAGTGCCGCAAGCGCATGCTCCACGACCTCGACCGCGCCGCCACCACCGGTCAGATCCCCGGCCAGCTGCTGCGCCGCTGGGAGGAGGCCATGGAGGACACCACCCTGTGGCAGTTCTCCACCCGCGTGGTGCACGGGGACCTGCACGAGGACAACATCACGGTGGACCACGGGTCCCTGGCCTCCTTCACCGGGTGGAGCGACCTGCACGTGGGAGATCCCGCCGAGGACTTCTCGTGGCTCGTGGGCATGAGCGACTCCACGTTCGCGGACACCGTGCTGGAGGCCTACTCCGTGGCCGCCGTCCAGCCGCCCGACCGCCACCTGCTGCGCCGCGCGCACCTCAAGGCCGAGTTCGCACTGGCCGAGTGGCTGGTGCGCGGCGTGGACCGGGACATCCCGTCCATGGTGGACAACGCGCGCCGCATGCTGGACACGCTCGCGCGCGACGTGCGGGCCAGCGAGTCCCCCTCCCCGGGGGTCCCCGGCCCGCTCGACGAACCGATCCCGTCCGGGGCCGGCTCGAGCGCCCTGGACCCGCCGCAGACCGGCACGCACGTCCCCGCGGACGAGTCCGGGCCCGGCGGGGAAGCCACCGGTGAGGAGACCACCGGCGCGGAGGCCACCTGCGAGGGTGCCCCTGAGGTGGAGGGCTCAGCTCACGGTCACGGTGACGGTCACGGAGTATCGGGCGTCTCGTCTGACGAGGGCGCTCCTCCCCGACGGTAGATGGACGCCACGATGCGCTCGAGCTGCTCCTCGTCCGCGAGGTCGTGGGGGCGCACCACACGGTCCTCCGCCACGTAGTAGAACGCAGCCGAGACCCGTTCCACCGGGACGCCCTGCCACCGTGCGAACGCGAGCCGGTAGAGGGCGAGCTGGTCGGACTTCTGCCGCAGGTCCCGGCCGTGCGGGACCCGCCCGGTCTTCCAGTCCACGAGTTCCCACCCGTCCTGGGTGCGGAACACGGCGTCGATCCGCCCTCGCACCGTGAGCGAACCCACCGGCGTCTCCACCGGCAGCTCGATCGCGAAGGGCTGCAGCGTGGCCCACGGGCTCGCCCGGAACGTCTCCGTCAGTCGTGGAAGGTCGAGGTCCTCGTCCACGTGGTCGTCCGCGCCGGGCAGCTCGTCCAGGTCGAAGATGGCGGCGTCCCCGTAGAAGTTCTCCACCCACGTGTGGAACGCGGTCCCCGCCCGGGCCGCTGATCCCGGTTTCCGGGGCATTGGACGGCGCAGCCCGCTGACGAACCCCTCGGGATCGCTGTCCATGGCCACGAGTGCGGATGCCGAGACGTGCGAGGGCATGTGCACGGTGCGCGGGCGGTCGGGGTCGGCGCGTCGCGCGAGCAGCAGCTCGGCCTCGTGCCGCCACCGCCGCACGGTGGCGCCCTCGGGGCCAGAGGCAAGCTCCTCGTCCGAGAGCTCGCGCAGCTCCGGGAAGCCTCCCTCCCGCACGGCCTGCGCGGCCGCCTCCGCCCGTGCGCGGCGGCCCGCGTGTGCCGGTGGCAGAACCGTTTCGGTGAGCCTGCCGTCCGCGTCCCGTGAGGTGCGGGTGATTGTGGGGCCCTCCAGGGGGTCGTAGGGCCAGAGGGCGCTGACCCGGGTGTCGAGCTGGGGGTTGCCGTCCGCCTCGGAACCGTCAGCCCACGGTCCTTCCTCGAACCCCGGGGTGGCGGCCTCCGCCATGTCCCTGGCCTCCTCCAGGAACGGCGAGACCGCCTTGGGCTTCTTGCCGGTGCCGCGGTACACCGAACCGGAGAGTTCCAGCAGCGTCTTGGCGCGGGTGAAGGCCACGTAGGCCAGGCGGCGTTCCTCCCCCAGGTCGTGCTCGGCCACGTCCTCGGTGAACTCCGCGAACGACGCCTCGAGCTCCCGCACGTCATCCACCCGCGGTGCCCACTCCGGCAGCTGCGACGCGTCGCCGCGCAGCGGCCAGGGGAGCTTGGCGGCGTCCCCCGTCCACGCGGAGGAGTTCTTGGACGGGAAGTCGTCCTGGTTCAGCCCCGGAACGTAGACGTGGTCCCACTCCAGGCCCTTGGAGGCGTGGACCGTGAGCAGCTGGACGGCGTCGTGCCGGGTGTGGGAGGGCGGCAGGTCCAGACCGTTCTCCTCCCGGGACGCGGCCTCGAGCCAGGCGAGGAACGCCGCGACGTCGTGGGTGCGCGTGGTGGCCGAGAACTGCACCGCCTGGTCCGTGAAGGCGTCCAGGTTGCGCCGCGCGGTCGCGGGATCCTCCCCGGGCAGCGCGGCCAGCTCGATGTCCAGCCCGAGCACCGTCTCCACCTCGTGGATCACGGTGGTCAGCTCGTCCCCGAGCACCTCCCGCAGGGCCTTGACGTCCGCAAGCAGCGACCGGAGCCGACGCATGCCCTCCGGGGTGATGCTGCGGCCCCGCGAGGACACCCAGCCGTCACGCGGGAGGGTCTCGAGCGCCTCGATCAGGCTGGAGCCGTCCACGGCATCGGCCATCACCACGTCGCCGGCGTCCTCGCCCGTGGGGGTGTCCCGGGTTCCTGGGGCCCCGGTCTCCGAGGGGGTGGGCTCCTCGCCTCGCGCGGCGCGTTCGTGCCGCCGTTCCAGCTCGGCCGCCCAGTCCCCCAGCGCGGCGAGGTCCCGCGCGCCGAGACGCCAGCGCGCCCCCCCGAGCAGTCTGGCCAGGGCGTCCGAACGGCCCGGGTCCGTGAGCACGTGCAGCATGGCCACGACGTCGCTGACCTCCGGCGTGTGCAGCAGCCCGCCCAGCCCCACGACCTCGTAGGGGATGTCGAGAGCCTCGAGCTCCAGCCTCAGGGGCTCGAACTGCGCCCTGCGGCGGCACAGCACGGCCATGGTGGGCATCTCCTCGAGAGGCTGGCCCTCGTGGGCGGCCCGCTGCTCGTGGATCAGCCCGGCGGTGGCCTGGGCCTCCTCCGTGTCCGTTAGGTAGCGGCTCACCCGCACGCGTCCGCGGACCGCGCCGGGGGCGGGATCCAGCGGGGGCACGTCCACGGACGCGGCGGACCGGCTCCAGGACGGTGCCGTGCGCAGCGGTGCGGCCACGGCGTTGGCCACGTCCAGGACGGACAGGCTGTTGCGCCACGCGGTGGTGAGGAAGCTCGTGGGGGCGTACCGGGAGTGACCGTCCGCCCCGCGGAGCGGGAAGTTCTCCACGAAACTGAACAGCTGCCCGGACGAGGCGCCGCGGAAGCCGTAGATGGACTGCTGCGGATCGCCCACGGCCATGACGCAGTGCCCGTCCCCGTAGAGACCGGAGAACAGCGCCAGCTGGGCGTGCGAGGTGTCCTGGAACTCGTCCAGCAGCACGACCTTGAAGCGGTCCCGCTCCACGGTCCGCGCGTGCGGGTCCACCCGGACGATGCGCGCCGCGAGCGAGAGCAGGTCGCCGTAGTCCAGCGCCGACTCCTGGCGCTTGACGGCGTGGAAGCGTTCCACCAGCTGCGCGAGGACGTCCGTCTGCTCCATGCGGGACAGGGCCTTCACCACCTTGTCCCCCGGGGACTTCTTGCGGCCGTCCGGCGGGACGTCCTGGCACGCCAGGCGGAAGCGTTGGACGAACTCGCGGATCCGGTGGGCCTCCACCAGGTGCTCGGACGCCTCCGACGACAGGGTGATGAGTCCCCCGGTCAGGGTGTCAACGGCGGGAACCGACTCGGGCAGGGGACCGTCCCAGCCGCGCACGAGGTCGCTCGCCAGCTGCCAGGTCTGGGCCTGCCCGAGCAGCACCGTGTCCGACTCAATGCCCAAGCGCAGGCCGTAGCTGCGCACCAGGGAGTTCGCGTAGGAGTGGTAGGTGCTCACGGTGGGCTCCTGCACGGCCCCCGGAGCGTCCTCGTCCTCCTCGGGCTCGGTGAGCAGACCCGTGCTGCGCAGCATGCGGAGCTTCTTCGCGATCCGCTGCGAGAGCTCGCCGGCGGCCTTGCGCGTGAAGGTGACGCCCAGGATCTCCTCGGGACTCACCAGCCCGTTGGCCACCAGCCAGGTGACGCGGTCGGACATGGTGGTGGTCTTCCCGGAACCGGCACCGGCCACCACGAGCCGCGGCGTGAGGGGCGAGGCGATGACCTCGGCCTGCTGCTCCGTGGGCGGGTGCTCCCCGAGGGCCTCGGCGATGTCCTGCGGGGAGAACCTGATGTCCCCCGGGGTGAAGTCCTGCATGGTCATTTCTCCGTCACCTGTCTGCCCTGCGCGCACAACGGGCACAACCACGGCACCGCGCACGATCTGCCGTGGCCGCCGTTCTCCTGCTCCGCGGTGTGGCGGGCCTCGAACCGGGTCCCGGCCATCAGAAGCGCCGCCTGGGCGATGAGTTCCCGGGCCCACTGGTGGTCCTCGTCCAGCGGGTCCTGCTGCTGGACGCCGGGCTTGGCCGTGGCGTCACCGAGCTGGACGAGCAGCGCTCCACCCGGCTGCGTGAGCACCGTGCCCTCGGGCAGCTCGATCCGCTCGGGACGGTCCGTGCCGTGCAGGTCCTCGCTCTGGACGCTGTCCTGCATGGCCTGCCCGGCGCCGGCCTGGAGGGCCACCTGGTAGGCGGCGAGCTGCGGGTGCTCGGGGATGTCGTCCTTGGTGGGCTTGTGCTTGCCGGTCTTCAGGTCCACCACCACGTGGCGGCCGTGGGCGTCCACCTCCAGGCGGTCCACCCGCCCCGTGAGCAGCGCGTCCCGCGCGGGGCTGCGCACGAGAACCTGGAAGCTCCCCTCCACCGCGACCAGCTCGCGCTCGTGCTGCGTGCGCATCTCCCGGGCGTACTGCGCGAACTTCCGCAGCATGGTCTCGGCGCGTTCGAGCTCCTGCGCACCGGTCCACCCCTCGGGCATCCCGAGGGAGGGCCACCGGCGGCGCAGCTCCGCGATCAGCTCCACGGCGTCCGCGTCCGGCATGTGCTCGGCGATGTCGTGCACGAGTGTGCCCAGCCCTCGCTTGAGGTCCGTGGTCTCCGTGGCGCGGGCCTCGCTCACGTACCAGTCCAGGGGCGAGCGGTGCACGGTCTCGATCTTGGACGGTGACACCCGCACGGCCTCCTCGGGGTCGAACAGCGCATCTTCCGTGGTCAGGGGGTTCACTCCCCACCACTGCTCGGGGGCGGCACCCGCCACGGGGTCCACGGCCGTGGCGAACTCGTGGAGCAGCCGCGCGGCCGCTTCCCTGTGGGTCCGGGGCACGTCCTCCGCGTGGAGGGTCCGCCGCAGGGTTCCGGTCAGCTGGCGCAGGGTGAGCGGTTTCGGAGCGTCGAGCGCTTCGACGGCGATGCCCGTCTCCTCACCGCGGCCCAGTGCCACGAGGTCCACGAACTCGGACGGCTGCTCGTCCTGGGTGGCCACCGCCGTGACGGTGAGACTCGTGCGGGCGCGGGAGACGGCCGTGGCGAACTGGCGCAGCTCGTCGAAGCGCACCTGGCGCAACCGGTCCACAGCACCGAGCCGGGTGGCCTGCTCGGGGCCGTGGTCCAGCGCGTCCGTGAGGACCTCCGTGCCGAGCAGCTGCCCGCGCAGGGCGGTGTTGGGCCACACCCCCTGCTGGACGCCGGCCACGACCACGTGCGCCCATTCCCTTCCCGCGGCCCCGGCGGGGGTGGTGACGGACACGTTGTCCTCCGCGGGTGCCCTGGCCGCGAGGGTGTCCATGGGCAGCTCCTGGTGGTCCATGTAGTCCATGAACGCCCGAGCGGTGGCCCCGGGAACCTGGTCCACGAAGCGCTCGGCGGCCTCGAACAGCCCGACCACCGCGTCCAGGTCCCGGTCCGCCCGCACGGCCTCCGCTCCCCCGGCCAGCGCACGACGCCGCCAGCGCGGCCCCACTCCCGAGGCCTCCCACAGCGCCCACAGCACGGACTCCGCGGTGGCACCGGGAGCGTCCAGCGCGGCCTGGCCGGCCTCGAGCATGTCGGCGACCCGAGCGGCGGCGTCGGAACGGACCTCGGCGAGCTCCAGCAGAACACCGTCCCCGAGGGCCTGGACGAGGAGGTCGTCGCTCGTGCGCCCCCCGCCCGTGCGCAGCTCGTAGCCGCGCAGCCGCTGCCGGATGCGGCGCACCTCCATGGGGGAGGCGCCACCGATCCGCGAGGTCAGCAGGGAGACCGCCGTGGCAGCGGTGAGCACGGTGCGCGGGCTCGTCTGCTCGTCACGGGCGGCTGGCTCCTCGTGCGGCGTGTCTGCATCCCCGGCTTGGTCCGTCTCCCGCGGTGGTGAGTCGTCCGCCCCACTGGACGGGGATGGGCCCTCAACCTGGTGATGGTCGCCGGGCAGCTCCTGCGCCGCCAGGAGCAGCCGGAGGGCGTCCAGCAGCGGAATCACCGCGGGCTCGTCACGCAACGGGGTCTCCGCGGCGGACGTGGTGGTGGGAACACCCAGGGACGAGAGCAGCCGGGTGAGCGCGGACAGCTGAGGGCCGCTGCGCACAATCACCGCCATGTCCCGGTAGGGGACGCCGTGCAGCACGTGGAGCCGCAGGAAGTGGTCCGCGCACCAGCGCGACTGGGCCGTGGGCGACTCGAACGTGGCCACCCGCACCCCGTCCGGTGCGACCGCGCGTGCGGCCGTAGCCGCGGGGGCCACGGATGCGGCAACGCCGGCGGCGTGCTCGTCCGGAGGACCGGCGGGGGGATCAACCAAGGGTTCGGCTTCCGGGTCGGCCGGTTGCTCCGGTGCTCTGTCGGTGCGTGCTCCCGCCACAACGGGAACGGCCCGCGCCACGCGCTGCCACGCCTCGTTGACGGCACGGGACATGCGGTGGCTCGTGTGCAGGTGCAGGCGCTGGACGGGGTGGGCGGGTGTCCCCACGCGGTCCTCCAGGGTGCGCAGCGCCTCGGGGCGTGCGCCGCGGAACCCCTGCACCGTGGTGTCCGGATTGGCGGTGAGCACCGCGTCCTGACCGCGGCACAGCACGCCGATCAACCGGTGCACGGAGCGGGTGGCCTCCTGCAGGTCGTCCACCACGACCACGTCCAGGCGCTGCTGCTCCCGCGCCAGGAACTCGGGGTTCTCCTCGAGGACACGGGCGGCGCGGTCCACCAGTTCGGAGGGGTCGAAGACGTTGGGCATGCGCAGTGCCCGGACCTGCTGGTACTCGGCGCGGAACGCGGCCGCGGTGCGCCACTCCGGGTGGCCGAGGGGCTCGGCCCACGCGGCGAGCTGCTCGGGTTCCACGCGGTACTCGTTCATGCGGTCGAACAGCTCCCGCAGCTGACCGCGGAATCCCCGCGTGCCGAGCGCGTCCTGGAGGTCCGCGGGCCACACCACGGAGCCGCCGAGACCAGCGGCGTGACCACGCATCATGTCCGCGAGGAAAGCGTCCTGCTCCGGCCCGGACAGCAGCACCGGGGGGAGGTCGATGCCCGGCATGAGCCCCTCCGACTGCGCGCGACGCAGGACGTCGAAGGCGTACGCCTGCCAGGCCCGAACCAGCGGGGTGCTGATGGTGGCCGCGGCCCGGCGGCTCACGAGGTCCCGCAGCGTGGCCGCGGACTCGCGGGAGGGAGTCAGCACGAGGATCCGCTGGGGATCCGTGCCCGCGGCGATCCGACGCGCCACCCCCTCGACGACCACGGTGCTGCGCCCCGTTCCGGGTGCTCCGAGCACCAGCACGGGCCCGTGCCCGGCCGGCAGGTCCACCACCGTCCGCTGCGCGGGGTCCAGCTCCACGGGCACCTGGGCGGTGTCCGTGCCGCGTGGCGGGAGGACACGCCAGGAGGCTTCTCGCTGCGTTCGCATGGGCTCATCCCACCACGTGCCTCCGACACGCATAAGGGCGTGGGTCACACCCAGTACCGTGGTGCCATGTCCTCCCCGAACCACTCCGACGACGCCGCCCAGCCCGCCCTCTTCGACGCCCCGGAGCCGCCCGCCGCGCCGGGTGCCGCCGGTCGCTCCGAACCCGCGCCCGAGCAGCCCTCGCTCTTCGATCCGGTCCCCGAAACCATCGAGGTGCCCCGCAACGGATCGACCGGGGCAGCATCACACGGGTCGGGATCGAGCGGGCCGGGCGCGTCCAAGCCGGGTGCGGCCCCCGCATCCTCGGAGACGCCCAGGTCCTCGAAGACAGTGACGCGACCGGCACCTGCTCCGCGGGGGTCCGTTCCTGGCACCTCCTCCACAGGGGCCCAGGCACCGAGCCCCGCGAACGGTACGGTCGCGAACGGTGCGGTCGCGAGCGGCGTCGTGGCGGCGGGCGGCCCGTGGCACGAGGGCCCCCGCGCGTGCTTCGACCTGGAGACCACCGGGCGTGATCCCCAGCAGGCGCGCATCGTGACGGCCTCCGTGGTGCTGGTCTCCCCCGCGGGAGAGGTGCAGCAGGAGTGGGAGTGGCTCGCCGACCCCGGCATTGAGATCCCGGAGGAGGCCGCGGCCGTGCACGGGGTCAGCACGGAACGAGCGCGGGCGGAGGGCCGCCCGGCGGCCGAGGTCACCTCCGAACTGGGCGCGGTGCTGGCCGGTTTCTGGCGTGCCGGGATCCCCGTGCTGGCATTCAACGCCGCGTACGACCTCACGGTGCTCACGCGCGAGACCGAGCGCCACGGCCTGCCCGCCCCCGAGCCGTTCCCCGTGCTGGACCCGTTCGTGCTCAACAAGCAGGTGCACCGCTACCGCCGCGGCAAGCGCACCCTGGGTGCGCTCTGCGAGGAGTACGGCGTGGTGCTCGACGCCGCTCACACCTCCGCCGCGGACGCCCTGGCCACCGAGCGGCTCGCCGCCGCCCTGGCCGATCGTTTCGCGGAGCTCCGTCAGCCCGCCGCCGCGCTGCACGGGGCGCAGATCGGGTGGGCGGCCGAACAGGCCGCGTCCCTGCAGGAGTACTTCCGCCGCAAGGATCCCGCCGCGGTCGTGGACGGCACGTGGCCCGTCCACCCGCGCCCGTAGACCACTCCCCCGGAACGACGGCGCGGCACCCCTCTCAGGGTGCCGCGCCGTCGTCGTCCCGCGCGTGCGTGCCCGCCCCGGACACCCGGTCCGGGCACAACCGGAAATGCAGGACCGGGTCAGGCCTGCGGGGGCTGTGCCTCCGCGGCGGCCCGCGCCGCGGCCGGCAGCGCCGAGAGGATCCGGTCCATCGCGGAGTCGTCGTGCGCCGCAGAGAGGAACCACGCCTCGAACACGGAGGGCGGAAGGTAGACGCCGGCGTCCAGCATCGCGTGGAAGAACGGGGTGTACCGGAAGGCCTCCTGGCCCTTGGCGTCCGCATAGTCGTGCACGCCCGTGGCGCGGGTTCCGAACGCCACCGAGAACAGGTTGCCGGCCTCCTGGATGGAGTAGTCCACCCCGGCGGCGTCGAGGGCCTCACGCAGTCCGGCGCGCAGCTGCTCGGAGCGGCGGTCGATGGTCTGGTAGGCCACCGCGTCCGCGCACTTGAGAGTGGCGAGACCCGCGGCCATCGCCACCGGGTTCCCGGACAGCGTGCCCGCCTGGTAGACCGGCCCGTTGGGGGCCAGGTGCTCCATGATGTCCCGGCGGCCGCCGAGGGCCGCGGTGGGCAGCCCGCCGCCGATGACCTTGCCGAACGTGAAGAGGTCCGGCGCCCAGCTCTCGCCCGCCGCGTTGCTGAGACCCCAGTACCCGGCCTCGTGGACGCGGAAGCCGGTGAGCACCTCGTCCAGGATCATGAGCGCGCCGTCCGCCTGCGTGATGCGGCGGATCGCGGCGTTGAAGCCGTCCTCGGGGGTGACCACGCCCATGTTGCACGGTGCGGACTCGGTGATCACCGCGGCGATCTGGCCGGGGTGCTCGGCGAACGCGGTCTCGAGCGCGGCGACGTCGTTGTAGGGCAGCACCAGGGTCTGTGCGGCGGTCGCCTCGGTGACACCCGCGGAGCCCGGCAGCGCGAGCGTGGCGAGACCCGAGCCGGCCTCGGACAGCAGCGAGTCCACGTGGCCGTGGTAGCAGCCGGCGAACTTCACCACGAGGTCACGGCCGGTGAAGCCGCGAGCCAGGCGCAGGGAGGTCATGGTGGCCTCGGTGCCCGTGGAGACCATGCGGATCTCCTCGAGCGGTGCCACGCGCTCCACCACGAGCTCCGCGAGCTCGGTCTCGCCACGCGTGGTGGCGCCGAAGCCCAGGCCGCGCTCCACGGCCTCGTGCACGGCCTCGGTGACCACGGGGTGCGCGTGCCCGATCAGGGCGGGGCCCCACGAGCACACGAGGTCCACATACTCGCGGCCGTCCACGTCCGTGAGGTACGGGCCCTTGGCGGCCGCGATGAATGGCGGGGTGCCGCCCACGGAGTTGAACGCGCGCACGGGCGAGTTCACACCCCCGGGCATCACGCGGCGGGCACGGTCGAACAGTTCCTGGGAAACACTCATGAGATCACGTCATTCCTTTCGCCGGGACCGTGTCCCGGGCACCGCGCGGGCGCGGCGGGTGGGCAGTTACCGGCCGTTCTCCTGGCGGAGGCGGCGGGCGAGTTCAGCGGCGTAGTAGGTCAGGATCGAGTCGGCCCCGGCGCGCTTGATGGAAAGCACGGACTCGCGGATCGCGGCCTCGCGGTCGATCCACCCGTTGGCGGACGCGGCCTCGATCATCGCGTACTCCCCCGAGATCTGGTACGCGGACACCGGAACCGGAGAGGCATCCGCGACCTCGCGCAGGATGTCCAGGTAGCTCATCGCGGGCTTGACCATGACCATGTCCGCGCCCTCGGCGAGGTCCGTCTGCAGCTCGAGCAGCGCCTCGCGCCGGTTCGCGGGATCCATCTGGTAGGTCTTGCGGTCCCCGGTGAGCGTGGAGTCCACGGCCTCGCGGAACGGGCCGTAGAACGCCGAGGAGTACTTGGCGGTGTACGCGAGCACGGAGACGTCCTCGCGGCCCGCGGCGTCCAGCGCGGCGCGGATCACACCCACCTGGCCGTCCATCATCCCGGACGGCCCCAGCATGTGCGCCCCGGCCTCGGCTTGGGCCACGGCCATCCGGCCGTAGATCTCCAGGGTGCGGTCGTTGTCCACGCGGCCCTGGGCGTCCAGCACGCCACAGTGGCCGTGGTCGGTGAACTCGTCCAGGCACAGGTCCGCCATCACGACGACGCCGTCCCCCACCTCCTCGCGCACCGCACGGATGCCGCGGTTGAGAACTCCCTCCGGGTCCAGGGCCGCGGAGCCCTCGGCGTCCCGGGTCTCGGGCACACCGAAGATCATGAATCCGCCCAGGCCGAGTTCCACGGCCTCCGCGGCGGCGCGCCGGAGCGAGTCCATGCTGTGCTGCACCACACCGGGCATCGAGGTCAGGGGCTGCGGTTCGGTGATCCCCTCCTTGACGAACACCGGCAGGATCAGGTCGGAGGCGTCCAGCCGCGTCTCGGCCACGAACCGGCGCATGGCCGGGGTGGTGCGCAGGCGCCGGGGGCGGGACACGATGTCGTACGACACGTCGTCGTTCATCTGCAGATCTCCTGGTTCATTGAATCGTTGTGTCATGAGAGGTCGTCCTGGGAGCACCTCGGCGGTCCGCGAGGGCGTGGTCCACCGCGTCGGCGAGCGCCTCCGGGGTGGGCTGGGCGGCGGCCACGGGGGTCAGGCCGCGCTCACGCAGCGCGCGGGCGGGGGGCCCACCGATCGCGATCCCCGCGGTGCCCGCC
>NZ_RCOM01000028.1 GCF_003667225.1 Kocuria rhizophila
GGAGCCTCCGTGCCCCCGCCTGCCCACCCCTCCCAGTTTTCCGCGGGCTGCATGACAGCTTCCATCCAGGAAATTCGGAGACACTGAGCGCATGAACACGAAAACCACAGAAGCGAAACTGCTCGTCGTGGACGACGAGCCGAACATCCTCGAGCTGCTCGCCACCTCCCTGCGGTTCGCCGGTTTCGAGGTCGTCACCGCCGCCAACGGCCGCGACGCCCTGCTCAAGGCCGAGGCCGAGGACCCGGACCTCGCCGTGCTGGACGTCATGCTCCCGGACATCGACGGCTTCTCGGTGACCCGCAAGCTGCGCGCGGCCGGGCGGCACTTCCCCATCCTCTTCCTCACGGCCAAGGACGACACCGACGACAAGGTGGCCGGGCTGACCGTGGGCGGCGACGACTACGTCACCAAGCCCTTCAGCCTCGACGAGGTGGTGGCCCGCATCCGCGCCGTGCTGCGCCGGACCCAGCCGCTCGAGGAGGAGGACTCCCGTCTCAAGGTGGACGACCTCGTCCTGGACGACGACGCCCACGAGGTGTTCCGCGACGGGCGCGAGATCGACCTGTCCCCCACGGAATTCAAGCTGCTGCGCTACCTCATGCTCAATCCTAACCGGGTGCTGTCCAAGGCCCAGATCCTGGACCACGTGTGGGAGTACGACTTCAACGGGGACGCCTCCATCGTGGAGTCCTACATCTCCTACCTGCGCCGCAAGATCGACAACGATCCCGACCAGCCCTCCCTGATCCACACCAAGCGCGGTGTGGGCTACCTGCTGCGCTCCGCGAACAAGCGCCACTGATCCCTTGAACGTGCTCGCCCGGCGGTTCCGCTCCGCGTCCCTGCGCTCGCAGCTCATGGCCCTCACGGGCGTGCTGCTCGCGGTCAGCATCATGGTGACCACGCTGGTGGCGGTCTCGGTGCTGCGGGACTCGCTCGTGACGAGCCTGGACCAGGAGCTGCGGCAGTCCGTCCCCGCGGTGGCGACCGCTCTCACGGGCACCCTCGAGGGTGACGTGAGCTCGCCGGTGCCCACCAACGGGTACCTCCTGGACGCCGAGGGCAACGTGATCGCCACGGCACACGGCGGCGCGCCCACGGCCGAGGACCCGCCGGATCCAGATCTGAGCAGGATGACCCTCGACTACGTGGTGGCCCACGACGGTCAGGCGGAGACCGTGGGGTCCGTGGGCTCGGACGAGGACACGTGGCGGGGGCTGCCCGCCAAGCTCACGATGTTCGACATGTCCGTGGTGGTGGCCGAGCCGATGGCCCGTACGAACGCCATCATCTCGGGCGTGGGCCTGCTGACCTTCAGCTTCGGACTGGCCACCCTGATCGCGGCCATGACCGTGGGGTGGGTCATGGTCACCCGTGCCTTCCAGCCGCTGCGGCAGGTGGAGGCCACTGCCGCGCGGATCGCGGACGGCGACCTCTCCCAGCGCATGGAGGGGTACAACCCGCACACCGAGATCGGTCAGCTCTCCGCGTCCCTCAACGCGATGCTCGGACACATCGAGGACGCCTTCGACGCGCGCACCCGGTCCGAGACCAAGCTGCGGCGGTTCGTGGCCGACGCCTCCCACGAGTTGCGCACCCCGCTGGTGTCCATCCGGGGGTACTCCGAGCTCTACCGCCACGGGGCGCTGCAGACGCCCGAGGACGTGGGCAAGGCCATGGACCGGATCGAGTCGGAGTCCAAACGCATGACGCAGCTCGTGGAGGACCTCCTGACCCTGGCCCGCCTGGACGAGCGCCGGGTGTCCACCATGGGCGCGGTGGACCTGCTGCACCTGGCGTACGACGCCGCCTCGGACGCCCACGCGACCGCTCCCGACCGCACCGTGACGGTGGTGGGCCTGCAGGACTCCTCCCCGGAGGCCGCCTGGGTCCACGGGGACGAGTCCAAGCTGCGCCAGGTGGTGGCCAATCTGCTGACCAACGCCCTGCGCTACACACCGGCGGGCTCGCCGCTGGAGCTCGCCGTGGGTCTCGAACCCGACGTGGACGGCCGGTCCACCTCCGTGCTGCAGGTGCGCGACCACGGGCCGGGCATCCACGGCACGGACGCAGAGCGGGTCTTCGAACGGTTCTACCGGGCGGACTCCTCCCGGACCCGTGAGACCGGGGGCACCGGGCTGGGGCTGTCCATCGTGGCCGCGATCATCGAGCAGCACGACGGCACGGTCCGCCTGGAGCAGACGGACGGCGGAGGAGCCACGTTCACCGTGCGGATCCCGCACACGGAACCTGTGGACAGCCGCGGATCGGACTCCTAGGTCCACCGTCTCCTCGGTCTCGCGTCCCCGCGGACCTCCCCCTCGTAGCGTGACCCGTACCGGCACCCGCCGGTCACCGGCACCTTTTTCCGAGGAGGAACATCATGGCTCACTTCGTGGTGGACAGCGACACCATTGCCGCCAAGTCCCAGCAGGCACACGGGCACATCGAACGGCTCAGCGCGGAGGTCAACGGCATGACCGCCACGCTCACGGATCTGCAGGGCACCTGGACGGGCACCGCCTCCGCGAGCTTCCAGGAGGCCCTGAGCTCGTGGCGCTCGGCGCAGGCCCAGATGGAGCAGGCCGTCGCGCAGATCAACCAGGCCCTCGCGACCGCCGGAACGCAGTACGCGGAGACGGAGGCCGCCAACGCCCGGATGTTCTCCTCGTGAGTCCAGCTCAGTCCTCCGCCGTGACCTGGTGGAAGCGCAGGAGCCAGGGGCCCATGTCGTTGTGCTGGTCCTCGCGCACCCACACGGAGCTGCGACGGGTCACGCGCGAGGGCTCCTCGAGCCGGTAGCTCACGTGGTAGGCATCCGCACCGAGGGCGGTCACCCGCACCTCACCGGGGGTGCCCTCCGCCACGGCCCGGGACGGGAACTGCGCCACCGGCACCACGGCACCGCCCGCGTCGATGCACTGCAGGTCGGGGTGCAGCAGTGCGGTGGCGTGCTCCGCGGCGTGGGGCGACGCCGCCGCACGGGGTGAGGCCCCGGCGGTCTCGTGCGCCGCCCCGGGCGGGGTGCACACCGCCGCGCGCTCCCGTTGCACGGCATCCACCACGAACTGCTCCGACCACCCTTCCGCTCTAACCCCGGCGGACTCCTGGGTCCCGCTCGGCGGCGACGCGGCCTCCAGCTCGGAGAAGAGATCCGGCTGGCTGACCATGCCGTCCCCCGGTGCCGCAGACGGTCGTCCGGCACGTGTGCCGCCACCGGCGGCAGCGTGCCCCGGGGCCGCGGGGCGGGACGTACCACCCTCGGCGGAGGGCGAGGCCGTCGCAGCGCTGGACGCGGGTGCAACGGCGTCTGCGGCGGGCACGGGTGCGGCCGCACCGGACGCGGGTGCGGCGGCGTCGGTGACGGAGGGCTCGGCCCCGGACGCGTGACGAGAGGCGGGGGGGGCATCCTCGTCCCGGAAGCCCGGACCCACCGGCATGTCCTCGGGGGCGGTGCGCGCCTGGTACGCCGTGGCCATCGCCCGGGCACGCACGTCAGCGGCCTCGTTGAGCTCGTGACCGGCGTGGCCCTTGACCCACTCGAAAGTGACCGAGCGGCCGGACAGTTCCCGGTCCAGGGCCTTCATGATGTCCACGTTCAGCACGGGCTTGCCGTCCCGCTTCTTCCAGCCCTTCTTCTTCCAGCCCGGCATCCACTTGGTGATCGAGTTGATCACGTACTGGCTGTCGCAGTAGACCGTGAGCGGTTCGTCCCGCCGGTGGCGCGTGCACTCGAGCAGGTCCAGCACGGCGGTGAGCTCGCCCATGTTGTTGGTGCCGTGCGCCCAGCCGCCCGCACGCCACGACGTGGGGTCGATGTACCAGGCCCAGCCGGCCGGCCCCGGGTTGCCGAGCGCTGAACCGTCCGCGGAAGCAATGATCGTCATGCACCCATCCTCCCAAAGCGTGCCGACACGCGGAACGCCACGGCGCCTTGCCGCCCCACCCGGACGCGGAAGGACCCCGGACACGACGTGCGCGTCCGGGGTCCTTCACGGGTCTCACCCGCAGAACGGGTGGGAGTCCACTCGGTGGAGTGGAATCACATCATGCCGCCCATGCCGCCCATGGGATCGGCACCCGCGCCCGCACCGGCGGCCTCGGGCTCCGGCTTGTCCGCCACCACGGCCTCCGTGGTGAGGAACAGCCCGGCGATGGACGCCGCGTTCTGCAGAGCGGAACGGGTCACCTTGACGGGGTCGTTGATGCCCGCGGCCATGAGGTCCTCGTACTCGCCGGTGGCGGCGTTGAGGCCCCAGCCGGTCTCGAGCCCGCGCACCTTGTCGACCACCACGCCGGGCTCCATGCCGGCGTTGAGGGCGATCTGCTTGAGCGGGGCGTCGATGGCGACCTTGACGATGTTCGCGCCCGTGGCCTCGTCACCCGAGAGGTTCAGGGAGTCGAACACCTTGGCACCGGCCTGGATGAGGGCCACGCCACCGCCGGCGACGATGCCCTCCTCCACGGCCGCCTTGGCGTTGCGCACGGCGTCCTCGATGCGGTGCTTGCGCTCCTTGAGCTCCACCTCGGTGGCCGCGCCGGCCTTGAGCACTGCCACACCGCCGGCCAGCTTGGCCAGGCGCTCCTGCAGCTTCTCGCGGTCGTAGTCGGAGTCGGAGTTGTTGATCTCCGCGCGGATCTGCGCCACGCGGCCCTCGATCTCCTCCTGGGTGCCGGCGCCGTCCACGATGGTGGTCTCGTCCTTGGTGACGACGACCTTGCGGGCCTGGCCCAGCAGGTCGATCGTGGCGGACTCGAGCGACAGCCCCACCTCTTCGGTGATGACCTGGCCGCCGGTGAGGATCGCGATGTCCGCGAGCTGCGCCTTGCGGCGGTCGCCGAAGCCGGGAGCCTTGACGGCCACGGACTTCACAGCGCCGCGCATCTTGTTCAGCACCAGCATGGCCAAGGCCTCGCCGTCCACGTCCTCGGCGATGATCAGCAGCGGCTTGCCGGCCTGCATGACCTTCTCCAGCACGGGGACCAGGTCCTTCACGGCGGAGATCTTGGAGTTCACGATGAGGATGTAGGGATCCTCCAGGACGGCCTCCTGGCGGTCCGCGTCCGTGACGAAGTAGCCGGAGAGGTAGCCCTTGTCGAAGCGCATGCCCTCGGTCAGCTCGAGGTCCAGCCCGAAGGTGTTGGACTCCTCGACGGTGATGACGCCTTCCTTGCCGACCTTCTCCATGGCCTCGGCGATCAGCTTGCCGATCTCGGGGTCAGCGGCGGAGATGGACGCGGTGGCGGCGATCTCCTCCTCGGTCTCGATCTCCTTGGCGGAGGACAGCAGCTGCTCGGTCACGGAGGCCACGGCCTTCTCGATGCCGCGCTTGAGGGACAGCGGGTCCGCACCGGCGGCCACGTTGCGCAGGCCTTCCTTCACGAGGGCCTGGGCCAGCACGGTGGCCGTGGTGGTGCCGTCACCGGCGACGTCGTCGGTCTTCTTGGCGACCTCCTTCACGAGCTCGGCGCCGATCTTCTCATACGGCTCCTCCAGCTCGATCTCCTTGGCGATGGAGACACCGTCGTTGGTGATGGTGGGGGCGCCCCAGGACTTCTCCAGGACCACGTTGCGGCCGCGGGGGCCGAGCGTGACCTTGACGGCGTCCGCGAGGGTGTTGAGACCCTTCTCGAGGCCGCGGCGTGCTTCTTCATCGAATGCGATCATCTTTGCCATGTGATTCGTCCCTCCTGGACGGTCGACAAACGAGACTGGTCACGATGCCCGCGACGGACGGCGCTCGCACCGCGGTCCTCACCGCGCCGCGACCACCTCACCGTGATGTGGTTTCCACTCGTGCGCCGAGGCGGTGCCACCGGACCCGGTTAGCAGTCCACCCGACTGAGTGCTAATCCCATAGTGGCACTGCCGCGCGCGGAACCGCAAACGCCCTGCGCGTGGTGGGCTCAGGTTTCATTGCCGGCTGAACGCCGGACGGCTCAGACGTGCTCGACGCCGCCCGGGGCCGGTGCGCGCAGGCCCGCCGTGGCGGCGTCGGCGAGCACGGGCGAAGCGGTGGTCACGGCGACCGGGGACACCGCAACGCTCCCGAGGGACTGCGCCTCCTGGGCCGTGCGGGGCGCGTTGACGAAGCACACGGCACCGAGCACGAGGGCGAGCACGCCCGAGACGAGGACCGTGCGGAACTGTCGCGTGGAGCCCTCACGGGCGCGGGGGTTGTGGCCGCGGTGCGCGCCCTGGCGCGCGCCGTCCTCGGGAACGTCGTCGAACTCGTCGCGGGGGTGTTCGCTCATGGTCTCGCTCTCCTGGGCCCGGCTCGCGCACCGCGCGGTGCTCCGGGCGCAACGCTGTCAGTGGCCACTATCGCACGGCCGACCGGGTGCCCGCTCGGAGGTCTGCCCGCGTCCGGGGACACGCGCCCGGTGTCCACGAGCGGTCAGCGCGAGCGCGCCCGGCGCAGCCTGGAGATCAGCATCGGCGCGTGGCGCGCTGCGGCCTCGGAGGAGATCAGGGCGTTCAGACGCTGGTAGTAGTTCACCGGGCTCAGTCCCAGCCGCGAGCGGATCGCGGACTCCTTGGCGCCGCGGTACTTCCAGTGCTCGGACTCGAGCTCCAGAACGGCCCGGTCCAGCTCGTCGAGCTCCTCCCCCGTGGTAGACATGGCGTCAACCCTAGCGCGCGGGGACTGCGCCGCGCGCGACGCACCGCACCAGGAGGCCACTCGTGAGCACCCCGCGCCCGCTGTCCGAGATCATGCACCCGGAGTGGGCCGCCGCACTCCAGCCCGTGGAGCCCCGGATCCGGGAGATGGGCGAGTTCCTGCGGGCCGAGCACGCCGCGGGGCGGCACACCCTGCCGGCCGGGGAGAACATCTTCCGCGCGTTCCGGGAGCCGCTGTCCGCGGTGAAGGTGCTGATCGTGGGCCAGGACCCCTACCCCACGCCCGGCCACGCCATGGGGCTCTCGTTCTCGGTGGCGCCGGATGTCCGCCCGGTCCCCCGGTCCCTGCAGAACATCTACAAGGAGCTGCGGTCCGACCTGGGCATCGAGGCGCCCCCGCACGGGGACCTCTCCTCGTGGGCGGGTCAAGGAGTCATGCTGCTCAACAGGGTGCTCACGGTGCAGGCGGGCTCGGCGGCGTCGCACCGGGGCAAGGGCTGGGAGGCGGTCACCGAGTGCGCGGTCCGGGCACTCGGTGACCGCCAGCAGCCCCTCGTGGCCGTCCTGTGGGGCCGGGACGCCCGCACCACCAAGGACTGGCTGGGCGGGGCACCCACGGTGGAGTCGGCGCACCCCTCACCGCTGTCCGCGTCCCGAGGGTTCTTCGGCTCCCGCCCCTTCTCGCGCGTCAACGACCTGCTGCGGGAGCAGGGGGCGGAGCCCGTCTCGTGGGAGCTGCCGGGTTAGGGTCCCCTACGCTGGGGCCATGCCACGGATTCCAGCGCCCGCGGACCGCAAGCCCCAGATCAACCTCAGCGTGCTCGAGCGCACCCGTCTCGCGCCCGCCATGGTGCGCGTGGTGTGCCGCATCGACAACCCCGAGGACTTCCGGGACATCGCACCGCCCAAGAAGTACGTCAAGCTGCTCTTCTTCTCCCCGCAGACGCTCGCGGCCACCGCTCCCGGTGAGCTGCCGGACTACTGGGCGGTCCGGGAGAGCGCGCCACCGCACGAGCAGCCGGTGTCCCGCCACCTGACCCTGCGCCGGGTGGACCTGTCCACGGCCACACTGTGGATCGACGTGGCCCTGCACGGCGGCGAGGGCCACGCCGGCCCGTGGGCCGCGTCCGCCCAGCCCGGTGACCGGATCGTGGCCCTGGGCCCGGGCGGGAAGTGGGCTCCGGACCCCGCCGCCTCATGGAGCATCTTCGCGGGGGACGACGCCGCCGTTCCCGCCGTGCTCGCGAACCTCGAGGCCCTGCCGGGCACCGCGCGCGGTGAGGCGGTTCTGGAGGTCCAGGACGCCTCCCACGAGCTCGACCTCTCGGACACGGCCGTACCCGAGGGCGTGCGGGTGCGGTGGGTGCACCGGGCGGACGAGCGCCCGGGTGAGCGGGCGCTCGTCGTCGGCCTGTCGGAGGCCGCGTGGCCCGGGGACCTCACGGGCGTGCAGGCGTTCGTGCACGGCGAGCGCGAGGCCATGAAGGCCGCCCGTCGGGAGCTGTTCGACGTCCGGGGACTCGACCGCGCACAGGTGTCGCTGTCCGGCTACTGGGCGCGGGGGCGCACCGAGGACGTGTTCCAGGCGGAGAAGAAGCTGCCCGTGGGCAAGATCCTCTGAGGTCCGCGCGCGCCGTCAGCGGCGGCGGTTGCGCCGCTGCGAGAGGTGCTGCATCTGCTCGATGAACGGGCGCATGAGGTACTTGGCCAGCACCACGCCGGCGGCCAGCAGCACGATCGAGGCCATGGCGTTGACCAGCTCGTTGATGCCCTGGCCCGGGGCCTCGGTCTGCACCGTCATGGCGTACATCCCGCGGAACAGGGTGAGCCCCGGCAGCAGGAACGTCATGGCCGGGATCGCGAGCACGGCCTGGGGAATCTTGGAGCGGGCGGCCAGCAGGGCGGCCACGCACCCGCTGGCCACCGCCCCCACGCCCGTGGCGATCCGGCTGCCGGCGTCCACGAGTCCCACGCCGTGGTACAGCAGCAGCCCCGCGAGGGCCGCGGCCACGGCCGGGGGGATGTGCCGCGGTTTGACCTGCATGGACACCGCGATCAGGGCGGTGGAGACGAGCATGAACGCGATGTTCGTCAGCTTGCCCGTGGGGGTGAAGCTCGACTGGGAGATGTCGATGGGAGGCACCCCGAGCACGTTCACGGTCAGGGACACCCCCAGGGCAATGCCCGCGACGATGCCTAGGAATGCCATGGCCGTGGAGAGCAGCCGCCCCGCCGCGGTCACCGGGAAGCCGTTGATGGCGTCCTGCATGGTGGAGACCATGCGCGTGGTGGGCAGCAGCATGATCAGACCGCCCGCGATCACCGTGGGCGGCGACAGCGGCACACCGAGGGCGGAGACCACGATGGCCACGAGCGTGACCACGAAGGCGTTGGCGGCGAGTGTGAAGAACTCAGGGATCCGCCACGCGCTGAGCTTGGCGGTGACCATCTGCACCACGGCGGCCGAGGCCACGGCCACCGACGCCCCCACCCAGGACGCCCCGAGGGCCAGCGCCAGGGTTCCGGCCACGAGCACGGTCGCGGCCGTGACCATCCAGCGGGCGTAGGGCTTGGGGCGCGCATTGATCTCCGCGAGCTCCCGCTCCGCCCTGCGCAGCGGCATCTCGCCCTCGATGATGCGGATCACGAGCTGGTGGGTGTCCGCCAGGCCCGAGTAGTTGTCCGTCCACGAGCGCACCACGCGCATCACGGTGTGGCTGGAGGTCGCGGAGTCCCCCCAGGGGTCCTCCCCCGTCCGGGTGGTCCCCGAGCCGCGGATCTCCCCGGTGGTGCCGGGGGTGCCCGCGAACGAGGATGCGTTCTCCCCGGCCTCCCTCTCGGCCACCGTGGTGGCCGGTGTGAGCCCCGCGGCCGCGAGCTGGCCCGTGGCGGTGGTCTCGGCCACGTAGTTGATGGTCACGGACTGGTTGGTGATGTCCACCTCGAGGTTCTCCACCCCGTAGGTGGCGCACACCGCGATGATGGCGTTCTCCACGTCCAGGGCGTCCGCCCCGTAGTGGAACATGGTCTCCGCGAGGCGCAGGGCGAAGTTCAGGGTCCGCCGGGCCTGCCGGTCGGAGCCGTCGCCGAACTTGCGCAGGTGACGGAACGGCGTGGAGGTGAGACGGTCCACCACGCGCATGGGAGCCGTGGGGGCGGCGTCGCCCTGAACGAGCGAGCGGAACAGGGACCGGGAGGCCTTCGGGGGGTCCACCCGGGCGGCCGGGTACACGGCCCGGGGGATCGCGGTGGTGGCCGGGGCGATCTCGTGCTCGACCGTCTCCGGGCGCTCCACGGGCGAGGCCGCCGGGGTGCTGCTGCGTCGGGACGTGGTGCCGATCGGCTCGGTGAGCGCGGCGGGGACCCCGCCGCGGTGTCCCTGCCCCGCGCGGTCCGCGGCGATCTGTCCGGGGGTGAGCACGGGCAGGGCGGAGACCCGGGTGGATCCGGCGGTGGCCGACTGACCCGTCCGCAGGGTTCGCGGCCCGGCGGTGCGGGGGGCCGCGGCGTGCGGGTCCGTGTGCGGGTGCGCGGCGGCGCGCGCACGGGCCTGGGCCGCCTGTTCCTCCGTGGGGCGCGGCATGGGATGCGCACGACGGCGCGGAGCGGTGGAACGCACGGCCTCCCGCAGCGCCGTGTCACCGCCCGGGCCGAAGGGCTGGTCGTCGGCCGAGGGGCGGGCCGTGGCCTCCCCCGAGGACGGGTACCCCTGGTGCGCCAGGTGCCTCAACTGCTCGTTCACGCTCACGTCGGATGACCCTTCCCTGCCGCCGCGGGCACTGCTCAGATCTGGTGTGGTGGCTGGTGCGGGCCTCGGCTCTCAGGCCGGGACGCGGTGGACCCGCCGGGTGTCGCGGCGGGGTGGACGGTCAGTAGAACGGCTGCCCCGTGCGGCGCACCCACAGCTGACGCTGGACCTTCTCCGCCACGTTGGTCCAGACAGCGTATTTCGCGCGGCTGAGCGGCTGGTCCCAGACGCCTGCGTAGTCCACGACAGTTTTCGTGAAGCTCGTCTTGAACAGACCCAGGCCGTAGTAGTGGTGCTCCTTGTTCTTGAGCTGGTCCGAGGGCGGTGTGCCGCAGAAGTCGTACTGCGTGATCCCGTGGTCCCGCTTCAGGTCCGTGATCGCGCTCCACTGCACCAGGTGGGAGTCCCCGTACTGCTTGCGGCGGGGCTTGGAGCCGCCGTCCTTGTACGTTCCCTTGGAGCCGTACGCGATCACGTAGGCACCCACGGAGGGCTTGCCGTCCTCGTAGGTGAAGTACAGGCGTCCCTGGCCGCGCTCGGCGAAGTTCGTCCAGAACGCCCGGTAGTACTCGTAGGAGCGCAGGTTCACGTGCGCGTGGCCCTGGCCCACGGAGTCCATGAGGGTGTACATGGCGCGCATGTTCTCCTCGGTGAGCGGAACCTGCGCCACCTCGCAGCCCTCGCGGGTGGCGCGGCGCACGGCGTTGCGGCCGCGGGAGTGCAGGGACTTCAGCAGGGCCTTCTCGTCCATGTCCGTGTCCAGCACCGCGGTGGAGTCGTTCGGCTGGATCTCGAAGGACTCCACCAGCCCGCAGCGCGCGAGCACCCCGGCGGCGTAGTCCGAGGCCACGATCTCGGGCTCGTACTTGATCGCGAACACGCCCTTGGCCGCGCCGGCCACGAAGCGCTCGTTGGCGGCCACGATGCCCGGCATGTCGTCCACGGACTCCACGTCCGGGCCCTTGATCATGTACCAGAGCCTGCCGAGAGCAGGGACCTTCTTCTCGAGCACCAGGTTGTAGCTCGCCCGCGAGCCGTCCGAGGGTTCGTAGACCACGTGCCGGGGCGTCCACCCGTGGTCCTTCTTGACCTCCGCGAAGGCCTCCGACTGCAGCAGGTTGCCGCCCGCCGGGTTGGCCGTCACGTGGGAGTCCCACTCGGCGATCTCCTGGGCGGTGGCAAATCGTGCCGTGAATTCTCGCAAGGCTCTCTCAATCCTTCGACCGCGGGTCGTGCTCGGACGGTGGGCGACGCCGCGCGGCGACGCCGTCCCACATGATATCCCTCCGCGCTCAGGCCATCCCGGGGTTGCGGCTGCGGGAGTCGTCACGCGGATCCACGTTGTCTGGCTCGGGAACCGGGTCCCGCGTGGTGTGCTGGGCGCCCGCCGTGGTCCCGGGCTCGCCCTCCGGGCGCTTGCCGGTCCCCGCCGGGGAGCCGTTCTCCCGGGAGCCCCCGGCAACGGGGGCTCCGGAGGGGGACGACGCCGCCGCGGGGCGCCCGTCCGGGAAGCGCACGCCGGCGGCGCCGCCCGCGTACCTGCGGTCCGCCTCGGGGATCACGCCGGCCGGGGTCAGCGGCCCGCGGTCGTGGAACACGTACTTGCCGGGGTGGCCCGCGGAGAAGCGGTCCGGGTCCGCGTAGTCCCAGTCCTCACCCCAGCCGCCCTCGACGCCCCCGAACAGCTCACCGGGGCGCAGCCACTGGTAGAGGGTCTCGTAGGACGTGGACTGGGTGGCCGTGACCTTGCGGCGCAGCATCTCCCGGGTGAGCTCCTCGGGGTGCTCGCAGCCCATGGTGGAGATCATCTGCCCCGCCTCCGCCACCGTCAGGCGGTGGTAGCGCTCCACGCGCTCGCCCTTGTCCGTCACGTCCAGGGCACGGTAGAGCCTGGGATCCTGGGTGGTGACCCCCACGGGGCACTTGTTGGTGTGGCAGGCCTGGGCCTGGATGCACCCGACCGCCATCATCATGGCACGGGCGCTCATGCAGAAGTCCGCGCCCTGGATGATGTGGCGCACGATGTCGTGGCCCGAGGTGATCTTCCCGGCGCACCCGAGCTTGATGCGCTCCCGCAGACCGGAGCCCACGAGCGCGTTGTGCATGAGGATCAGGCCCTCCACGAGCGGCGTGCCCACGTGGTCCTGGTACTCCAGCGGGGCGGCTCCGGTGCCGCCCTCACCGCCGTCCACGATGATGAAGTCCGGGCTCACCCCCTCCTCGATCATGGCCTTGCAGATGGCGAGGATCTCCACGCGCGAGCCCACGCACAGCTTGAACCCGATGGGCTTGCCGCCGGAGAGCTCCCGCAGCCGCGCCACGAACCGGATCAGCTCGCGCGGGGTGGTGAACGCCGAGTGGCTGGCCGGGGAGATGCAGGTCTGCCCCTCGGGCACGCCGCGGGCCGCCGCGATCTCCGCGGTGACCTTGGAGCCGGGGAGCACACCTCCCAGACCGGGCTTGGCGCCCTGGGAGAGCTTGATGTTGATGGCCTTGACCTGCGGCAGGCGGGACTTCTCCCGGAAGACCTCCGGGTCGAAGTTCCCGTGCTCGTCCCGGGTGCCGAAGTACCCGGAGCCGAACTCCCAGATGAGGTCGGCGCCGTGCGCCAGGTGGTACTCCGTGAGGCCGCCCTCACCGGTCTCCTGCGCGAACCCGCCCAGGGCCGCACCCTTGTTCATGGCCAGCACGGCGTTCTTGGACAGGGAGCCGAAGCTCATGGCGGAGATGTTCAGCAGCGAGGCGTCGTAGGGCTGGAGGCAGTCCGGGCCGCCCAGCCGCACGCGGTGCTCGTCCTCGGGCGCGGGTTTGGGAGCCACCGACTGCACGAAGTACTCGTAGCCGGGCTCGTTGACGTTCAGCTCGGTGCCGAACGCCTTGTCCCCCTTGAAGCCCTTGGCCCGGGAGTACACGAGCGAGCGCTGGTCGCGGTCGAAGGGCTTGCCGTCGTAGTTGCGCTCGATGAAGTACTGCTGGATCTCCGGACGGATCTTCTCCAGGAAGAACCGCATGTGACCCAGCACGGGGAAGTTGCGCAGCACCGAGTGCTTGCGCTGCGTGGCGTCGCGCACGGCCACGAGCAGCAGGAGGAGGAAGGCGATGGCGGGGAACCACCATCCCCAGGGACCGAGAACTGCCGCGAGGACCGTGGCGAGGGTGGCCACGGCGAGGCCGGCGAGGATCAGATGACGCACCATGGGGACACCGTACCCCGCGCGTCCGGAGCCCGGCCCGAGGCGTGCGGGCATGACACCGGTGCACCGGATCCGCGGAGGAATCCGGTGCACCGGGGGGAGTGTCAGTCGGCGTCGAGGTCCGTCTCGATGATGCCCGCGAGGTGCTCGAGGGCCTCCTCGGCTCCCTCGCCCTCGGCGGCGAGGACCACGCGATCGCCGTGGGCGGCGCCCAGGGACATGAGGGACAGCACCGAGGAAGCGTCCATGCCCTCTTCGGCATCCTCGCCCTCGGCGCGGATGGTGATCTCCAGGTTCTCGTACTCCCCGGCCGCTTCCGCGAAGATCGCGGCGGGTCGGGCGTGCAGCCCCACGCTGGAGGCCACGGTGGCAGTGCGTTCTGACATGTCAGCTCCTAGTCGTTGTCTTGCGGATGGTTTCGTTCCGGGCAGCCCCGGGGGCCGTCACAGACCCAGCTCGGCCAGCACGGGCAGCTCCGCCCGCACGGTGTCCCGCGCCTCCTGCGGACTCGTGGCCCGCAGTGCGAGACGCGCGATCCTCCGGGCCTGCTCCGTGTCCACAGTCCTCAGCACCGCGGCCACCGCGGCGAGTGAACGAGCGCTCATGGACAGCGAGTCCACGCCCAGGCCCACCAGCACGACCGCGAGCGCGGGATCCGCGGCGGCTTCTCCGCACACTCCCACGTTCTTGGGGGTGGCGTGCGACTGCGAGGCCGACGCCGCCCCGCGCGTCACGCACTCGACCATGCGCAGCACGGCGGGCTGCCACGGGGAGTTCAGCTCGGCCAGCGAGCCGAGCATCCGGTCCGCGGCCATCGTGTACTGGGTGAGGTCGTTGGTGCCCAGGGACACGAAATCCACGCGGTCCAGGATCTGCTCGGCGGTCATGGCGGCGGCGGGCGTCTCGACCATCACGCCGCTCACGGGCAGCCCCGCCGCGTGGACGAGCTCACGGAAGTGGGCGGCCTCGGCCACCGTGGCGATCATGGGGGCCATGACCCACACGTCCGCAGAGCTCTCGGCGGCGGCCGCGGCAATGGCCTCCAGCTGCCGGGCGAGAACACCCGGTGTGCTCCAGTCGGTGCGGTAGCCGCGCACCCCCAGCGCCGGGTTGGGCTCCTGCGCGTCGGTGAGGAACGGCAGCGGCTTGTCCGCGCCGGCGTCGAGCGTGCGCACCACGACCTTGCGCCCCGGGAACGCGGCGAAGACCTCGGCATAGGCCTCGGCCTGCTCGGCCACGGTGGGCTCGGTGTCCCGCCCGAGGAAGCAGAACTCGGTGCGCAGCAGCCCCACGCCCTGGGCGCCGGCCTCGGCGGCCGCGCGGGCGTCGTCGCCCGTTCCCACGTTGGCCAGCAGCGGGACCGCCGTGCCGTCCGCGAGCTCGCCGTGCCCGTCGAAGGACGCCAGCTGCTCGCTCGCGCGCCGCCACGCGGCCACGGCCTGCTCCTCGGTCACGCCCGGTTCGGTCACGACCGCCCCGGCCGCGCCGTCCACGTACACGCGCGTGCCGCCGGGCAGCTCCAGCACGCCGGCCACGGCGACCACCGCGGGCAGACCGAGGTTGCGGGCGAGGATCGCGGTGTGGGACTGCGGACCGCCGGACTCGGTCACCAGGGCCAGCACCACATCGGGGTCGAGCACCGCCGTGTCCGCGGGCGCGAGGTCCTCGGCGGCGAGCACGAACGGCTCACGGCGCTGGGGCACGCCGGGGGCGTCCTCCCCGCGCAACTGCGCGACGATCCGTGCACGCACGTCCTCGATGTCCGCGGCACGCTCCGCCATGTAGCCGCCCATGGCACGCATCTGGTCCGCGTAGGCGGTGGCGGCCTGCCACAGTGCCCGCTCGGGGCTCAGCCCCTGCGACACCACGAGCTTGCCGGCGTTCTTGGTCAGGGCCCGGTCCCCCGCCATCAGCGCGGTGGCCTTGAGCACCTCGGCCGCGGATTCGGACCGGGCGCGGGCGGCGCGCTCGGTGAGCTCGGCCTTGACCGCGAGCGCGGCGGCCCTGAGCCGGTCGACCGCCGCCTCGGGGTCGCCCGTGAGCGGATCCCCCTCGGGCGGCTCCGTGACGGCCGGGGCCATGTGCACCAGGGGGGCGATGACCCGCCCCGGGCTCACGCCCACGCCGTGCAGGCTCTGCTGCTCGGGCTGCTTCTCGGGGCTCTGCTGCCCCGTCCGGTTCTCGTCCATGCTGCTCACGCTTCCACGGTCTGCGGGGTGGCGGGAACCCCGGGGGTCTCGGCGGCCCGCTTCTCGACCCCGCCCACGCGCTTGAGGAGCGTCACCAGCACGCCGGTGACCAGGGTGCCCACCAGAACGGAGCCGATGAAGGCCAGGGGACCACCGATCACCGGCAGGATAAAGAACCCGCCGTGCGGAGCGGCGGAGGTGACGCCGAAGGCCATGGTCATGGCGCCGGTCACCACACCGCCGGCCATGCATCCCGGGATCACGCGCAGGGGATCCGCCGCGGCGAACGGGATGGCGCCCTCGGAGATGAAGGAGGCCCCGAGCAGCCACGAGGTCTTCCCGTTCTCCCGTTCCGCCGCGGTGAAGTACTTCCGGCCCAGCACGGTGGAGGCCAGGGCCAGTCCCAGAGGGGGCACCATGCCCGCGGCGATCACGGTGGCCATGATCTCCTGGGGTGCGGTGTTGGTCGCGGTGGCGGCGCCCAGACCGGCCACGGCGAACGAGTAGGCCACCTTGTTGATGGGGCCGCCCAGGTCGGAGCACATCATGAGGCCCAGCACCGCCCCGAGCGCCACGGCGGACGCCCCGCTCATCCCGGCGAGCAGCCCGTTGAGCCACGTCATGAACGCCGCGATGGGCCCGCCGATCGCCAGGAACAGCAGCCCGCCCGCGAAGAGCGAGGCCAGCAGCGGGATGATCACCACGGGCATGAGCGAGCCCAGCCAGCGGGGCAGCCGCGGCAGGCTCAGCCAGTACGCGCACAGCCCCGCGAGCAGACCGCCCACGATGCCGCCGATGAAGCCCGCTCCCATGAAGTTGGCCACCAGACCCGCGGTGAAGCCCGGGGCGATGCCCGGCCGGTCCGCGAGCCCGTAGGCGATGTAGCCCGCGAGCGCCGGGACCAGCAGGCTCATGGAGAGGTTGCCGATCGTGAACAGCACCGCGCCCAAGTACATGGACAGGGACACGTCCCCCAGGTTGCCCAGGGTGGCGGTGCCCAGGATGTCCTCCGCCTGCTTCGCGACGGCCACCGGGTCCGCGATCATGAACGCGATGGCCATGAGCAGACCGCCCGCGGCCACGAACGGGATCATGTAGCTCACGCCCGTCATCACGGCCTTGCGGATGCGCGTGCCCCAGCCCTCGCTCGCGGTCAGGGCATCTGCCGTGGCCGTGCCGTCCCCCGTGACGCGCGGTGCGCGGGGGTCGTCCGCGGCGGCGAGCGCCTCCTCGACCATCTCGCGGGGCTCGTCGATCCCCCGTTTCACGGCCGAGGCGATGTACGGCAGGCCCGCGAAGCGGTTGCGCTCGCGGACATCCACGTCGGTCGCGAAGATCACGGCCTCGGCGCGCGCGATCACCTGCGGATCCAGGCGGGTGGCGCCGGAGGAGCCCTGCGTCTCGACCTGCAGGTCCACCCCCATCTCCTGCGCGGTGTTGGTCAGAGCGTCTGCGGCCATGTAGGTGTGCGCGATCCCGGTGGGGCACGCGGTCACGGCCACGAGCCGACGCGGGCCACCGGCGTCCCGCGCACCGTCCTCACCGTGGGACGACGACGCCGCGGCGCCCGCTCCCCCGGTCACCGCACCGACCGCGGTGGCACCCGCGGCGGGAGCCGCGGGTGAGCCCGCCGACGAGGTGCCGTCCCCCGCGGGGCGTGCGGCGGCGTCGTCGGCCGGAGCGAGCCCCAGGGCCCCGTCCACGACGGCCACGACCTCCTCCGGGGAGGCGGCCGCGCGCAGGGAGGCCACGAACGGCTTCTTCATGAGGGAGCGCGCGAGCTTGGAGAGCAGCTTGAGGTGCTCCTGGTCCGCGCCCGCCGGGGCCGCGATGAAGAACACGATGTCCGCCGGGCCGTCCTTGGCGCCGAAGTCCACGGCAGGGGCCAGGCGCGCCATCACGAGGGTGGCCCGGGTGACGGCCTCGGAGCGGCAGTGCGGGATGCCGATGCCGCCGGGGATCCCGGTAGCGTTCTTGGCCTCGCGGGCGAGGGCGTCCGCCGCGAGCGAGTCGGCGTTCCGCGCGCGGCCGTTCCGGTGGACGGTCGCCGCGAGGGCGCGGATCACGCTGTCGGTGTCCCCGCCCAGCTCCCGGTCCAGCAGGACCAGGTCGGGGGTGATGAGTTCTGACATCTCGGTGCTCCTCGGGTACGGGCCGGTGCGGCGCGCAGTGGGTGGATCAGGGACGAAGACCCGCAGGCCCGCGGTCGGGACCGGGGGCGTCCGGGGCGGCGTCGGCGGGGCCGGGCGCCGACGCCGTCCCCGGTGGGTCGGCGGGCCGGGTCGTGGCGGGCTGCTTCACGGCGGGCTGGGTCGCGGCGGCCCGGTGCCGTGCGGCGTCGTGGGCCGTGCCCCGCGGGGTGTGGGAGGCAGGCGGGGTGTGGGAGACCTGCGGGAACCCCGCACACGGGCCGAGCTCCGTCACGCGCACGGCGTCGGGGGTCGTCTGGGCGGCACTCGGCATCTGAGTACCGGGCAGTGCGGCGGCCGCGGACCCGTGGGCGACCGCGTGGCGCAGACACTCGCTCGGCGTGTCTCCCCGCTCGGCGGCCACGAGGTACCCGGTCAGCGCGCTGTCCCCGGCCCCCACCGTGGAGCGGACGGTGACCGGTTCGTGCACCGCGTGCCACGCGCCGTCGGCCGTGACGAGCACGGCGCCGTGGCCGCCCAGCGTGCACAGCACCGCGCCCACGCCGCGCTCCACGAGGATGCGCGCGGCATCGGCCGCGGCCCGGGGATCGGCCTCGAGCGCGTCGCCGTCCTCCCGGCCGAGCAGCTGGGCGAGCTCGTGCCCGTTGGGCTTGATGACGTCCGGCAGCACAATCGCTCCCGGGGCCAGCGCCTCGGTCAGCGGGGCCCCGGAGGTGTCCAGGGCGTACGACGGCGCCGCGGCCCCGAGCGCCCCGCGCACCCGGGACGCGATGACCGCGTACACGTCCTGGGCGGGTCCCGGGGGCACGGAACCGGCGAACACGAGCCACGAGGCACCGGCGGCACGGCTCACGATCCGCTCCACGATCCGCTCCACGGTGCCCTCGTCCAGGGCGGGACCGGGCTCGTTGATCTTGGTGGTTGTGCCGTCCGGCTCGGTCACGGTGATGTTCGTGCGGATGGAAGCGCCGGTGGACACGTTGTCGTAGCGCACCCCGGCGGCGTCGAGCCCCGCGAACAGGGGGTCGGTGTCGTCGCCGGGGGCGATGGCCACCGTGGCCGCTCCCCCGGCGGCGAGCGCCCGCGAGATGTTGATGCCCTTGCCGCCCGGGTCCTGGCGGGTGGCGTGTGCACGCTGCACGCGGCCACGGGCCAGCGGGGCGGAGAGGTCCACCGTGCGGTCCACGGAGGGGTTGAGGGTCACGGTGATGATCATGCGACGACCACTTCCACGTCTGCGTCTTCGAGGGCCTGCGCGAGGTCCCCCATGGGTGCCCTGTCGGTGATGAAGGTGTCGATCTGCTCCAGCGAGCAGAATCGTGTGAGGGTCTCCTGGTCCTGCTTGCTGGCATCGCACAGCACCACCACGCGGCGCGCGGCCGTCACGATCGCGGACTTCACCACCGCCTCGATGGGGTCCGGGGTGGAGAGCCCGAAGCGGGCGTGGGCGCCGTTGCAGCCCACGAACGCGAGGTCCGGTCGCAGCTGGTCGTAGTGCTGGGCCGCACGGGAACCGGTGGCCGCCCACGTGAGCTTGCGGATCCGTCCGCCCACGAGTTCGAGCCCCACACCCTCGGCGTCCGCGAGCTTGGCCGCGATGTGCAGCGCGTGGGTGATCACCAGCTGCTCCTGACCGCCCTCCAGGTGGTTGTCGCGGGACAGCATCAGCTCCGCGAGCGCCTCCACCGTGGTTCCGGCATCGAGCACCACGGCCCCGGCGCCGGCGTCCTCCAGCAGTTCGAGGGCCTTGAGGGCGATGCTGTGCTTCTGCGCGGTGGCCAGACGGTGGCGGGAGTCCATGCCCTGCTCCCCGCTCGTGGACTGGTCCACGGACACGGCTCCCCCGTGGACGCGCCGCAGCCTTCCCTGGGACTCGAGGACCGCGAGGTCCCGTCGGATGGTCTCCATGGTCACCTCGAAGCGGCGGGCCAGTTCCGCGCCGTTCACCCGGCGCTCGCGGGTCACGGTGCGGGCGATCTCCTCGTGTCGTTCTGCAGCGAACATGCTCACCTCACGGACGGGGCTGCTGGTCTCACGCGTGTTGGATGTGAGCTTATGTCTGTTTATGTGGTTTTACCACCCTTTTTCCCACATTTCTCCCGTCGTCCCCGACCGAACCGTGTCCGGGCGACCGCGTATATTGGGCCCGTCATCGGCTCCGGCCGCGCTGCTCTGCGTCAGGATCGACCGTCATGCTGCTGCGCCTTCTGCGCACCCACGCCCGTCCCTACCTCCCCTGGGTGGTGGGGGTCCTGGTCTTCCAGCTGATTTCCACGATCGCCACCCTCTCTCTGCCGAGTCTCAACGCCAGGATCATCGACAACGGCGTGACCAAGGGGGACACCGACTACATCTGGAGCACCGGCGCGGTGATGCTGGCGGTCGCCCTGGTCCAGGTGGTCTCGGCCGTCGTCGCCGTGTGGTGCGGCGCTCGCACCGCGATCGGCGCGGGTCGGGACCTGCGCCGCAGCGTGTTCCTGCGGGTCGGCTCGTTCAGCGCGCGCGAGGTCGGGAGCTTCGGGGCGCCCTCGCTGATCACCCGCAACACCAATGACGTCCAGCAGATCCAGATGCTCACGCTCATGGCCCTGAACTTCATGGTCATGGCACCCATCATGTGCGTGGGCGGGATCATCATGGCCCTGCGGGAGGACCCCGGGCTGTCGTGGCTCGTGTGGGTCTCCATCCCCGTGATGGGCGTGCTGCTGGGGCTCGTGGTCTCCCGGCTCATGCCGTGGTTCCGCACCATGCAGGAGCGCATCGACGGCATCAACGGCGTGCTGCGCGAGCAGATCACCGGCATCCGCGTGATCCGCGCGTTCGTGAAGGAACCCTTCGAGACGCGGCGCTTCGCCCGCGCCAACCAGGACATCACGGACATCTCCCTCAAGATCGGCGCACTGTTCGTACTGATGTTCCCCGTGATCAACATGGTCATGCACCTGGCCACCGCGGCCGTGCTGTGGTTCGGCGGCCAGCGCGTGGACCAGGGGCAGATCGAGGTGGGCGCCCTCACGGCGTTCCTGCAGTACATGCTCCAGATCCTGATGGCCGTCATGATGGCCACGTTCATGTTCATGATGGTCCCGCGCGCGGTGGTCAGCGCCGAGCGCATCACCGAGGTGCTGGACACCCACCCCGCCATGCACCCCCCGCAGCGGTCGGCCGCGGCCCCGCGCGCTCGCGGCAGGCTCGAGTTCCGGGACGTCACCTTCCAGTACCCCGGGGCCGAGGCCCCCGTGCTGGACGACATCTGCTTCACCGCGGAGCCCGGGCGGACCGTGGCGATCGTGGGGGCCACCGGATCCGGGAAGAGCACCCTCATCAACCTGGTCCCCCGCCTCATCGACCCCGTGGGTGGCGAGGTGCTGCTGGACGGGCTGGCGCTGCCGGACTACGCCCCGGAGGACCTGGCCGGGCGGGTGGGTCTCGTCCCGCAGCGGCCCTTCCTGTTCTCGGGCACCGTGGCGAGCAACCTGCGCTTCGGGCGCGAGGACGCCACGGACGAGGAGCTGTGGGAGGCCCTGCGCGTGGCGCAGGCGGAGGACTTCGTGCGGGCCATGCCCCAGGGTCTCGACGCCCCCATGTCCCAGGGCGGAACCAACGTCTCGGGCGGTCAGCGCCAGCGGCTCAGCATTGCCCGTGCCCTCGTGGCGCGCCCGAGCGTCTACGTCTTCGACGACTCCTTCTCCGCACTGGACGTGGCCACCGACGCCCGACTTCGCGCGGCGCTGCGCCCGGTCACCCGGGACGCCACCGTGGTCACCGTGGCCCAGCGCGTCTCCACCATCACGGGCGCGGACGAGATCCTGGTCCTCGAACGGGGCCGCATCACCGCCCGGGGCACCCACGAGGAGCTCGTGGCGAGCAGCACCACGTACCGGGAGATCGTCACCTCCCAGCTGTCGGCAGACCAGAGCACCGGAGGCGCACTGTGAGCGAGACCCAGGAACCCGCCCGCAAGCCGCAGCAGTTCTGGGCCTCGGCCGCGCGGCTCATGAAGCTGCTCACGCCGCACAAGGCGGCCCTCACCGTGGTGGTCCTGGCCGTGGTGGTCTCGGTGGTCCTGGGCGTGTGGGCGCCGCGCGTGCTGGGACGTGCGATGGACGTGATCTTCGCCGGCGTCGTCGGCCGCTCCCTGCCCGCCGGTGCGGACCAGGAGCAGGTGGAGGCCGGGCTGCGCGCGCAGGGCCAGGACTCCACCGCGGACATGATCTCCGCCATGACCCTGGTCCCCGGCCAGGGCGTGGACTTCACCAGGCTGGGCACCCTCATCCTCACGGTCCTCGCCATGTACACCGTGGCCTCCGTGCTGATGTGGCTGCAGGGCTACGTGCTCAACCGCGTGGTGATGCGGGTGGTGTACGACCTGCGCGCCGAGGTGGAGCGCAAGATCAACGCCCTGCCGCTGAGCTACTTCGACACCCGCCAGCGCGGGGACGTGATGTCGCGGGTGACCAACGACGTGGACAACATCCAGACCGCGCTGCAGCAGACCTTCGCGCAGCTGGTCCAGGACGTCCTCACCGTGCTGGGCATCGTGGTCATGATGTTCGTGGTCTCGTGGCAGCTCGCCCTGGTGGCGCTGCTCGCGCTGCCGCTGTCCGCGGTGGCAGCCGGCGTGATCGGCACCCGCTCCCAGCGCATGTTCAAGGAGCAGTGGAAGGCCACGGGCCAGCTCAACGGGCACATCGAGGAGTCCTTCTCGGGCCACGAGCTCGTCCACGCCTACGGGCGTCAGCGTGAGATGCAGGCGCAGTTCGACGAGCGCAACGAGGAGCTCTACCGCGCCGCCTTCGGCGCCCAGTTCCTGTCCGGGACGATCATGCCCGTCATGCAGTTCATCTCCTACCTCTCCTACGTGGGCATCGCGGTGCTCGGCGGGCTGCGCGTGGCCACCGGGCAGCTGACCCTGGGGGACGCCACCGCGTTCATCCAGTACTCGCGCGAGTTCACCCAGCCGCTGTCGCAGGTGGCAGGCATGGCCACCCAGCTGCAGTCCGGCATCGCGTCCGCGGAGCGCACCTTCGAGCTGCTGGACGCCCCCGAGCAGGAGCCCGAGACCCCCACCGCCCAGCTGCCCGCACGGCTGCGTGGCGAGGTGCGCTTCGAGCACGTGGACTTCTCCTACGACAAGGCCGCCCTCGCCCAGGGCGCCAAGCCCATGATCGAGGACCTCTCCCTGCACGTGGAGCCCGGACGGACCGTCGCGATCGTCGGCCCCACGGGTGCCGGGAAGACCACGCTGGTGAACCTGGTCCTGCGCTTCTACGAGATCGACGGCGGGCGGATCACCCTGGACGGCATCGACATCCGGGACCTGGCCCGCCACGACCTGCGCTCCCAGGTGGGCATGGTGCTGCAGGACGCGTGGCTGTTCAGCGGCACGATCATGGAGAACATCCGCTTCGGCCGCCAGGACGCCACGGACGAGGAGGTGGTCGCGGCGGCGCAGGCCACGTACGTGGACCGCTTCGTGCGAGCCCTGCCGGACGGCTACGACACCGTGATCAGTGAGGAGGGGTCTTCGGTCTCCGCCGGGGAGAAGCAGCTGATCACGATTGCGCGAGCCTTCCTGTCCCAGCCGTCCCTGCTGATCCTGGACGAGGCGACGTCTGCTGTGGATACCCGCACGGAGCTGCTCGTGCAGAAGGCCATGGCGGCTCTGCGGGCGCAGCGCACGTCCTTCGTGATCGCCCACCGGCTGTCCACCATCCGGGACGCGGACACGATCATCGTGATGCGTTCCGGGCGGATCGTGGAGCAGGGTTCCCACGCGGAGCTCATCGAGGCCCAGGGCGTGTACGCGGAGCTGTACGAGGCCCAGTTCAACGAACCCGAACCCGGCGTGGGCGCCGACGCGGACGCCTGATCTCCGGACGGGGCACCGCGCCCCCTCCACGCGCACTCGTGGCGGCTTCCCGACGGCTCCGTCGTGCCGGTGCCGCCGGTGTGCGCAGACCCCCGATCTCGGCGCCAGGGTGCCCCGGGGCGGTGGCGCACCCGGCCGAGCGCGTCTACCGTGGTCGTGATGGTCCACCCCACAGAACGGATGTCCCCGTGACAAACTTCGCCAATGTCGAACGCCGCCACCTCGCCGCGCTGCTGCGCCGGGTCGGCCCTGATGCCCCCACGCTGTGCGAGGGGTGGGACACCCGCGACCTCGCCGTGCACCTCGCCATCCGCGATGCGCGCCCGGATGCGGTGCCCGGGATGTTCGCGCCCAAGCTCCCGCTGCTGGGCTCGCACACCAGGTCCGTGGACGGGGACTACCGCGCCATTCCGTGGGAGTCCCTCGTGGACCTCGTGGAGCGTCCCCCGCTGCACTCCCCCGGTCGCTGGTCCCCGGTGGACAAGCGCATGAACACGGGCGAGTTCTTCGTGCACCACGAGGACGTCCGCCGCGCCCAGCCGCAGTGGCACCCGCGTCAGCTGCTCCACGACGAGCAGAAGGCCCTGTGGGCCATGCTCAAGCTGGGCGGTCCGGCCATGCTCCGCAAGGAGTCCGAGTCCGTGGTGCTCCTCGCCGCGGGCTTCGGCGCCGTGCGCGGCGGCAAGAAGTCCGCGCGGCGCGTGAAGATCGTGCGCGGCGAGCCCTCGGAGCTGCTGCTGTGGGCCTTCGGACGCCGGGAGCAGGCCGCGGTGGAGATCTCCGAGGAATGACCCCCGCGCCTCGCTGACAGTCGGCCACGCTCCCCGGGGAGCGTGGCCGACGTCGTCTGCGCGGGCCGCCCGGCGCGGTCCAGTATCATGGAGCGGTCCCGTTCTCGCGGCAGCGAACCGGGGCCGCAGCGCCTCCTTAGCTCAGATGGCCAGAGCATCTGTCTTGTAAACAGAGGGTCGCCGGTTCGAATCCGGCAGGGGGCTCCACAGCGCCTGGCGCACACGAGGGGCACACGGAACACGCCGTGTGCCCCTTCGCCGTCTCCCCCTGGTGCGCGCCGGGTGGTTGCCGCGCGCACGACGCCGCCGCACTCGGCAACCGGGCAACGTCCCGATCGCCAGCACCTCCTGCGGGCGCGCGGTCACCGTTCAGGGCCCCGGCCGCACCCACGACGCCGCTCCGCCCCGCCCTGCCCTGCCCCGGCACGGTTCCGACGGGGCGCAGCCCTCGCTCACCGCGTCCCGGGAGCACGGCAACGGGCCCCGTTCCCGGAGGAACAGGGCCCGTTCGGCACGGAAGCTGTGGCACCTACTTCTTGGCGTCGACGGCCTTCTTGAGCATGTCCTCGAAGGCCCCCTCCTCGTAGCGCTTGCCGTCCACGAACATGGTGGGGGTCCCGGCCACGCCGTTGGTCACGGACTCGCGGGTGGCCACGTCCACCATGGGGCGGTAGGTGTTCTCGTCGATGTCCTCGGCGGTCACGGAGGCCCCGTGCTTCCCGGCGATCTCCGCGAGCTCCTGGTTGCTCAGACCACCGGTTCCCTGGTGGGTGAACACCTCCTGGGAGTACTCCAGGAACTGGTCCGCACTGACCTGCTCGGCCACCAGGTAGGCCGCGTTGGCGGCGCGCGAGGAGTACTGGTCGGGAGTGGCCTTGTCCAGGAAGTTGAGGTTGCGGTACTCCACGTCCAGCTTCCCCGCGTCCACGTACTTCTTGAGGAGCTCCGCGTTCTCCTTCTCGAAGTCCGCGCAGTGCACGCACTCGTAGTCCTGGAACACCACGAGCTGCACGGGCTCCCCGTTGGTGGCCGCCTTGTCCGCGTCCACGATGCCCGGGGGCGTCTTGGTGG
>NZ_RCOM01000029.1 GCF_003667225.1 Kocuria rhizophila
ATCCCACGACGCCGCCCGCCCACCCGGGCGCCGCGCGGCGTCCCCGATCTGCCGCAGCACCGTCCGGGACCCCGCTCCCGAGCGTGACCACCGTGGGCGGGGGCCGGGTCCTCGACCTGCGCCCGGGCACGGGCCCCGTCACCGCCCTGGACACCCCCGCGTGGCGCGGTGCGTGGCGGGACGCTGCGGGCGCGACCGCTCGGGGCGAGACGGCGGGGGCATCCCTCCAGGAGCACCTCTCGGCGTACCTGCGCCTCAGTCGCGGCGTCGTGCGCGCCCCGGAGGACATCCTGGTCACGGCCGGGGTCCGGGACGGGCTGCAGCTGGTGCTGCGGGTGCTCGGTCTCGCGCGGCGTCGCACCCTGCGGGTGGCCGTGGAGAACCCCGGCTACCCCGCGCTGCGCCGGGTGGTGGAGGCCACCGGGCACACCGCCCTGCCCGTGACCGTGGACCACCACGGCCTGGACCCCGCCGCCCTGCCCACCGGGCGCTGGGGAGGGGCCGGCCGCTGGGACGTGAGCGCACCCCCGGACGTGCTGGTGCTCACCCCGGGCCACCAGTACCCGCTGGGCGGCACCATGCCCGTGAGCCGCCGCGCGGAGCTGCTGGCCTGGGCCCGTGAGCACGGCGCGGTGGTCATCGAGGACGACTACGACTCCGAGCTGCGCCACACCGGCCAGCCCCTGCCCGCCCTCGGGGCCCTGGACACCGCGCGGGACACCGTGGTCACCCTCGGCAGCTTCGCCAAGGTGCTCGGCAGCTCCGTGGGGGTGGGCCACCTGGTGGCCCCGGACCCGCTGCTGCCGGAGCTGATCCGCGCGCGGGAGGACCTGGGCTCGCCGGTGTCCCGCGTGGCGCAGGACGCGATCGCCCGGTTCATGGACGCCGGGGAGTTCCAGCGCCACACGGCGCGCATGCGCCGTTCCTTCCGCCGACGCCGCTCGCTCGTCTCGGACGCGCTCGCGGACCTCCCCGGGGTGCTCGTGGTGCCCATGGCCGGTGGCGCCCACGCGGTGGTCGAGGTTCCGGACGAGGACGCCGCGGTGGCCCGGGCACGTGAGCGGGGCGTGCTGGTGAGTGGGATCGGGGAGTACTGGACGGGACGAGCACGCCCCGCGGGACGGACGCAGGCGGCGTCGTCGTCCGGGGGAGGACTGGTGCTGGGACTGACCGCGCGGGACGAGGATCTCGCGCGAGGCGCGGCTGTGCTGCGGGAGGTGCTGGGGGGCATCCCGGGTGGTGGGGGTCAGCGCGCCGGGGCTCCCACCAGGGACGCTCGCTAGACTGGCCGAAACACCCACGGCAGATTCAGGAGTTCCGGCGTGCCCCCACAGATTTCCGCACCGCGCGGCGGCGAGAACCGCGCCGACCGGGGAACCGACGTGCGCCACGACCTCTGGGCGCCCACGCTGGTGCGCGCCGTGGTGGCGCTCGTGTTCGCGGCGGTCACCGTGTTCTGGCAGGAGCCGTCGCTCGAGGCCGGGCGCTGGGTCATGGCGTTCTTCCTGGTGGGAACCGGGGCGTCCGCGATCTTCCTGCAGGTGCGCCTGAACCGCCGCGAGGACGTGGACCTCGGGGCCAGCCGGTCCATTCCGCAGTCCTACGGCGTGCTGTACGTCCTGGGTGGTGTGCTCACCGCAGTGGTGGCCCAGAGCAACTGGTTGTTCGTCCTGCTGTCCTCGGTGATCCTGGCGCTGTGCGGGATCACGGAACTCGTGCTCGGCATGCGCTTCCGCGGGCAGTTCCCGCTGGGGCGGGACTGGACCCTGTGCGGTGCGATCACCGTGTTCGCCGCCATGGGCATGGTGCTCGTGGAGACCCTCGGGGCCAAGGCCGAGCTGGGCGTGGTGGGCGGTGCCGCCATCCTGATCGGTGTCACCCAGCTGATCGCCGCGCTGAGTCTGCGCCACGACGCGCGGGTGGCGGACGGCCCCGCCGCGGGCCCGGCCCGCGAGGCCTGACGGCGTAGACTGGCTCCTTGAACCGACGGGCGGGAAGCCGCCCCCGACGCACACCCCCAGCACTGCCAGGAGGAATCACGTGGCCCAGCGCACTGAGCACAACGGCCGGCGCAAGACCGACATCAAGGGGCCCCTGGTCATCTCGGCGGTGCTCGCGGTCGTGGCGTTCGTGATCGTGTCCGTGGTGGCCGCCGGCGGTTCGGACAACGCCGCCCGCGTGGGCCTCGGGCTGATCGCCGCGGGCATCACGTTCATCGCCTCCGTGGTGGTGTGCGCCACCCTCATGCTGCTGGAGAAGCCCAACGCCGAGGAGCTCGGCCAGGGCACCGGCGTGAACCGCTCCTCCGCCAAGATCTTCGCGGAGAACAAGGCCCGCCGGGAGGCCGAGCGGGCCCGCCGGGCCGAGCAGGGTGGCACCGCGTCCACCGCCTCGGACGAGCCGGAGTTCGGGCAGCGCGTGCACCCGGACACCCAGGGTGAGGAGCCGGGCTCGAGCGCCCGCTGATCCGCTCACCGATCTCTTGACGGCTCCGCCCCGGTGACTCCTGGTCCCCGGGGCGGAGCCGTTGTGGCAGCTCGCGCCGCCGCGCGCGCCCTCAGCGGGCGAACCCCCGCAGCCGCAGCGAGTTCAGCACCACGAACACCGAGCTGAACGCCATCGCGGCACCGGCGACCATGGGGTTGAGCAGCCCCAGGGCGGCCACCGGGATGGCCACGGTGTTGTACGCGAACGCCCAGAACAGGTTGGACTTGATGGTGGACAGCGTCCTGCGGGACAGCCGGATGGCCAGCGGAACAGCGGTGAGCTCGCTGCGCACCACGGTGATGTCCGCGGCCTGCATGGCGGCGTCCGTGCCGGAGCCCATGGCGATCCCGAGGTCGGCGGTGGTCAGGGCCGGGGCGTCGTTGACGCCGTCGCCCACCATGGCCACCACGTGACCCTCGGAGCGCAGCTTCTCGATGGCCTGGACCTTGCCGTCCGGGGTGACGTCCGCGATCACGTCCGCGGGGTCGATGCCCACCTGCTCGGCCACGGAACGCGCCACCGCGGCGTTGTCACCGGTCAGCAGGACGGGGCGCAGCCCCAGGTCCTTGAGCTCGGCAATCGCCGCCGGGGCCTCGTCCTTCACGGTGTCCCGCAGGTCGACGAACCCGGCCAGCCGCCCGTCCACCGCCACGAGGATGGTGGTGGTGCCGCCCGCGCGGGCCAGCTCCAGGGCGTTGGTCTCCTCGGTGTTCAGGCGCACGCCGTTCTCGTGCAGCCAGGACTCCCGGCCCACCACCACGAAGCGCGCGTTCATGCCGTCCGGGACGTAGCCCCGCACGCCGCCGCCCGGTGCGGACTCGAAGCGGGTGACCTCGTAGCGGTGCGGGGTGGCCGCCGCAATGGCGTGGGCGATCGGGTGCTCCGAGTAGCGCTCCACGGCCGCGGCCAGGTCCAGCACCTGGTCCTTGGACCACGCGTTGAGCGGGGTCACCGCGCTCACAGCCATCTCACCGTGGGTCACGGTACCGGTCTTGTCCATCACCACGGAGTCCACGGAACGTGTGTCCTCCAGGACCTCCGCGGACGTGATGAGGATGCCCAGCTGGGCGCCGCGCCCGGTTCCGGTGAGCATGGCCGTGGGGGTGGCCAGGCCCAGGGCGCACGGGCACGCGATGACCAGCACGGACACCGCCGCCACGAACGCGCGGTTGGGGTCCCCGGTCACCACCAGCCAGATCACCAGCGTCAGCAGGGCGATGCCCATGACCACGGGCACGAACATGGACGAGATCCGGTCCGCGAGCCGCGCCACCGGGGCCTTGGTGGCCTGGGCGCGGGCAACCGTGCGGCTCATCGAGGCCAGGACGGTGTCCGAGCCCACGTGGGTGGCGCGGGCCAGCAGCCGGCCCGTGGTGTTCACGGTGGCTCCGGTGAGCTCATCCCCGGGTCCCACCTCCACGGGCATGGACTCGCCCGTCAGCATGGAGGCGTCCACGGCGGACTCGCCCTCCAGGACCACGGCGTCCGTGGCGATCTTCTCGCCCGGTCGCACCGCGAAGGTGTCTCCCACCCGCAGCTCGGACACGGGCACCGTGCGTTCGGTGCCGTCCTCGGCCACCACGGTGGCCTGCTGCGCGCCGAGGTCCAGCAGGGCCTTCAGGGCCTCACCGGAGCGGGACTTCGCGCGGGCCTCGAGCCAACGCCCCAGCAGCAGGAACGTGGTCACCAGGGCCGCGGACTCGAAGTACAGCTGGTGCGCGGACATGTCCATGCCCTCGCCCGGGTGGGCGTGAGCGGTCATGCCCGGATCGGCCACCAGTTGCCACAGCGAGAACAGGTACGCGGCGGCCACGCCCAGGGAAACCAGCGTGTCCATGGTGGTGGACAGGTGCCGCGCGTTCACGGCGGTGGCCCGGTGGAACGGCCACGCCGCCCACGTGACCACGGGCAGCGCGAGCAGCGCCGCCACCCAGCCCCAGTGCGGGAACTGGGCGCCCGGGACCATGGACATCACGAACACGGGCACGGAGAACGCCGCCGCGACCCAGAAGCGCTTCTTGAGGTCGTTCATCCGGCGCTGCGCCGGAGTGGTTTCGAGCGCCGGATCGCGGTGCTCGTTCTCGGCCGGTCCCCGCTCGCTGCGGGCGGCGTCCTCAGCGGGTTCCTGGGCACCGCGGGGCGCGGCAGCCGCTGGGCTCGCGTCAGGGGAGGCGGACGACGACGTCGTACCCGCCGCTGCGTCCCCCGCGTCCGGCTGGCCTGCGGTTTCGTGGGAGACGGGGTTCCCGCCCTGGTGGGGAGCCTCGGAGGGCTCCGGGCCCGTGCCCGGACGGGAGGTCCCGGAGGGCGCGCCGGAGCCGTGGGTCGCGGTGGTCCCCTGGGCGGCGTCGGGGCCGCCGGTACCGGTCCGCCGCTGGGATGCCGGCGCGCTCTGCTGCGCGCCTCCCGTGATGCGGGCCTCGTAACCGGCGCGGTGGACGGTGTCCACGATCTGCTCGTCCGGGACGTTCTGAGGGACCTTCACGGTCGCGGACTCCAGGGCCAGGTTCACCGCGGGGTCCACGCCGTCGATCTTGCGCAGCTTGCGCTCGATCCGGCCCACGCACGAGGCGCACGTCATGCCGGAGATCTCCAGCTCCAGCTCCCGCAGGGGTCCGTGGACCTCGCTGTCGAGGGTGTCGGTGGATGTGGTGGTGTCACTCAACGGTGTACCCCGCTTCCGTCACGGCCGCGGAGATCTCCTCCGGGCTCAGCTCGCGCTCGCTCGTGATGCGCACCGGGGACGTGCCGCCCGCCTTGAGGTCCACGTCCACGGACGTCACGCCGGGGATCTCGGACAGCTCCTCCGTGACGGAGGAGACGCAGTGGCCGCAGGTCATGCCGGAGACGTTGACGGTGGTGTTCATGGATTTCTCCTTCGGGTCGGTGGGCCCGGGGTGGGCCCGGAAAATCGTGAGGGGGTGTGCGTCAGCTCTTGACCAGGCGCGCGATCGCGGCGTTGGCCTCCGCGAGCTTCTCGTCCATCTCCGAGGTGTCCCCGGTGTCGTGGGCGTGCTCCACGGCGTGCTTGACGCAGTGGCCCAGGTGCTCCTCCATGAGCCCCAGGCTCACGGACTTCAGGGCTGACTGGATCGCGGAGATCTGCGTGAGGACGTCGATGCAGTAGGTGTCCTCGTCGATCATCCGCTGGATCCCGCGCACCTGGCCCTCGATGCGCTTGAGGCGCCGGGCGTAGGAGGCCTTGTCCTGGGTGTAGCCGTGGGTGGGGGTGTCCTGGGTGCTCATGGCTCCCACCGTATACCCCTTGGGGGTATCCGTTCAAGGTGGGGCCGGTCACGCGAGGTGTCGGGGCGATTCGGGATCGCCGGGCCATGCCGGGCGGAGTGGTGCGGGGATCGGGGCGCGAGGCACGCCCGGGGTGACCGGGCGGCGTCGTGGACGGGTGCTGCGGAGGTGGCGAGGGCTCAGGAACCGCTGCGCAGCACCGTGCGCATGGTGCGCTGCAGCGCGTGGGCCATCTCCTCGGTGCCCACCGCCGAGGCGGGGGAGTCCGCGTCCTGCTGCCGCAGGACCGTCATGAGCCCGCCGGCCACGAAGTAGGTCCGCAGCCACTGGTCGGGGTCGAGGTCGTCCAGCCCCGTGTCGAAGGCGGCCCGCGCCACGCGCTCGGCGAGCCACAGCTCCACGATGGGGCGCACGCGCGAGGCGAGCTGGCGGTTGCCCACGGTGGCCAGGTTCCCCATGCCGTGGGTGTGCACGAAGTCGATCAGCCGCTCCAGGGGCTTCTCGATCCCGGAGCCCTCGAACGTCTCGAACTCGCGCGCGGTGTGCGAGAGCTCCTGCTTCACGATGTCGGCGTAGACGTCGTCGAGGCCCGAGTAGTGCTGGTAGAAGGTGGGGCGCGAGATCGCGGCCTTCTTGCACAGCTGGGAGATGGTGATGCTGCGGGCGTCCTGGACCTCCAGCAGCTGAAGGCACGCGGTGCGCACGGCGTTCAGGGTGTGGGCCACCCGGACGTCCACCGGGGGGCCCTGGGGGGTGTCGTCGGCCGGGGCGTCCATGGGGCCAGGATAGCAGTTGCGAACGGCTTACCTTACATTTGAAAAGCACACTTACAGGTGTAAGGTAGGCCGACATGTCGTCACCTCAACCACCCGGGACCGGGTCCCGCGTTCCGGCCACGATGATCCTCGTGGCCATGCTCTTCCCCGTGTTCATGGCCTTCGCGTATCCCGCCTCCTACGTATCGGCCATGCACCAGCCCGCGCCGCACCACATGGAGGTGGAGGTGATCGGCGCCGGTGCGCCCGCCCAGCAGGTGGCCCGCCAGGTGGCGGCGCAGGGCAAGGACGCGCTGGACGTCAGCACCGTGGCGGATGCGGACACCGCGCGCCAGGACGTGCTCGAGCGCAGGACCCGCGCCGCGTTCGACCCCGCGAGCGGGGACCTCTTCGTGGCCAGTGCCGGCGGCCGGCAGGCCACCGGGGTCGCGCAGGGGGTGTTCCAGCAGGTGGCCTCCCAGACGGGGGTGCCGCTGAAGGTCCAGGACCTCCGCAAGCCCGCACCCAAGGACACCCTGGGCATCGCGTACATGTACCTCATGACGGCGTGCGTGACGGCCGGCTACGTCACCTCCACGATGCTCGGCAACCTGGGCAAGGGCATGCGGTTGCGCTCCAAGCTGGCGCTGATCGGGGTGCTGTCGGTGGTGGCCGCCGTGCTCACCACCGGTGTCACCTGGGGCTTCTACGGGGTGTACGACTCGCACCTGGTGGCCGCCGGTCTGGTGGCCATGGGCGCGTACCTCACCGCGGCCGTGTTCCAGCTCGGCGTGGGCGGTCTGCTGGGCCAGGCCGCCACGATCGTGGGGATCACCGTGTTCGTGATCCTGGGCATCCCGGCCTCGGGGATCGCCACCAGCCCGGACCTGATGCCCGGTTTCTTCCAGGTGATCCACCGCATGATGCCCACCGGCGCCATCGGCGAGCTGCTGCAGCGGATCGTCTACTTCGACGGCCACGGCGTGGGCCCCTGGATCCTGCTGCTGGCCACCTGGCTGCTGCTGGGCGCGGGGCTGCTGTGGCTGGGCTCCCTCCGCTCCCCGCACCCGGGTGAGGACCGCGGCGTGATCGCGGACCAGGTGGACCACGCCCGCAAGCACCCCGACGAGCCCCTTCTCACGGCTTACGACTCCGACGACTCCGATGACGACGACGCCGCCGCGCGCCCCGCGCGCGCACGGCACCGGGCCCAGGAAGTGACGCACGCATGAACGATCAGAACCCGACCCCCGGCCAGGACCGTGGGGACGCCGCGGTGAGTGCGGCGGGCTCCACGGTGGTCCCCGAGTCCGAGCGCCCGCTCGAGGACGGCTTCATGGGCCGGATGGCGCAGATGCCTCCCGCCTCGGCCATCGGTGCTATGCAGAATCCCACGGCCCCGCCGCGCCGCACGGTGGACGCGAAGCTCACGCAGAAGCGCATGGTCACGGTGGGCATGCTGCTGCCGCTGTTCATGATGTTCGTGATGCCCATGCTCATGGTGGGCACCACCGTGGATGTGACCCCTCGTGACATGCAGGTGGCCGTGATCGGCACCGGCGCGCAGACTGCGGACCTCGCCCAGCAGCTCACGGACGGCTCCGCGGGGGACTTCGACGTGCACCGCGTGGACACCGTGGACGACGGCCGCCACGAGGTGCGCACGCACGACGCCCGCGCGGCCTACGACCCCGCCACCGGCACCCTCTACACCGCCGGGGCCAACGGCCGCCAGGTGAACGCCGCCGTGACGCAGCTGTTCACCCCGGTGGCGCAGAAGGCGCAGAAGCAGCTGCACACCGAGGACGTGGCCCCCGCGGCGGAGAACGACCCGAACGGCACCACCATCACCTACCTGGCCCTCGGGGCGATCCTGGGCGGGTTCATGACGGGCATCGTGAGCAGCCTCATGCCCGCCGGCACCAAGCTGCGCATCGCGCTGTGGTTCCTCATGCCGGCCGTGGTGGCCACGGGCATGGTGGTCTACGGCTGGGCGGTGTTCGGGATCTTCAGCGGCAGCGCGTTCGTGCCGTGGTGCATGCTCTACATGCTGTGCCTGTCCTGCGTGACCGTGACCACCGGGCTCATGCTCGTGTTTGGTCCCGTGGCCATGCCGGTGTGCATCTTCCTCATGCCGCTGCTCGGTCTCGGCGCCTCGGGGCTGACGACGCCGCTCGACATGGTCGGCGGTTTCTACGGCTGGGTGCACGGCTGGCTGTACTCGCCCCAGGGCGTGGCGGCCATCCGGGACGCCATCTACTTCCAGGACGTGTCCCTCGCGGCGCCGGTGTGGATCATGATCGCGTGGATCGCGGGCGGGATCGCCCTGGCCGTGTTCGGCACCCTGCGCCAGAAGCGCCGCCACCTGTTCGCCGTGCTGAGCGAACGGGAAGAGGCCAGCACCGCGGCGGCCGCGGCGGCGGCGTCGGTCTAGGAGATCGGTTTAGGAGACGGGGGTGGGCCGGGCGCAACAGTTCCGGCCACCACTGCGTCACGCCGTGGCAGGGGCGCCCCTCAGTCGAGAGGGGCCTCCCGCTTGGCTTGTGAACGCAGAGCCCCGCCCCGGTTGTGCCGCATGGTGAGAATGAGCGACGGCATCATGAACGCGACCACCGCGGCGGAGGCCCATGCGCCCACCTCCTGGAATCCCCGGATCGCGCCCCACATGAGCAGACTAAGACTGGCCGCCAGCATGAGATAGAAAACTGCGGGGCGTCGAGGACTGTGCGGCGCGCGCCCGAAGATCATCGGCAGTCGGGAGTTCTGGTTGGCCGCTGCCACCATGCGCATGGCGCAGAAGCTGAGCAGCGCACCCAGAGCGATGACGATGAGCCACACCATTGCCGAAACCGCCTCACGTTGCCGAAATTGGTGGTCGTCGTGCAGGGCCCACGACTGTACCCGTCGGCTGCGGGTCCACCCGTCAGGCGCGTCAGGGCGGTGAATGTCGGCGCCGGTGCTCGGCACCTGGTCAAAGACGTCTGCGCGCAGTCCTAGAGGTGAGCCGGGGGACGAGGCGGCAGGGCGGCGTCGTCATGCGGGAAAGTCAGGCCGCGGCGACCGGGGCGGCTGCGAGGACGGGTTCCGCGACCGAGTAGTCCAGGGTGGTGCGGGCGAACGAGGCGCCTAGGATGGCCTCCAGGCCGGGAATGAGCTCGGTGGTGATCTCGTCCTTGATGCGCTGGTTCTCCATGCTGGGGGTGAAGGCCAGGGTGACGGTGAGGTGAAGGTCGTCGAGGCCGCCCGTGATGGCAAAGTCCGCCGAGGCCACGGAGGGGTACACCTGCACACCGAGGGTGGCGGCGCGGGCCACGGAGGGCAGAGACACGCCCTCGAACGGGGTGTTCCGGGCAGATCCGAGATCGGTGACGGGCACCACCGTGGTGTCCGGTGCCGGGTCCTGTGCGAGCATCATTGCGAGCCCTCCGCTCTTCCTGAAAGCAGCCTTGGGGGAGCGGCGACAGGTTGATGGTCCAACTAACTGTTAGCTAATCTACTGGACCTATGCAGACGACATGTGCACCAGCCGCGAATCGCGCCGAGAACGACGCTGTATGACGTCCGAACCCGCCGTCCCGCGGCACTTCTGGTACGACGACTCGACCGAATCCGCGAGCGGCGTGGACGTGCTGAACCTCCTGCGCCGCTACCGCGACGCGGAGACCACCATGCGCTCGCGCGTGCGCGCGGACATGGACATGGGCGAGAAGGACATCCTGGCTCTGCGGCACCTGATCTCGGCGGACAAGACGGGCACGGCTCTGCGCCAGAAGGACGTGGCCGCGATGCTCGGGATCACCAACGCCTCCACGAGCGCGCTGGTGGACCGCCTGGTCCGCGACGGCTACGCCGAACGCATCCCCCACCCGGACGACCGCCGTTCCGTGGCGGTGGTCCCCACCGAGCACGGCAAGGAGGAGGTCCGCACCACCCTGCGGGACATGCACGGGCGGATGATGGCGGTGGTCAACGACATGTCCGCTGCGGAGCGGGACGTGGTGGCTAACTTCCTGCGGAGGATGATCGAGGGCGTCACGCAACCGCCGGCGGCACCGCCGCTCGGTGAGTGAGTCGACCCGGTGAGGTGCCGCGCGGCCGGTGCGGTGGGAGTCGTCGCCCGCCGGTGGTGAGAGGGTGGAGATCCCTCATGCCAGCAGCAGCTAGGGCGCGAAGATCAGCATGGCCATGACGAACACGGACGCCACCAGGATGCACAGAATCATGGGCAGGTAACGGCGGGAGAGCCCCCCGATAATGGACCCACCCAGTGCCACGGGCGCCGACAGCATCCACACGGGGTTGTCCAGCACCGTCCCCACGGCCAGGATGGCCAGGGCCACGAGGAACAGGACCCAGGGGACCGCGGGATGGATGCGGTGCTTCCCAGGGGTGGAGGGCGTGTAAGGGTCGTACGACATGGCGGATTCACCTTCCAGGGTCGGAACCCAGGCGATGAGGAGCGCCCGGATGTCCACGGTATCGCCTCCCGAAATCTCGGTGCCGCCAGAGCTCCCGGCTCCCGTTTTGTTAGTCTCCCCATCATGTCGGTCGCGAAGCTCTCGGTGAGCCACCAGAACTACCTGAGGGCCATCTGGAACCTGGGGGAGTGGTCTGCGGACCCCGTCACCACCTCCGCCGTGGCCCAGAAGGTGGGGCTGCGCGCCTCCTCCGTTTCGGATGCGCTCAAGAAGCTCACGGAGCAGGGTCTCGTGGCGCACACCCCGTACGGCGCCATCGAGCTCACCGAGCAGGGCCGGGCGCTCGCCGTGGAGATGGTGCGCCGCCACCGGCTGATCGAGACCTTCCTGGTGGAGATGCTCGGCTACCGCTGGGACCAGGTCCACGACGAGGCGGAGCACCTGGAGCACGCCGCCTCCGACTTCATGATCGACCGCCTGGACGATCTCCTGGGGCACCCCTCCCGCGACCCGCACGGTGATCCGATCCCCGCCAAGGACGGCACCATCACCTCTCCCGACGCCGTCTCCCTCACCACCGTCCCGGACGGTTCCCGCGTGCGCGTGGAACGGATCTCGGACCGGGACTCGGGACTGCTCCGCTTCTTCGCCGAGCAGGGCATCGGCGTGGGGGTCCCCCTGGACATCCGCTCCGGCGGCCCCTACTCGGGTTCGGTCCAGGCTGTGCTGGACGACGGCGCTCGCAACGTCCCCCTCGGACAGACCGCCACCGACGCGGTCTGGGTCTCGCTTGGCGAGGTCAGTTCCTGACAGGACCGGGGCCTTCGGGGCGAGCCCGGCAAGCGAAACGACGGTGAGAGGGGCGCGGGGGCGGAGACTTTCTGTCCCGCGGCCCTCGGGCGCCACTCGGCGCCAGCCCCCTCCCGGGTCAGAGGATGCAGAACTCGTTGCCCTCGGGGTCCGCCATGACGGCCCAGCCCAGGTCGTGGCGGCGGTCGTCGACCATGACCGCTCCCAGGCGGAGCGCCCGCGTGATCTCCTCCTCCTGGGGGGCTCCCTGGGGAACGAGGTCCATGTGGGCCCGGTTCTTGACCTTCTTGGCGTCCGGGACCCTGAAGAAGAGCACGATGTAGCCGTCGGGGGTCACCAGGTAGCACTCGTCGGAGCCCGGGTGGTAGCAGTCGGGTTCGTGGATCGCCCAGTTCGTGAGCTCGCGCCAGAACTCCGCGACGGTGTGCGGGTCGATGGCGTCCCAGGTGGTGTGCGACAGGCGAAGCGACATGAGGGGTCTCTTTTCTCGAGCGGTCGACTGCAGGGTGTCTCTCACGGGTGAAACGTATGTTGCTTGTGAGAGTCAAACCCGGATCCCCCTCACATGCAAGACTTGACGTGTCTGTGAGGAGGGTGCATGACGGAGTTCAGCCACATTTCGGGCGACCGGATGCTCGACCTGGTCAACACCGTGGAGTGGCGGCTCGGCGGCCCCGCGCGGGAGGAGGATCTGACCTCCTACGACCGCGTGCTCACGTGGTGCCGGGAGTCCGGGCTGCTCGACGCGACTGAGCAGGAACAGCTCCAGGCTCTTGCCGGAGAGGATCCGCGCACCGCCGCCGCTGAACTGGGTCGGGTTGTCGCGCTGCGCGAGCGGGTCTACGAGGCACTGTTCCACGGTGACGAGCACGCGTCGGAGGCCATTGCCACCGCCTACCGGACCACCCTGGGCCACTCCCGCCTGTCCCGCCGCGGCGCGGGCTGGTGCTGGTCCGACAACGAGCTCACGCTGGCGACCGCCCGCCATCGCATCACCCGCGGCCTGGTAGAACTCATGAACCGGGGCGACCTCGACCGGCTCCACCAGTGCGAGGACGCCACCTGCGGGTGGGTCTACCTCGACACGTCCCCCCGGCGGAACCGGCGCTGGTGCGTCACGAGCGACTGCGGGGACCGGAACCGCTCCCGTGCCTACTACGCGCGGCAGCAGGAACGGAAGCGTGCCGCACAGGCCAGGGACCGGAACTCATAGCGCTGCCGCCCGGGCAGCCTTGGCCCGGCGGGGATCGACGCCTGCCCGACGCGCGCACGCAGGTCCCGTGTGGCGCGGACAGGGTGCGGGACGCTGCCGGACCCGGCCCGGGCGCGGAGGTGCCCTACCCCGCCACCGCCCGCCGGCGACGTCGGGCCGCCAGTCTGCTGCCCAGCACCCCGTGCGCGGGGCTGAGCAAGTACGCGAGCGCGAAGGCCGCCGCGTGGACGAGCACCACCAGCCCGCCGGGGGAGGCGTTGAGCCAGTAGCTGAGGTAGATGCCCAGCAGCGCGGACGTGGCCGAGACGCACGGCGCGATCACCAGCATGGCCCCGAACCGGTCGGTGAGCAGATGTGCGGTGGCGCCCGGAATGATGAGCATGGCCACCACGAGCACCACCCCCACCACCTGCAGGGCTGCCACGGACGTCACCGCGAGCAGCCCCAGCAGCAGCCCGCCCAGGAACCGGGGGGAGAGCCCGATCGCGTGCGCGTGCTGGGGGTCGAACGCGTAGAGGGTGAGATCCCGCCGCTTGAGCACCATCACCGCCAGCGCCACCACCGCCAGCAGGCAGATCTGCAGCTGCTCCGCCGCGGAGATGCCCAGCACGTTGCCGAAGATGATGTGAGTCAGGTTCGTCTGGCTCGGGGTGACCGAGATGAGCACCAGACCCAGGGCGAACAGGGACGTGAACACGATCCCGATGGATGCGTCCTCCTTGACCCTGCTGGTCCCGCGCAGCCCGCCGATCAGCACCACCGCCAGCACACCCGCGACCAGCGCCCCCACGGTGAACGGGATGCCCAGGATGTAGGCGAGCACCACGCCCGGCAGCACCGCGTGGGACACGGCGTCCCCCATGAGCGACCACCCCACGAGCACCAGCCAGCACGAGAGCACCGCGCACACGGACGCCGCCGCCACGGTGGTGACCAGCGCGCGCAGCATGAACTCGTACTCCAGCGGCTGGGTGAGCAGCTCCAGGGCGCTCATGCGCGGCCTCCTCGGCGGGTGGTGGGTGCGGCGGGTCCCGTCGCGTTGGCGGCTCCGTTGCGCGGGGGCACGACGCCGCCCGGCGCCGGGGCGTCCCCCGCGGCAGGGCCCGGTGATGGACCCTCGTGGGTCGCGCCTACGGTGAGCGGCGCGCGGTCGGCGGGAGCGGCGTCGTCGTCCCCCGAGGACCGTGTGGACGAGGGGCCGGAGAGCACGTCCAGGCCGAACGCGCGCACGAGGTGCTGGGGCGCGAGCCCCTCGGCGACCGGCCCGTGGAAGAGCACGTGACGGCGCAGCAGGACCACGCTCTGCGCGAGCTGCGGCAGCGCGTGCAGGTCGTGGGTGGCCACCACCACCGCGCAGCCCTGGGCGGCGAGCTCGTGCAGCAGCCGCACGATGGTTGCCTCGCTGCGCTTGTCCACGCCCGCGAACGGCTCGTCCAGGAGCAGGGTCCGCGCGCCCTGGGCGATCGCGCGCGCCACGAACACGCGCTTGCGCTGCCCGCCGGACAGCCGCCCGATCTGCCGCCCGGCCAGCTCCGTGAGCTCCACCCGCTCCAGCGCGTCCGCCACAGCGGTCCGGTCCGCGGGACGCGCCCGCCGGGTGGGGCCCATGTGCCCGTAGCGCCCGGTCATGACCACGTCCCGCACACACAGGGGGAACGCCCAGTCCACGTCCTCGCTCTGCGGCACGTACCCCACCACACCCCGCTTCCGCGCGGTGCGCGGGTCCAGCCCGTCCAGCCGCACCTCGCCGGCCTCCAGGCGCACGGTGCCCATGAGCGCCTTGAACAGCGTGGACTTCCCCGAGCCGTTCATGCCCACCAGCCCGGTGACCTGCCCCGGGGCGATCTCCAGGTCCACGCCGTCCAGGGCGCGCACGCGGCCGTAGTCGACGACGACGCCGCTCGCCCGGATCGCGGGCGTCACCGCGCCTTCCCGGACAGGCCGTTGGCAATGGTGTCCGCGTCGTGGCGCAGCAGGTCCAGGTAGGTGGGCACCGGGCCGTCCTTCTCGGAGAGGGAGTCCACGTAGAGGGTGCCGCCGTAGCGGGCGCTGGTGGCCTCCGCGACCTGCTGCATGGGCTTGTCGGAGACGGTGGACTCGCAGAACACCGCGGGCACCCTGTGCCGGTCCACGAACTCGATGGCGGAGCTGACCTGCTGCGGGGTGGCCTCCTGCTCCGCGTTGACCGGCCAGATGTACTTCTCGGTGAGCCCGGTGTCCCGCGCCAGGTAGGAGAACGCGCCCTCGCACGTGACCAGCGCGCGCTCGTTGCGGGGCAGGGCCTCCAGCTTCCGTGTCAGGTCCGTGCCGATCGCGCGGATCTGCTCCTTGTACTTCTCCCCGTTGTCCCGGAACTGCTGGGCGTGCTCGCCGTCCAGCTCGCTGAGCGCGGCGACGATGTTGTCCACGTAGCGCTCGCCGTTGCGGGGGCTCATCCACGCGTGCGGGTTGGGGGTTCCGGGGGTGTCGGCGATGTCCAGGGGCTCCACGCCCTCGGAGACCACCTTGTGGGCCACGTTGGCGGAGGAGGTGAACTGCTCGAGCCACTGCTCCAGGTGCAGCCCGTTGTCCAGCACCAGGTCCGCCTGGGAGGCCTTGGTGACGTCCTGCGGGGTGGGCTCGTAGTCGTGGATCTCCGCGCCCGGCTTGGTGATGGACTCCACGGTCACGTGCTCCCCGGCCACCGCGGCGGTCATGTCCTGCAGCACGGTGAACGTGGTCAGCACCGTGGGCTTCTCGGAGCTGCCGCCGCCGGGCCCTGCCCCCGCGCAGCCGCTCAGAACCAGCACACCCGTGGCCGCCACGGCGGCGGCCCTCCATCTCCGTCGACCTCGCACCCAGACCCCTCCTCGCTCTTGTGAATTCTAAAGTTCGGTGTACCGAACTTTAGACTGGGGAGGGGGTCCGGGCAAGGAACGATGCGGCCCTACCTCCCGGCGGGCATGACGGCCCCGGGGGTGGGCTGGGCGTCGAAGCGCACACCCCGCGGATCCGGGGACAGGGCGGCCAGGATAAGCAGGGCGATGCTTCCCAGGAATGGCACGAGGATCAGCAGGTACAGCCAGCCGGACAGGTTGCAGTCGTGCAGCCTGCGGATGTTCAGGGCAATGGTGAAAATGGCCAGAAGAAGGCACACGACAAGGATCACCAGGGCCACGACGATCCCCAGAGCGTTGCCGAAGACACCGGTGTTCTCCAACCAGTTCTCGTTCTGGGCTTGTGCGAACTCCAGGACGCCTGCGAACAGGAACGAGTACAGCGCGATCCACCAGTACTCGGAGCGGGAGGCTCTGCCGGAGAACTGGAACCCCTTGCGGAAGTAGTTGCCGATCGCCTTGATCGGACCCACCGGCTCGCCGGGTTGGGTGGCCCGGGGCGCGGGCTGGTACGGCATGGTCATGAGTGCTGCCCTCCTGCATCGGTTGCGGCCCCGTCCGTGCGGTTCGGGGGCCGCGGAGGGCCCTGGAACCGCCCGGCCCGAAACCGGTGAACCATCCACCGTACCGAGGCGCCACCCAGGGTGCATCGGCCGAACGGCCAGAGTTCCGTGCAGCGTGAGCCGACCGCTCGTTCGTGAGATTCTGGGGACATGGCTTCCAGAATCGAGGACTACGCCCTGCTGTCCAACATGCGCAGCGGGCCGCTGGTCTCCCGCTACGGGTCGGTGGACTGGTGGTGCGTGCCGCGCTTCGACTCGCCCGCGCTGTTCGGCGCCCTGCTGGGCACCCCGGACCACGGCCGCTGGCTGCTCGCGCCGTACTGCGCGGTGGACGACGACGCCGCGGTGGACATGTCCCTGCCCGGCGTCATCGCGGTGGAGCGCTTCTACGCGGAGAACACGTTCGTGCTGCACACGGTGTGGTCCACGGACACCGGCACGGTGCGCGTCACGGACTTCATGCCGCTCAACGCCCGCACCGAGCTGATCCGCCGGGTGGAGGGCCTCACGGGTGAGGTGGAGATGTTCCAGGACCTCCGGCTGCGCTTCAACTACGGCTCGTCCGTGCCGTGGCTGAGCCGCTTCGACGTGCTCGAGGACGAGTCGGAGGACGCCGAGGCCGAGTCCGTGCTGGTGGGCATGGCCGGTCCGGACTCCGTGGTCTTCCACGGCGATCCGCTGCCGGAGGCGGACCCGGACAAGACCAAGCGCCGCCACGCGGGCTCGTTCACGGTGGCGGCCGGTCAGACCCGGGACTTCACGCTCACGTGGTTCCCGTCCCACGGGGTGCCCCCGGAGGCGGTGGACGTGAACGAGACGCTGACGACCACCGTGACCCTGTGGCAGGAGTGGACGGAGCGCTACGAGCCCTACGATCCCCTCACGGATCCCGCGGCCGTGAACCACACGGACCCGGACGAGCAGCCGCCCGCGCTGCACGCCTCCGGCGCGGACGCCGAGGACCTGGACACCTCCGAGCGCCCCTCGGCACGGGACGTGGGCCGTCACGGGGACCGCCCCCACCACGAGGGCACCTCCCTGGGCGGGTTCACGCTCACCGCCACGGACGACGAGCCCGCGGACCTCGTCCGGCGCAGCCTGCTGGTGGTGCGCGGACTGATGCACCAGGCCACGGGCGGGCTGATCGGCGCCCCCACCACGTCCCTGCCGGAGGTCGTGGGCGCGGAGCGCAACTGGGACCACCGGCTCTCGTGGCCCCGTGACGCGGCATCGGCCCTGGAGGTCATGCTGGACCACGGTCACGACCGCGAGGCCGCGCAGCTGCGCAACTGGCTGCTGCGCGCGGTGGCCGGGGACGTCAACAACCCCTCGAACATCTACACGCTGGACGGCTCCCCCCAGATCCGTGAGCGGCTGGTGGACCTGCCGGGCTACGAGCGCTCGCGGCCGGTGCGTGACGGCAACTCCTCCGGCAGCCACTACCAGTCGGACGTGGCCGGCCACGTGCTGCGCGTGTTCGAGATGCTGCGCCGCCGCGGCGTGCAGGAGGACCACCTCTCGTGGCCGCTGCAGCAGGCGCTGCTGCGCGCCGTGGTGGCCAACTACGAGGAGAAGGACCAGGGCATCTGGGAGATGCGCGGCGAGCCCCAGTACTACACGCACTCGCGCGTGATGATGTGGGCCGCCATGCAGGCGGGTGTGGACGCGGTGCGCATCCACGGCCTGCCCGGTGACGTGGAGACCTGGGAGGAGCACCGCGACCAGCTCGCGCACGAGATCTGGACCAGCGGCTACGACCCCCAGGTGGGCTCGTTCGTGCAGTACTACGGCTCCACGGACGTGGACGCCTCCCTGCTGCAGCTGCCCATGGTGGGGTTCGTGGCCTACGACGACGAGCGCATGCTCGGCACCGTGGACCGCATCCGCAAGGAGCTCACCGACAGCTCGGGGCTGCTGCACCGCTACCGCAACCTGCCGCAGCTCACGGACCTGGACGACGTCGAGGCGTTCGCGTCCTCGATCGGCCAGGACGGGTTCGCGGGCCAGTCCGCGCCGTCGGTCTCTGCCACGCTGCAGCTGGCCGAGCAGCTCGCGCTGTGCGGGCACACCCAGGAGGCGGTGAGGCTCACGGACGTGGCACTCGGCACCGCCAACGAGCTGGGCCTGCTGCCCTCCACGTACTCACCCACCCACCGCCGCGCCACGGGCAACTTTCCGCAGGTGGAGGCGCACCTGCGCCTGATCCGCGTGCTGGACATCCTGCAGGCGGAGACCGCCCCGGACGCCTCCTGACGCACCGGCCCACGACGCCGCTGGGGGCCGCGCCCGCGTTCGGTGCTCGGGCGCGGGGCGAGTGGGAGGTGGCCGTGCGGCGTCGTCGTGACCCCGTGCGGGGTGGACGCAGGCGCGGGGCGTCATGTGCGGGATTCGGGGCGAAACCGATTACTGGCGGCCCGGCAGCCCACGGTAGCGTGAGCGCACCAGCTACGCCGGGCCCGGTGTGACTCGGCTGGTGGCCGAGGGAGTGCCTCGGCACCCTCCCCGGGCCGAGACTTATGGAGGCGCTGCAATGGCACGCACCGTCAATACCGTGACTGATCCCCACGCCCTCGCCGACTCCGCCGTGGAGCTCGTGCGCACCTGGCTGCAGCGGGCGCAGGAGAATCAGCGCAACAACAAGCAGAAGAACCCCGCGGAGGACCGTCTGGCCGCCGTGCTCCAGGACCCGAACGGGTTGGAGTTCACGGTGGGCTTCGTGGACCGCGTGATCCGCACGGAGGACACGAAGGCTGCGGCAAAGGCGCTGCAGGACATCGCGAAACTGACCCCGCAGTCCATGCCCGTGGCGGACCGCGCGCAGATCCAGGCGGGCACCGTGCTCTCGGGGGCGCTGCCCTCCGTGGTGGTTCCCGCCGCGCGCACCCGGCTGCGCCAGATGGTGGGCCACATGGTGGTGGACGCCCGCCCCGGGCCGTTCGGCAAGTCCGTGAAGAACATCAAGCAGCAGGGCCACCGGCTCAACATCAACCTCCTGGGCGAGGAGGTGCTGGGTGAGGACGAGGCCAAGAAGCACCTCGCGGACGCCGAGGGCCTGCTGCGCCGCGAGGACGTGGACTACGTCTCCCTGAAGGTCTCCTCCGTGGTGCCGCAGCTGTCCCACTGGGGCTTCGAGCGCACCGCCGAGCGCGTGGTGGAGCGGCTGCTGCCGCTGTACGAGACTGCCGCCACCAAGGGCACCGGGAAGATGTTCATCAACCTGGACATGGAGGTCTACTCGGACCTGGAACTGACCATCGAGGTGTTCAAGCGGCTGCTCGACAAGCCGCAGCTGAAGAACCTCGAGGCCGGCATCGTGGTCCAGGCCTACCTCCCGGACGCGCTCAGCGCCGTGGAGCGGCTCTCCGAGTGGTCCGCGCAGCGCGTGGCGGACGGTGGCGCCCAGATCAAGGTGCGCCTGGTCAAGGGCGCCAACCTGGCCATGGAGAACGTGGACGCCGAGATGCACGGCTGGCCCCTGGCCACCATGGAGTCCAAGCAGGCCACGGACACCAACTACAAGCGCGTGCTGTCCTGGCTGTTCCACCCCGAGCGCATGACGGGCATGCGCCTGGGCGTGGCCGGGCACAACCTGTTCGACATCGCCTTCGCGCACCTGCTCGCGGAGCAGCGCGGCGTCACGGACCGCATCGAGTTCGAGATGCTGCAGGGCATGGCCACCGCGCAGAGCGAGGCCGTGGCCACGGACGTGGGCCAGCTGCTGCTCTACGTCCCGGCGGTGAAGCCCGCGGAGTTCGACGTCGCCGTGTCCTACCTGGTGCGCCGGCTCGAGGAGAACTCCGCGAGCGAGAACTTCATGTCCGGGATCTTCGACCTGGGCCCGGACAACTGGGTGTTCCAGCGCGAGGAGGGCCGCTTCCGCGCCGCCCTCGCGGACCTCGAGCAGGACCCGCAGGTGCCCTCGCCGCGCCGCGTGCAGGACCGCAGCGCGGAGACCGTGGGGGAGACCCCCACCATCCCGCTGGACGAGCCGTTCCGCAACGAGCCGGACACGGACGTCTCCGTGCCCGCCAACCAGCGCTGGGCCGAGACCCTGGCCGAGAAGATCGGCAGCAGCGAGTGGTACGCCTCCGTGGCCGTGCCCGAGCTGCTGAAGGACATGGACCAGGACTCGGACGAGGCCGTGCAGGCCGTGAACGACGTGGTGGCCACCGCCAAGGCCGCCGGCAAGCGCTGGGCGGACACCCCCGCCCGTGAGCGCGCCGAGATCCTCAACCGTGCCGCGGACATCCTCGCCGCGCGCCGTGGCCACCTCATGGCCGTGGCGGGTGCGGAGACCGGCAAGGTGCTGGAGCAGGCGGACCCCGAGGTCTCCGAGGCCGTGGACTTCTGCCGCTACTACGCCCGCCGTGCGCTGGAGCTGGAGTTCGTGGACGGCGGCGACTTCGTGCCGCACGCCGTGACCGTGGTGACCCCGCCGTGGAACTTCCCGCTGGCCATCCCCACGGGCACCACCGTGGCGCCGCTGGCCACCGGCTCGGCCGTGATCCACAAGCCGTCCCCCGAGTCCCGCCGCTGCTCCACCGCGGTGTGCGAGGCGCTGTGGGAGGCCGGTGTGCCCCGCGACGTGCTGCAGCTCGTGGACGCCGTGGAGGGGGAGGCCGGCAAGACGCTGATCTCCCACCCGGACGTGGAGCGCGTGGTGCTCACCGGCGCGTACGAGACCGCGCAGCTGTTCGCCTCGTGGGACCCGGAGCGCCCGCTCACCGCGGAGACCTCCGGCAAGAACGCCCTGGTGATCACCCCCAGCGCGGACCGGGACCAGGCGGTGTGGGACCTCGTCTCCAGCGCCTTCGGCCACGCGGGGCAGAAGTGCTCCGCGGCGTCGCTCGGCATCCTGGTGGGGTCCGTGGCCACGTCCGAGCGGTTCCGCCGCCAGCTCGTGGACGCCGCCTCCTCCATGGTGGTGGACTGGCCCGTGAACCTGCAGGCCACCGTGGGCCCCACCGTGGAGCAGCCCTCGGAGAAGCTCCTGCGCGGGCTCACGCAGCTGGAGCCCGGCGAGGAGTGGCTCATCGAGCCGAAGCAGCTGGACGACTCCGGCCGGCTGTGGCGCCCCGGGATCCGCGCGGGTGTGAAGCCCGGGTCCTTCTTCCACCTCACCGAGTGCTTCGGCCCTGTCCTGGGGCTCATGTCCGCGGACAGCCTCGAGGAGGCCGTGGAGCTGCAGAACGCCACGGACTACGGGCTCACCGCGGGCATCCACTCCCTGGACGCGGACGAGATCCTGCGCTGGGTGGAGTCCGTGCAGGCCGGCAACCTCTACGTGAACCGCGGGATCACCGGCGCGATTGTGCAGCGCCAGCCGTTCGGCGGGTGGAAGCGCTCCTCCGTGGGTCTCGGCGCGAAGGCCGGTGGCCCCAACTACCTGGCGTCGCTGGGCCGCTGGAAGCGCGCCGGGTTCTCGGACTCCAGCACGGACCGCGGTGCGGCCGGTGCGTGGGTCCTCGATCCGCGCGTGCACCGCGCGCTGGATGCCGTGACCCCGCTGATCTCGGACGAGGACCTCGTGTGGCTGCGCCGCGCCGCGCAGTCGGACCAGTCCGAGTGGCAGCGCGAGTTCGGCCAGGTCAAGGACCCCACCGCCCTGCGCAGCGAGGCCAACCTGTTCCGCTACCGCCCTCGCACCGTGGTGGTGCGCGCCCAGGAGGGCGCGTCCCTCACGGACGTCCTGCGCGTGGGCCTCGCCGCCGTGCGCTCGGGTTCGCAGGTGGTCCTCAGCGCCGCCACTGAGGTGCCGGAGGCCGTCAACGGGCTCTTCGCCACGGTGCTCAACCCCGCGTCCGACGCCGAGTTCGCGCACGCTCTGGGCACCGGTTCCCTGGGCCCGCTGGGTCAGCTCTCGGACCTGCGCGCCCTGGACGACGACGCCCTCGACGTCCGCCACGGCGCCCGCGTCCGCGTGATCTCCCCGTGGGACGGCTCCGAGGAAGACCTCAAGGACCTCTACGCGGTGCGCGCCGAGCACCCGGACATCGCCCTGATCACCGAGGACGTGGTGGGCACCGGGCGCGTGGAGATGATGTACATGCTGGCCGAGCAGGCCGTGTCCATCACCATGCACCGCTTCGGCAACCACAGCCAGTCCATGCAGCGGGTGGTGGACGAGCTGGTGCGGTGACCCGGCGGCGTCGTGCCTGGCGCTCGGCGGCCTGCGGGTCGCGGACGCCGGGCGCCCACAGGCCGGCCAGCCGCTGATCCCGGACTTTCGAAGTCTGGGATCGGAGCGACCACGAGCCGCGCTCCCGGGAGACCGGGGGCGCGGCTCGTGCCGTGTTCAGGGGCGGTAGGGGCGGCGCGACACTGCGCAGCACTGACCGCTCTGTGGGTCTCAGATCCGGTGGGTGCTCCTCCGCTGCTGACCGCGGCGAATGCCGCCGGACACCACCAGGAGCAGCGCCACCAGCAGCAGCGGCCAGCCGATGAGGCCGCGCCAGGCCAGGTCGGTGAACGTGATCAGAGCCGCCGCCGCGACGGCCAGGAGGACGCCGAGGATGAGGAGCCAGGGGGTTCGGGGTGTCGTGGTGGTATCCATCCCACCACGCTAGGAGCACCCCGGACGCCGGGACAATGATCGCTCGGCCACTCTTCCCGGAGTGCAGACGGGCGGGCCCGCCCCTCACGCCCCTATCAGCACGTCCACGCCCCTGCTCCAGGTCCCCGAGGGGCTTGAAGAACCGCAGGAAAGACGATTCATTGCCCAGGGGTGACCCGATGTGGGGGCCATTTTGTGCAACATGTACAAGACGTACACTTGTCGTATGACCTCCGTGACCCTTTCCCAGTTCCGCAACCAGCAGAGCGACTACATTGCGACCGCGCAGCGCGAGCCAGTCGAGATCACCTCGAGGGGCGCGGGACGACGCGCCGTCGTGGTCTCGCCCGAGTTCTACGACCGTGCGGTAGCGGCCCTCGAGGACGTGGCCGATGCCCAGGCGGCGGCAGAAGCGCGCGCCGAGCAGGAGCCACGGGTCTCCCACGAGGACCTGCGGCGAGAACTCGGCATCTGAGACCCTGCGGTGGCTTACGCGATCAGCTATGTGTCCTCGGCGGCGAAGACGCTGCGCAAGCTGGACCAGCACACTGCGCGGCGTCTACTGGAAGCAATCGAGAAACTTGCCCGGGACCCACGCCCAACGGGCTGCATCCAGTTGAAGGGCGGCGCGGGGGAGATGCGCATCCGGGTGGGCGACCATCGCATCATCTACGAGATCGACGATGGGGAGCTGGTGATCCTGGTGCTGAGGATCGGACACCGCCGGGAGGTCTACCGCTAGATCCGAGGCGTTCTCCGCGCTTGGAGCGCGTGAGGTGCATTTCTGCCCGCAGAATCGCGGAAATCCTTGGCAGAACCGCACCTCACGCGTCGCCTCCCGCGTCTGCAACGGGCGCCCTTCACGCCCCCGTCAGCGCATCCACGAACACCTTCTCGATGTCCTCCGGTGCCCTGGCGATGTGGGAGGTGCCCCCGGTGGTCTCCGCGATCTGCTTCAGGACGTCCTCGTTCGCGTACTGGGAGATGCCCACCGTGATGATGCGCACAGGGTTCTCCGGGTCCTGCTCCTTCTCCAGCGTGGTAAGCAGCTCGTCCAGTCCCATGGATCCCGGGTCCTGGTTGATGCCGTCGGTCAGGACGATCACCGTGCGAAGGTGGTCCGGGGCGTCGTCGTGCAGCACCTGGCGGTAGGCGGCCAGCGTGGTGTCGTACAGGCCCGTGTACCCCTTGGGCACGTAGGTCAGCGACCGGGCGTCCTGGGCGAGCTGATCCCGCTGGGTGGCGCCGTCCACCGGGGCGGACAGTTCCCGCACGGGGGTCAGGGAGCGGTGGTCCTTGTCCCCGTCCAGGTGGCGCGCGAACGTCCACAGTCCCAGCGCGTCGTGCTCCGGGAACAGGCCCACGGCCGTGGAGGCCGCAGCCTTGGTGAGGTCCATCCGCGTGGAGCCGTCCGGCAGCGCCGGCGTGCTCATGGAACCTGACGTGTCGATGGCCACGAGCGCGTGGAACGGCTCCGCGAGGTGCTCCCACTGCCCCAGAGCCTGCGTCAGGGCGGCGTCGTCCGCGGTGGGCCCCTCGGAGGCCGGGCGGTCGCCCGGGGTGCTCGCCACGAGCGCCGTGTCCGCGTGCTGGGCGCGGTAGTCGTCCCACTCGCCGCGCGTGACCACGGTGGCCGCGGGGTGTTCCGCCCCCGCGGCGTAGGCGGGCGCGCTCGGGTCCGCGGGCGCCGGGGTGCTCGGGGCGGGGTTCGCCGCGACCTGGTCCAGGCGCTGCGTCGCGTTCTGGACGGGTGCGGCATCTCCCTCGGTGCGGGCGCGCCGCTTCATGGCCTGCTCCGTGGCCGCGCGGTCCGCCTGCCCGTCCTGCACCTCGCCCAGTGCGCGCGAGATCAGCTCACGCGTCCCGGCGTCCTCACCCGGTGTGCCCAGCTCCACGGCGGGGTCCTGCAGCACCGCGGCCCACGTCCCCGCCCCGGTCTTTGCAGGGCCCACGAC
>NZ_RCOM01000002.1 GCF_003667225.1 Kocuria rhizophila
CCCCGGCACCGCCCCATGCAACCGCCGCGTCAGCGCCTCCGCCGTCCGCCGCACGTGCCCCACCAGCTCCGCCCGCCGCTCATCGTCGATCTTGTGTCCCAGGAACGTGAGCGCCACCCCCGCCACCGGCAGCCCCCGGTGGTCGTGCGCCGCCACCGCCACGGAGGCGAAGTTCGGCGTCACGTCCCCCTCCTCCACGGCCCAGCCGCGCTCACGGGTCCGCGAAAGCTCGGCGCGCAGCTGCCCAGGCGTCGTGATCGCCGTGCTCTCCCAGCGCGACGCGAACGAGTCCCTGTCCGGGTACAGCGCCCGCACCTGGGCCGCGGGCAGGCCCGCGAGCATGGACCGCCCGCTCGCCGTGAGGTGCGCCGGGATGCGCACCCCCACGTTCGTCACCAGTGACGGCTTGTACGGCGCCCGTTCCTCCACCACGTACACCACGTCCCGCCCGTGCATCACCGCGAGGTGCGCGTTCTCACCCACCGCGTCCACGAGCGCGCGCAGCAGTGGCTCACCCAGCCGGGCCATGGGATCCTGCCGCGTGTACGCCGAGGACAGCTCGAACGCCGCGATCCCCAGCCCGTACAGCCGCTCCTCCGGCAGGTGCACCACGAACCCCTGCTCCGTCATCACCGCCAGCAGGTGGTACACGCTGGACCGCGGCAGCTCCAGCGCCGTCCCAATCGATGACGCCGCCACCGGCCCCTTCCGCGACGCCAGGAACCGCAGGATCCGCAGCGTGTTCTGCGCGGCGGGGACTTTGGCTCCGGTCATCGCGTTCCCTTCGGACGGTGTTAGTTCGGGCGGACGACGCCGCACGGTCACCCCGGGCGCGTCCGGTACCCCCGCGGTGCCCGCAGCCCGCGGTGTGAGTACGGTCTGGCACAGTGCCGGTGATGCGGTGGGGCTGTCGATGGCCGAGGCCGCACCTCGCGCGTCTCGGCTCCGCAACGGTAGGGCCGGCCCCGGCCGTTTCCGAGATGCGGCGCCGCGCCCCAGGGACCCAGCGAGCGGCGTCGTTGTCTGGCCCGCGTGTCGTACGATCTGCGTGTCTGGAATACCAGACGATATCTGGTGTCGGGCCTCCCCGCGATCCCCGGTGATGGGCTTGTGTGGAGCAAAGGTAATTCAGATCACACGTGAGCACCGCGAGGCGGCCCGGGGAGGCGGCACCGCAGGGAAGGATGCTGCATGACGACCACCCGGATCACCCCGCCGGACCCCGAGGTGTGGAGCGGCAGGACGGACGGGGACACCCCCGAGCACCTGCGCTGGCACCAACGAGCAGGGCAGGGCATCGCTCATGAAGCCGCGCAGCAGACCCCTCAGAATGCCTCGCGAGGTGACGGACAGCGCGGCGCCGACCAGGACACTGCGCAGACTGCGCAGACTGCGCAGACTGCGCAGACCCCCGCCGTCGAGCTCATCGGCTTCTCCTGCGACGAGGGCGTGCGCCGCAACAAGGGCCGCGTGGGCGCCTCCGAGGGCCCGGACGCCCTGCGCGGTGCCCTCGCCCCTCTGGCGATGCATGCCGACTTCGGCATTCACGACGCCGGCACCGTGGTGGTCCCGGGCCGCGACCTGGAGGACGGCCAGGACACCCTGGGCCACCAGGTCGCACGCCTCCTGGACACGGGCAACCCCGTGGTCGTCCTGGGTGGCGGCCACGACACCGCGTGGGGCAGCTACCTGGGACGCACCCGCTGCGACCGCCTGCGGGACCAGCGCGTGGGTGTGCTGAACCTGGACGCCCACTTCGACCTGCGGCAGGCGGACGAGCCCTCCTCCGGCACCCCGTTCCTGCAGATGGCCCGCGCGGACCAGGAGGCCGGCCGCGCGTTCGACTACACCGTGCTGGGGATCAGCGAGCCCAACAACACCGGCATCCTGTTCCGCACCGCGGAGGAGCTGGGCGTCGAGTTCCTCACGGACGAGCAGTGCCAGCCCCGCCACCTCGACGCCGTCCTGGAGGTCGTGGACCGCCTCGTCGAACGCGTGGACGCCATCCACCTGAGCATCGACCTGGACGTCCTGCCCGCCGCCGTGGCGCCCGGCGTGAGCGCCCCGGCCGGATACGGTGTTCCCCTGGAGACCATCCAGGCCGTGTGCCACCGGGTGGCCCGCAGCGGCAAACTGGTGCTCGTGGACGTGGTGGAGCTGCTGCCGCGGATGGACGTGGACGGCCGCACCGCCCGCGCCGCCGCGCGCCTCATCACCACCCTGGCCCACGACGCCCTGAGCACCCCACCCACCGGCCTCGCCGGGAACACCACAGGAGAGCGCCATGAGTAGTCCCGCATACCCGCCGCCCGCACCGCAGCAGGGCGGGGCGGGCCACCCCACGCTGTCCCGCGGGCTGAGCATGCGCCACATCCAGTTCATCGCGCTGGGCTCGGCGATCGGCACGGGCCTGTTCTACGGCTCCGCCACCGCCATCCAGGCGGCCGGACCCTCCGTGATCCTGGCGTACCTGATCGCCGGAGCGGTGGTCTACATGGTCATGCGGGCCCTGGGCGAGATGGCCGTGCGCCACCCCGTTCCGGGCTCCTTCGGCCAGTACGCTGCGCGCTACCTGGGCCCGTTCGCGGGCTTCGTCACGGGCTGGACGTTCGTGTTCGAGATGATCGTGGTGGCCATTGCGGACGTCACCGCGTTCGGCGTGTACATGGGCTTCTGGTTCCCGGACACGCCCCGCTGGATCTGGGTCACGGCCGTCATCCTGTTCATCGCCGCGATCAACACCCGCAACGTGAAGATCTTCGGCGAGATGGAGTTCTGGCTGACCATCATCAAGGTGGGTGCCATCCTGGCGATGATCGGCGGCGGCATCGTGCTCATGGTCCTCGGCGTCTCCTACGCCCCGGGCGAGCCCGTGGGGCCGCAGAACCTGGTGGACCACGGAGGCTTCATGCCCAACGGCCTGGGTGGTCTGCTGGCCGCGCTGTCCGTGGTGGTCTTCGCGTTCGGCGGCATCGAGACCATCGGCATCACCGCGGGTGAGGCCGGCGATCCGGCCCGCTCCATCCCCAAGGCCGTCAACGCCGTGCCCGCCCGCATCCTGCTGTTCTACGTGGGCACCATGGTGGTGCTGATGTCTCTGGTCCCGTGGACCGAGATCACCGGCGAGGCCAGCCCGTTCGTGCAGATCTTCTCCGCCCTGGGTATTCCCGCGGCGGCATCCATCCTCAACGTGGTGGTCATCGTGGCCGCTGTCTCCGCAATCAACGCGGACACCTTCGGCGCCGGCCGCATGCTCTTCGGCCTCGCGGAGCAGGGGCAGGCGCCCCAGGCGTTCACCAAGGTGTCCAAGAGCGGCGTCCCGTGGCTCACCGTGGTGGTCATGTGCGTCGCCCTGGGCATCGGCGCGATCCTCAACGTGGTAATCCCCGAGGACGTGTTCCTGGTGATCGCCTCGATCGCCACGTTCGCCACCGTGTGGGTGTGGCTCATGATCCTGCTCTCGCACATCGCCATGCGCCGCGAGATCGAGCGCAAGAACCGCCCCGAGTCCGCGTTCAAGGTCCCGTTCTGGCCCGTGGCCTCGTGGGCCGCGACCGCCGGCATCCTGTTCGTGATCGTGCTGCTCGGCTGGTTCCCGGACACCCGCGTGGCGCTGATCGTGGGCGTCGTGTGGCTCGTGCTCCTGGGCGTGGGCTACCTGCTGTTCGTCAAGGGCGGCGGCCGCAACCGCCCCGACCTGGACGACCACACCGCGCTGATCACCCTGCCCCGCAGCTGATCCCCGCCTGCTGAGAGCCCCGGCCCGTCCGCGAGCCGGGACTCTCCCATGCCCGGACGACGACGCCGCACGGCCGGGCCCGCGCGCCCCGTCACGCGCCGCGCGGGTCACGGGTTCGTCCTCGCGGGGCCGTGGCCGCCTCCTGAGCGGGGCGCGGCCGCCGTCCGCTCCAGCGCCTGCCCGTGACGCGCTGGCGCCGCTCCGTGCTCCCTGAGCAGGCCACCCGGGGCACGGCGGCGTCGCGCCCCGGCGGGCTACCGGGCGGACTCCGGGGAGGCGGGGACGGCGGCGTCGTGCGCGGGAGCGTGTGCGGTGCCCACGCCCGCGGCCACGAGCGCGACGATCTCCCGCATCCGCTCCAGCACCAGGTCCAGCTCCGCGCGACCCTGGCGGGCGCGGTTGAGCTCGGCCAGCCCGCTGGTGACGATCATCCGCGCACCCACGTCCAGGGGGGCGGCGTCGGCGTCCGAGGCGGCGGGGCGGCAGCCCGCGAGCATCCGGGCGATGTGGTCCTCCAGCTTCTCCACGAGCACCAGCACCTCGCGGCGGTGCGGCAGGTCCTCCCCGAAGAGGATCTCGCGGGCGATCCACACCGTGGTCTCGGGCCAGTGGACGGCCATGTCGAAGATCGGGTCCAGCGAGTCCATGATCGCGTCCACCACGGCGGCGGGGGAGTGCCGGGCAGGGCCGGGAGTCGCGTCCAAGGCGTCGTTGACGTGGTCCGCCCAGATGTTCTCGGTGACCATCATGAGCAGCTCCGCCTTGGTGGCGGCGTACTGGAACACGGTGCCCGCTGCCACGTCCGCGCGGGCGGCCACCTCGCTCATGGACATCTGCGCGTAGCCCTTCTCGCTCACGAGCGCGCGGGCAGCGGCCAGGATGCGGGCGCGCTTCTCGGCCTTGGCGATTTCACGGCGGCCGGGACCGCGCGGACCCACGCGGGAGGCTACGTGCTCCAGGGGCCGTGCCCTGCGGCGCGGCGTCGGGTTCTGAATGTTCTCCACCAGATAATTGTATTGCACTCAAAATTGAGTAAGCTCAATTATGTACGCAGGGAGCGCCAGAGCGACGCCCCGCGGAAGGAGGAACGACATGCAGTTCACAGCAGGCAACTACGAGGCCTTCATGCGGCCCCGCCCGGCGGAGCACGCCCAGGACACCCGCGCGTGGATCGTGGGATCCGGTCTGGCCGGACTCGCCGCAGCCGTGTTCCTGGTCCGGGACGCCGGCGTGCCCGGCGAGAACGTGACCGTGGTGGAGAAGGGGCGGCTGCCCGGCGGCGCCCTGGACGGTCTGGACGTCCCCGAGAAGGGGTTCGTGATCCGCGGCGGGCGCGAGCTCGAGAACCACATGGAGTGCCTGTGGGACATGATGCGCTCCGTGCCGTCCTTGGAGATCGAGGGCGCGTCCGTGCTGGACGAGTTCGCGTGGCTCAACCGGGACGACCCCAACTACTCCCTGCGCCGCGCCACCGTGAAGCAGGGCCAGGACGCGGGCCACGAGGGCAAGTTCGACCTCCCGCAGCGCGCCCAGAAGGACCTGCTGCACGTCTTCCTGGCCACGCGCGAGGAGATGGAGGGCAAGCAGATCCAGGAGGTCATGAGCAAGGAGTTCCTGGCCTCCCCGTTCTGGATGTACTGGCGCACCATGTTCGCGTTCGAGGAGTGGCACTCCGCGCTGGAGTTCAAGCTCTACCTGCACCGCTTCGTGCACCACATCGGCGGGCTGCCGGACTTCTCTGCGCTGAAGTTCTCCAAGTACAACCAGTACGAGTCCTTCGTGCTGCCCCTGATCTCCTACCTCACCGAGCGCGGCGTCACCTTCCAGTACGACACCGACGTCCGCGACATCGACTTCTCCCACCGCAACGGTGAGATCCGCGCCACCGCGATCCACTGGGTGCGCGAGGGCGCCACCGAGACCCAGGAGCTGGGTGAGCACGACCTCGTGCTCACCACCATCGGCTCCCTCGTGGACAACTCGGACGACGGCGACCACGCCACCCCCGCGAAGCTCGACCGCGGCCCCGCCTCGGCCTGGGACCTGTGGAAGCGGATCGCCGCCAAGGACCCCTCCTTCGGGCGCCCCGAGGTGTTCTGCTCCTCGATCGACGAGACCAAGTGGGAGTCCGCCACCGTCACCACCCTGGACGAGCGGATCCCCGAGTACATCCGGAAGATCGCGCAGCGGGACCCGTTCAGCGGCCGCGTGGTCACGGGCGGAATCGTCACGGCGGAGGACTCCTCGTGGCTGCTCAGCTGGACCGTGAACCGTCAGCCCCACTTCAAGAAGCAGCCGAAGGACCAGATCGTGGTGTGGGTCTACTCGCTGTTCGTGGACACCCCCGGCGACTTCGTGAAGAAGACCATGGCCGAGTGCACGGGTGAGGAGATCACCCAGGAGTGGCTCTACCACATGGGCGTTCCCGTGGAGGAGATCCCGGAGCTTGCGGCCACCGGCGCCAAGACGGTGCCCGTGATGATGCCGTACGTGACCAGCTTCTTCATGCCGCGCCACGCGGGTGACCGCCCCCAGGTGGTGCCCGAGGGGGCCCGGAACTTCGCGTTCCTGGGTCAGTTCGCGGAGACGAGCCGCGACTGCATCTTCACCACCGAGTACTCGGTGCGCACCGGCATGGAGGCCGTCTACCAGCTCATGGGGGTGGAGCGCGGCGTTCCCGAGACGTGGGGCAGTACCTACGACGTGCGCGTGCTGCTGGAAGGCCTCACCCGGCTGCGGGACGGCGAGAAGGTCCGGATCCCCGGGCCGGAACCGCTGCGCAAGCGGCTGCGTCGTCGTCTGGAGAACGGCGAGGTGGGCGAGCTGCTCGAGGAGTACGGCGTGCTGTGATCCTCAGCGCGCACTGAGCGACCCTGCGCGGGTGCGGCCGGAGGGTGTCACCGCGAGGTGTACAGCCTCCGCGCCAGCTCGTGCAGGGTCAGCCTCTCCCGCTGAGTCATGTCCAGTTCGTCCAGCAGCTTCTTCTGCATGGCGGCGGCCTTCTCCTCCAGGGAGCGACCGGCGTCCGTGAGGGAGACGACCACGGAGCGCTCATCGCGTTCGCACCGCTTGCGGGTGACGAAGCCGGCGGCCTCCATGCGCCGCAGCAGGGGTGAGAGAGTCCCGCTGTCCAGCATGAGGGTCTCCCCCAGCTGGTGGACGGAGCGGTGGTCGTCCTCCCACAGCACGAGCATCACCAGGTACTGAGGGTAGGTCAGACCCATCGCCTTCAACGGCTCCCGGTAGGCACTGGTGACCTTGCGCGAGGCGGTGTACAGCGCGAAGCACAGTTGCGTGTCCAGGCGGAGCTCGGGATCCATGCGTCCATGGTACGGGAGGGCCCTGCGGTGCGACCTGGGCCGACGGGAGTTTGTTGAACAATGCCACCGAATCGCGTATAACTATGATCCGGCTCACAGGGTGTCCGCATCCTTTCGCTCGTCCCTTTCCCCGACAGCACGGAGACCCCGGTGGCTGACCACGACCACGCCCCAGACCCCACGAACGCCTCGACCGGAGGGTCCTCCGTGGCCACGGCCACGCAGGCGGGGGCCGCGAACGAGCGGCCCGTCAACCGCCGGTTCGAGACCAACTGGGCCATCTCCCTCTTCGGCACCGCCGTCGGCGCGGGCGTGCTGTTCCTGCCCATCAACGCTGGGCTTGGCGGCCTCTGGCCGCTGCTGGTCGTCACCATCCTGATCGGCCCCATGACGTACCTTTCCCACCGGGCGCTGTCCCGCTTCGTGTGCGCCTCCCCCGTCCCGGGCGAGGACATCACGGTTGTGGCCCGCAAGGCCTTCGGTGAGGGCATCGGCCGGGTCATCACCGTCCTGTACTTCCTGGCGATCTACCCGATCGTGCTGATCTACGGGGTGAGCATCACCAACACCGTGGACAGCCTCATGGTCAACCAGCTGGGCATGGCGTCCCCGCCGCGCTGGCTGCTCTCGGGCATCCTGGTGGCGCTGCTCATGCTCGTGATGTTCACGGGTCAGCGCATCATGCTGATCGTCACCCAGTGGCTCGTGTACCCGCTGATCCTGATCCTGCTGGGCGTGACGCTGTACCTGATCCCCACGTGGGACCTCAGCGTGTTCCAGGGCGTGCCGTCCGCGGGCGACTTCCTGATGTCCGTGTGGATGATCATCCCGGTGCTCGTGTTCGCCTTCAACCACTCGCCGGCCGTGAGCCAGTTCTCCGTGGCCATGAAGCACCAGTACGGGGAGCACGCGAGCGCGCGCGCCTCCGTGGTCCTGCGCCGCAGCACCCTGCTCCTGGTCGTCTTCACCATGGGCTTCGTGTGGTCCTGCGTGCTCTCGCTGGGCCCGGACGGGCTGCAGGCCGCCAAGGACCAGAACCTGCCCGTCCTGTCCTACCTGGCCAACGAGAACGGCAGCCCGTTCATCGCCTACCTGGGCCCCGCCGTGGCGCTGACGGCGATCGCCTCCTCCTTCTTCGGCCACTACATGGGTGCCGCCGAAGGCGCCGTGGGGGTCGTGCGCTCCACTGTGGACCCGCAGGGAACCAGGATCGGCACCAAGACGCTGCACACCGCCGTGGCCGTGTTCATGTTTGTGACCACGTGGCTCGTGGCCATCGCAAACCCCAGCGTGCTCTCGCTCATCGAGTCCCTCGCGGGCCCGGTGATCGCGATGATCCTGTACCTCATGCCCATGTACGCGATCCACAAGCTCCCCGCGCTGGAGCCCTACCGCGGCAAGCTCTCCAACGTGTTCGTCACGGTGGCTGGCCTGGTGGCCGTGAGCGGCATCATCTACGGCCTGGTGGCCTGACGCCCCACGCCGCCGCATGACGACGCCGCTGGGCTGGGTTCGCGCCCGGCCGCCGGTGGCGCGGTGCGGACCGCTGCGGGCCTCCCGCCCCGGGCCCGGCGCGGTCCCCCTGTGTAGATTGGCCGTGACCGAGGCCGCGACCCCCGCTGCTGAGCAGCGGGGGTCGTTGCACACCCCCGACCGAACGGGTGAGGAGCCCAGATGACCACCGTGGTGCTGTTCCGCGACGACCTCCGGGTCACCGACCACCCCGCCCTGCACGAGGCGGTGTCCCACGGCGAGCCCGTGGTGTGCCTCTACGTCCTGGACGAGGAGTCCGAGGGCGTCCGCCCGCTCGGCGGCGCGGCGAAGTGGTGGCTGCACCACTCCCTGAGCTCACTGGCCGCGGACCTCTCCGACCTGGGGGTGCCCCTCACGCTGCGGCGCGGCCCGGCAGGGGAGGTGGTGCCCGGCGTCGTGCGCGAGACCGGTGCGGACCGTCTGCTGTGGAACCGCCGCTACGGCGGGCCGGAGCGTACGGTGGATGCCGGGCTCAAGGAGTGGGCCGGGGAGAACGGTGTGGACGCCCACTCGTATGCCGGTTCGCTCATGTTCGAGCCGTGGACCGTCAGCACCCAGAACGGGGACCCCTACCGGGTGTTCACGCCGTTCTGGCGCGCGTGCACCAGTGGGCCGCCGCCCCGGGAACCGTACCCGGCGCCGTCGTCGATCCAGCCTGCGGACCCGGCACCGGCCTCCGATGACCTGGCCAAGTGGGGCCTGCTGCCCACGCACCCGGACTGGTCCGGGGGGCTGGCGCGCACGTGGACCGTGGGGGAGCGGGCGGCGCACGAACGGCTGGACGAGTTCCTGGACGAGCGGCTGCCCCGCTACGCCCAGGACCGGGACGTGCCCGCCAAGCCGGCCACGTCGGGGCTGTCCCCGCACCTGCGCTGGGGCGAGATCAGCCCGTACACCGTGTGGCACACGGCGCTGGAGCGTGCCGAGAACCCCGGGAAGTTCCTCACCGAGGTGGGGTGGCGCGAGTTCTCCTGGTACAACCTGTACGTCCACCCGGACATGGCCACCGAGAACATCAACCCGAAGTTCGACGCCTTCCCGTGGCCCCCGCTGGACGAGGACGTGCTCGCCGCGTGGCAGATGGGGCGCACCGGGATCCCGCTGGTGGACGCCGGGATGCACGAGCTGTGGGAGACCGGGACCATGCAGAACCGCGTGCGCATGGTGGTGGCCTCCCTGCTGGCCAAGAACCTGCTGATCGACTGGCGGCTGGGCGAGCAGTGGTTCTGGGACACCCTGGTGGACGCGGACCCCGCGAGCAATCCGCACAACTGGCAGTGGGTGGCCGGCTGCGGCACGGACGCCGCACCCTACTTCCGGATCTTCAACGCCGAGACGCAGCAGAAGAAGTTCGACCCGGACTTCGAGTACGTGGACCGCTGGAACGGGCGCCAGGAGGGCGTGGAGCCCATCGTGGACCTCAAGGAGTCCCGGGCGCACGCGCTGGAGCTGTTCAAGAGCCTGTAGGTGCCGGGTCTACCCTGACCCCATGAAGATCACGGTGCTGGGTGCCAGCGGGAACTTCGGGGCGAACGTGGCGGACGTGCTGGAGGGGCGCGGCCACACGGTGGTGCGGGCCAGCCGCCGCACGGGGGTGGACGCGGTGGCCGGAAAGGGCCTCACCCGCGCGTTCGAGGGCGCGGACGCCGTGGTGGACGCCCTCCACATCACCACCATGGGAGCGCGCAAGGCCGTGCCGTTCTTCGCGCGCTCGGCGTCGAACATCGCCTCGGCGGCACACGAGCAGGGCGTGGGCCGGATCGTGTGCCTGTCCATCGCCGGGGCCGAGGACCCGCGCGTGAACTCCGGGTACGGCTACTACAAGGGCAAGGCCGTGCAGCAGAGCATCTACCAGCAGTCCCCGGTCCCGTCCGTCACGGTGCGCTCCACGCAGTGGTTCGACTTCGTCCCCGCGACCGTGGGCATGGTCAGCCGGGGCCCGGTGGCGCTCGCCCCCACCATGCTCATGGCCCCCGCCCTGCGCGAGGAGGTTGCGGAGTTCGTGGCCGACGCCGCCACCGCACCGCGCGAGGCCCGTCACGAGATTCTCGCGGTCCGGGGCCCGGAGGCGGACACCATCGCGAACTTCGCCCGCCGCATCCTCGCCGCCGGTGGGGACCTGGGCGGCCAGCGCCCGAGCACGATCAAGGAGGCGCCCTACCTGGGGCGCGGCATCGCGAACGGCGGGCTGATCCCGCAGGACGCGTTCGTCACGGCCACCCGGTTCGAGGACTGGCTGGGCTGATCGCCGGTGCCTGGTCGGGGCGGTCGACTTTCTTAAGGGCTCGCAAAGACGTTTCGGAGAACTCAATCGCCCAGGTCAAGAATGTCCTCCACCTCGGCCAGCGAGTAGGTGCGTTCGCGGCCGGCACGCACATTCTGTGCGGTGTCCAGGATCTCGTAGTCGCGGACCAGCTGGTCGATGTGTGTCTCCACGGCCTCGCGCAGGTAGTAGGACTTCGAGCGCCCTGTGCGGGCCGCCAGGCGCTCCAGCTTGGCCCCGGTTTCGTCGGACAGCTTCACAGATGTGGCCACGGTCATGGGGACATCCCCTTTCAGGGGCGGATTGACTACAGGTAGTCAGTCTTACCCGCCGTCAGGATGGCGACAAGGGGCGGTGCGCACCATTGCACGCGCGCTCAACCCCGAAAAAGCGGCGCAGGGCTTCCGTGCCCTCGCAGGTCACCGGAGTCTCGGGGCGCACGTACGTCTCCGGGGTGACGACGACGCGCTGCTCCTCCACGCCCGCGGCGCCGTCGCGGGTGTTCTGGGCAATGCGGGCCCTGCCGTTGTCCACGTAGCCGGTCTTCCGGCTCACCGCGGCGGAGGCGTGGTTGCCCACCACGTACTCCGAGTGGCACGCGAGGGCGTCCAGCTCGTCGAACGCGAACCCCACGGCCATCTGGCGCATGAGAGTGCCTATGCCCTGTCCGTGGTGCGCGCGCCCGAGCCACGAGCCCGAACTGACCGAGCGTGCCACGGGGAAGTCCCGGGCCGCGAGGTCCTGCATCCCCACCAGCTCGCCCCGGAACCGGACGACCAGCGCCAGGTTCCAGTGCTGCGGTGCGAACGTGGCCCGCTGAGTCCACCACCAGGACAGCGATGTGGTCGGGAAGCCGTCGGGCGTCCCCGGCGCGAACGGTTCCTCGTGCCAGGCGCGTAGGAACGGCATGGGCAGACCCGCCACGGAGATCCCGCCCTGGACGAGTTCCACCAGCTCCGGGAAGTCCTCGTCCCGCAGCACGCGCAGCTCCAGGTCCCCGCACGTGATGCGCAGTCCGAAGGGCGGAAAGATCTCCTCGAGGGTCAGCATGGTCGATTCTCTCAGTCCAGGGGCCACGTGGCCGGGGGAAACTCCGTGAGGGGTGCCATGGGGCCCCGGGGATCCAGTCCATGTACCAGGGCCCCCTGCCCATGAGCATGTCGGCGTAGACCGCCCGCAGCTCCTCATCGCTCAGCAGGTCGAGGTCCGACCAGCTGTGACCCACGGGGGCGCCCTCCCGGTTCTGCCCCAGGGCCCTGCTGCCGTGGCGGATCTTCGCGAGGAAGTGCTCCTGGGACCGGTAGGGGAAGTGCAGGACGCGCAGGTCCTGTCCGATGAGCCCCGGTCGGTGCACGGAGTGGTTGCCGTGGGCCAGGTGCGCCCAGCGGTGGGGCCGGAAGGCGACCTTGGGCAGCGGGTCGGGCCCTGTTCCCACCAGGAAGCCCTCGGGCGTGCGCACCGCGTTGTGGACGTGCGCGGACTGCACGGGTCTGTCCGGGGCAGAACGCTGCAGGACCTCGGCCAGGGTGCCGCCCAGCCCGTACCAGAACTCGTCGGCGTCGAAGGGAACGATCCACTGGGCACCGCGGGCCACAGCTGCCTGCGCCAGCAGGTCCATCTTGTGCTCCTGCAGGAACCGGGGCTCGGAGTCGTCCACCACGATCAACCCCAGCGGGCCCTCGTAGACCTCCAGGAACTGCCTGGTGCCGTCCGTTGAGCCGTTGTCCGCGACCACCAGACCGGTGACTCCCTGCTGCTCGAGGTGGGCGATCACGAGCGGCAGCAGATCCATCTCGTCCCGGACCATCGACACGCCCCACACGCCCCCGAGTGCCCGGTCGTCACCCAAGGCGCCCGAGGGGAAGCGCATGGCTCCGGAGAGCGCACGGCTGGTGCGGATGCGCGAGGGCGAGTGGTGCCGTGCCGCGGCCTCCGCCGACCGCCTCACCCGTTTCAGGGCCAGGTCCTTCCGGCTCGCCATCCTGGCCAGCACGTCACCCATCGCGCCGGCCCTCCAGGTCCAGCAGCTTCAGCGCCTCCTCGCGCATCTCCACCTTGCGGACCTTGCCGGTCACGGTCATGGGGAACTCGTCCACCACGTGCACGTAGCGGGGGATCTTGTGGCGGGAGATCTTCCCGTCCGCGAACTCCAGGATGGCCTCGGCGGTGAGGGCGGGAGCGCCGTCGCGCAGCCGCAGCCAGGCCATGAGCTCCTCGCCGTACTTCTCGCTGGGCACGCCGATCACCTGGGCGTCCACGATGTCCGGGTGGGTGTAGAGGAACTCCTCCACCTCGCGCGGGTAGATGTTCTCCCCGCCGCGGATCACCATGTCCTTGATGCGCCCGGTGATCTGCGCGTAGCCGTCCTGGTCCATCACGGCGATGTCCCCGGTGTGCAGCCAGCCCTCCGGGTCGATGGCCTCGCGGGTCTTCTCCTCCTGGCCCCAGTAGCCCTTCATCACCGAGTAGCCGCGGGTGCAGAACTCGCCGGCCTGCCCGCGGGGCACGGTCTCGCCCGTGGAGGGGTCCACGATCTTGACCTCCACGTGCGGGTGCACCCGTCCCACGGTGCCCACGCGGCGGTCCAGGGAGTCGTCCGAGCGGGTCTGGAAGCTCACCGGGGAGGTCTCGGTCATGCCGTAGCAGATGGCCACGTCCCCCATGTTCATCCGGTCGATGACCTTGCGCATCACCTCCATGGGGCACGGGGACCCGGCCATCACCCCGGTGCGCAGGGTGGAGAGGTCGTAGTCCGCGAAGTCCGGCAGCTCCAGCTCCGCGATGAACATGGTGGGCACCCCGTACAGGCTGGTCGCCCTCTCCTGGGCGACGGCGCGCAGCGCGGCCCGCGGGTCGAAGCCCGGCCCGGAGAGGATGATCGCGCAGCCGTGGCTGGTGGCGGCCAGGTTGCCGATCACCATCCCGAAGCAGTGGTACAGCGGCGGGACCACCACGATCCGGTCCTCGGCGGTGTAGTGCAGCAGCTCGCCGATGAAGTACCCGTTGTTGAGGATGTTCCGGTGGCTGAGCGTGGCTCCCTTGGGTCGCCCGGTGGTGCCGGACGTGTACTGGATGTTCACGGCGTCGTCGGCGTGCAGACCGGCGGCGACCGAGGCGAGCCGGGCGTCGTCTGGCTCCACGAACAGGGCGTCCCACTCGGGGCTGCCCATGAGCACCACGTTCTGCAGCTCCGGGGCGTGGGGGCGGGCGGCCTCCAGCATTCCCGCGTAGTCGCTGTTCTTGAATGCGGGGCTGCTGATGACCGTGGAGATCCCGGCCTGCGCGAGCGCGAAGTCCACCTCGTGCTGGCGGTAGGACGGGTTGATGTTGACCAGGATGGCGCCGAGCTCAGCGGACGCGTACTGCGTGAGCACCCACTCCCACGAGTTGGGCCCCCAGATCCCCACCCGGTCACCCGCGCGCACGCCCAGCCGGTCCAGCCCCGTGGCCAGGGACCGGACGTCTCGCAGGAACTCGCGGTAGGTCCACCGTTTCCCGGCGGCCACCTCCACGAGGGCCTCGTGGTCTGGGAAGCGCTCGGCGGTGCGGTGCAGGTTCTCGCCGATGGTCTCCTCCAACAGCGGCTGATCGGTGGGCCCGGCGGCGTAGGACGGCGTGGGGTCGGTCATCGGTGTCTCCTTGGTCGGGTGCCGGGAGGGTCAGCAGGGGCCGCGGCCGGCGGGTGGCTCGAGGTGGGGTGGTGTGCTCAGTTCGCGGCCGCGATGTGGTGGCCCACCGTGGCCTTGAGGATCTCGTCCGTGCCGCCGAAGATCGTGAGCAGCCGCACGGCCGTGTACGCCTGCGCCACGGAGGACTCCAGGATGTAGCCGAACCCGCCGTGCAGCTGCAGGCAGCGGTCCACCAGGTCCTTCACGGTGCCGGTGGCCTGCAGCTTGACCTTCGACGCCGCGATGAGATCCAGCTGACCGCGGTTGAACAGCTCCACGCAGTGCGCCACGTACGCCTGCGAGGCCTCCAGCTGCGCGGTCAGCTCCGCGAGCTCGAACTGCGTGTTCTGGAAGTCCAGGACGCGCTCGCCGAACACGTTGCGGCTGGAGACGAACTCCGTGGTCTCGGCCAGCACGCCCTCGGCGATGGCCATGGCGGCCACGGCCACGCCCAGCCGCCCCTGCGGCAGCTGCTCGGTGACCTGGTCCAGCCCCTTGCCCTCCTCGCCCACGAGGTTGGCGGCGGGCACCCGGACGTCGTCGAAGAACAGCTCGGCGGTGTCCGAGGCCTGCAGGCCCATCTTGTCCAGCTGCTTGCCCGTGGTGTAGCCCTCGTGGTCCTTCTTCTCCACGAGGAACAGGCTGAAGCTGTCCCGGTTCCCGCGCGGGGAGGTGCCGCCGTCCGTGCGGGCAAGGACCAGGGCGGCGTCGCCGGAGATGCCGTTGCCGATGAACGTCTTCTGGCCGTTGAGCACGTACTCGTCGCCGTCGCGCACGGCCTTGGTGCGCACCCCGCGCAGGTCGGATCCCGCGCCGGGCTCGGTGAAGGCGACGCTCGTGACCATCTCCCCGCCCAGGATCGCGGGCAGCCAGCGCTGCTTCTGCTCGTCCGTGCCGTACGCGAGCAGGTGCGGCAGCACCCAGTCGTCCTGCAGGTGGAACGCGAGCCCCAGGGCCAGGTGGCCCGAGCGCACGAACTCCTCGTCCATCACGCAGCGGAAGCGGTAGTCGGCGAGCCCCATGCCCTCGTGGTCCTCCGGGACGGCCAGCCCGAGCAGCCCGGCCTCCGCGGCCTGGTTCCAGATGCCACGGTCCATCATGTGCTCGGCGTGCCACTGCGCGTAGTGCGGGGCCACCTCGCGCTCGTTGAACTCGCGGGCCACCGAGCGGAACTCCTCGTGCTCTTCGTCGTAGAAGCCGTGGATCATGGGGTCACCTTTCACTGGGAACGGGTTCGGCGGAGATGCCCAGCGCGAGCCGGGACATCTCCTTGAGGACCGCGCTGACCTGGGCGTCCGGGCTCTCGGTCCGGGCGCGGGAGTACGCGGTGGAGTTGATCAGGCCGATCACGGCGAACGCGCGCGTGGTCTGGTCCTGGAGGGAGCGACCGGGCTCCAGGGCGAGCAGCACGTGGCGCCACTCGGCCAGGTAGAGCCGCTGGATCTCCCGCACGGTGCGACGGTTGTGCTGCTCCAGGGACCCGAAGTCGCGTTCGTGCACGCGGATCAGAGCGGCGTCCGCGAGGGCGAAGTCCACGTGGAAGGAGATCAGCTCCGCCAGCGCCCGGGATGTGTCCCCGTGCTCGGCGCGGATCGCGCGCCCGCCGTCCAGCAGGCGCTGGGAGATCCCCACGAGCAGCTCGCACAGGATCTCCTGCTTGCTCTCGAAGTGCCGGTACACCCCGGGCCCGGAGATCCCGGCGCGCTCGCCGATGCTCTGCAGGGTCACCGCCTGGTAGCCGTGGCGCGCGAAGAGCTCGGCGGCGGCGTCGAGAATCCTGCGACGGCGCTCGCTCTTGGCCTGCTCGCGGGGCGTCACGACCACGCAACCTCCTTCGGGTGCCGTGCCCACCCCCGGACCTGTGCGGACGCTGGGCGGTGGGGCGTGGACAACGGTGATGCGCATCACTATAGTCCATCTTAGTTATCGAGCATTAACTGAATTTTCCGAAGGGACGACATGGCTTTCCTCACGAGCGAGCTGGACCGCAGTTCCGCCGCGTTCCGCACGAACAGCGAGACCAGTGCGCGGCTGCGGGACGAGCTGCGTGAGCGCACGGCGCGGGCCGTCCTGGGCGGACCCGAGAAGAGCCGTGAACGCCACCGCTCCCGCGGCAAGCTGCTGCCGCGCGAGCGCGTGGCCCGGCTGCTGGACGAGGGCTCGCCGTTCCTGGAGATCGGCGCCCTGGCCGCGGAGGACATGTACGACGGCGCGTGCCCGGGTGCCGGGGTCATCGCTGGGATCGGGATGGTCCGGGGCCGCCTGGTGGTGGTGGTGTGCAACGACGCCACCGTGAAGGGCGGCGCCTACTACCCCATGACGGTCAAGAAGCACCTGCGGGCGCAGGAGATCGCCGCGGAGAACAAGCTGCCGTGCGTGTACCTGGTGGACTCCGGCGGGGCGTTCCTGCCCCTGCAGGACGAGGTGTTCCCGGACCGGGACCACTTCGGGCGGATCTTCTACAACCAGGCGAACCTCTCCGGTCGCGGTATCCCGCAGATCTCCGCCGTGCTGGGCTCGTGTACCGCGGGCGGCGCGTACGTCCCCGCGATGAGCGACGAGACCGTGATCGTGCGCAACCAGGGCACCATCTTCCTGGGCGGCCCGCCCCTGGTGAAGGCTGCCATCGGGGAGGAGGTCACCCCGGAGGAGCTGGGCGGCGGTGAGCTGCACACCCTCACCTCCGGTGTGACCGACCACCTCGCGGAGAACGACGAGCACGCCCTGGAGATCGTCCGGGACATCGTGGCCACCCTGCCCGAGCAGAAGACCGTGGCGTGGGACGTGGTTGCCGCCCGGGAGCCGGACCTGAGCGTGGCGGACCTGGACGGGATCATCCCCGCGGACGTCAACGGCTCCTACGACGTGCGGGAGGTCATCGGGCGGATCGTGGACGGCAGCGAGTTCCACGAGTTCAAGAAGGACTACGGCACCACGCTGGTCACGGGCTTTGCGCACATCGACGGCCACCCCGTGGGGATCGTGGCGAACAACGGCATCCTCTTCTCCGAGGCAGCGCTCAAGGGCGCGCACTTCATCGAGCTGTGCGACCAGCGCGGCGTGCCCCTGGTGTTCCTGCAGAACATCACGGGCTTCATGGTGGGCCGGGACGCGGAGGCCGGTGGCATTGCCAAGAACGGCGCCAAGATGGTCACCGCGGTGGCCTCCACCCGGGTCCCCAAGTTCACGGTGGTGGTGGGCGGCTCCTTCGGCGCCGGCAACTACTCCATGTGCGGGCGCGCGTACTCCCCGCGGTTCCTGTTCATGTGGCCCAACGCCCGGATCTCCGTGATGGGCGGCCCGCAGGCGGCGTCCGTGCTGTCCACGGTCAAGAAGGACCAGCTGGCGGCGCGCGGCGAGCAGATGGACCCGCAGGAGCAGGAGCGCTTCGAGGCTCCCATCCGTGAGCAGTTCGAGTCCCAGGGCAACCCGTACTACTCCACGGCCCGGCTGTGGGACGACGGCGTGATCGAGCCCGCGGACACCCGCCGCGTCCTGGCCATGGCGCTGGCCGCGGCGTCCCTGCAAGCCCTTCCCGACCCGGGCTTCGGCCTCTTCCGGATGTAGGAGTCCTCGTTCATGTTTTCCACCGTGCTCGTCGCCAACCGAGGCGAGATCGCCGTGCGCGTGATGCGCACCCTGCGCGCCATGGGCATCCGCTCCGTGGCCGTGTACTCGGACGCCGATGCCGGCGCCCGCCACGTGAAGGAGGCGGACGTGGCCGTGCGGATCGGTCCCGCGGCCGCCGCCGAGAGCTACCTGGACATCGACGCTGTGGTGGCCGCCGCCCGGGAGACCGGCGCGGAGGCCGTCCACCCCGGCTACGGCTTCCTGGCCGAGAACGTGGACTTCGCCCGCGCGTGCGCCGCGGCGGGAATCGCGTTCATCGGCCCGCGGGAGCGTGCCCTGGAGATCATGGGGGACAAGATCGCCTCCAAGCTGCAGGTGGCCGAGCACGGGGTCCCCCTGGTGCAGGGCGTCTCCGAGCCCGGTCTCACGGACGAGCAGCTCGTGGCGGCCGCGGCGGACATGCCGTTCCCCGTGCTCATCAAGCCGTCGGCCGGTGGTGGCGGCAAGGGCATGCACGTGGTCGAGCGCTTCGAGGACCTCGCCGAGGCGCTGCCCGCCGCGCGCCGCGTGGCGAAGCAGAGCTTCGGGGACGACACCCTGCTGATCGAGCAGCTCGTGGCTACCCCGCGCCACATCGAGGTGCAGGTTCTCGCGGACACCCACGGCCACGTGATCCACCTGGGGGAGCGGGAGTGCTCGCTGCAGCGCCGCCACCAGAAGGTGATCGAGGAGGCGCCGTCCGCTCTGCTGGACGCCGCCACCCGTGCGCGCATCGGGGAGGCCGCCGTGGCCGCCGCGAAGGCCGTGGACTACGTGGGCGCCGGGACCGTGGAGTTCCTGGTCTCGGACCGCGAGCCGGACACCTTCTACTTCATGGAGATGAACACCCGCCTGCAGGTGGAGCACCCGGTGACCGAGATGGTCACGGGCGTGGACCTGGTGGAGTGGCAGGTGCGGATCGCGGACGGCGAGCACCTCACGCTCACCCAGGAGGACGTCCACCTGGACGGCCACGCCGTGGAGGCGCGCGTCTACGCGGAGAACCCCGCGCGCGGCTTCCTGCCCACCGAGGGCACCGTGGTGGCCCTGCGGGACGCCTCCGGCCCGGGGGTCCGCGTGGACTCCGGGATCATGGCGGGTCAGCGCGTGAGCCTGGACTACGACCCCATGCTCGCCAAGGTCATCGCCCACGGCCCCGACCGTCGCACCGCGCTGCAGCGGCTGCGCACCGCGCTCGAGGACACGGTGGTCCTGGGCGTGGCCACCAACGTGGAGTACCTTCACATGCTGCTCACGGACGAGGACGTGGTGGCCGGGCGCATGGACACCGGCCTCATCGAGCGCAAGCTTCCGCAGCTGCAGTTCGCCCGGCCGGACCCCTACGTGGAGGCGCTCGCCGCCCACGTGGTCCTGGGCTCCCGGGACGACGACGCCGCCCGCGCGGGCTCCCTGCTCGCCACCCTCGGTGCCGGGGCCGGCACGGACCCCGTGGTCGGCTCCGGAGCCCACGGGCACCACGGTGCCGACCGCCGCACCGACACCGACACCGCAGCGCACCGGGACCGGCTGGCCGCACGCCGGATCGGCGGCACCGCGTGGCGCGCGGACGGCTTCTCCGCCACCACGGCCCTGCCCGGACCGGCGCCGTTCGAAGAGGACCCCTCGCGCGCCGTCGTGACCGCCGTGGGAACCGGGAACCCGGACACCGCGGAAGGCCGCACGGTGCACGTGAGCGAGGGGGCGGCGTCGTTCGAGATCCCCGTGCGGACCCGCACCGGGGCGCTGCAGGCGCAGCTCGCGCAGATCGAGCGGGAGACCACCGCGGGCGGACCGGAGCTGCGCTCCCCCATGCCGGGCACCGTGGTGGCCGTGCTCGCGGAGAGCGGCGAGCACGTGGCCGAGGGCCGCACCGTGGTCTCCGTCGAGGCCATGAAGATGGAGCACCCGATCACCGCCACCCTGCCCGGGACCGTCACGGTCCTGGTGGGCGTGGGGGACCGCGTGAAGGTGGACCAGGTGGTCGCCACGATCGAGACGGACGACACCGAGCAGGACAGCACCGAGCAGGACACCCACGACCACACGGAGGACCAGGCATGAGCGAGAACACCGAGCTGAACACGTTCGAACTGTCCGAGGAGTACCAGGCGCTCTCGGACGCCGTGCGCGAGTTCGCGGACGAGGAGATCGCCCCGGTCTCCGCCAAGCACGACGAGGAGCACTCGTTCCCGTACGAGATCCAGTCCCAGATGGCGGAGATGGGCCTGTTCGGCCTGCCGTTCCCGGAGGAGTACGGGGGACAGGGCGGGGACTACTTCGCGCTGTGCCTGGCCCTGGAGCAGATCGCCCGCGTGGACCAGTCCGTGGCCATCACCCTGGAGGCGGGCGTCTCGCTGGGCGCCATGCCCGTGTACCTGTTCGGCACCGAGGAGCAGAAGCAGCAGTGGCTGCCCCAGCTGGCCAGCGGCCAGGCGCTCGCGGGCTTCGGGCTCACCGAGCCGGAGGCCGGCTCCGACGCCGGCGGCACCCGCACCCGCGCGGAGCTCAAGGACGGCAACTGGGTGATCAACGGCAGCAAGGAGTTCATCACCAACTCCGGCACGGACATCACCAAACTCGTCACCGTCACCGCGGTCACGGGCACCACCACCACGGCGGACGGGAGGGAGAAGAAGGAGATCTCCACCATCCTTGTCCCCACGGACACCCCCGGTTTCACCGCGCAGAAGGCGTACAACAAGGTGGGCTGGAACGCCTCGGACACCCACCCGCTGACGTTCGAGGACGTCACCGTTCCGGAAGCCAACCTGCTGGGCCAGCAGGGCCGCGGCTACGCGAACTTCCTGCGGATCCTGGACGAGGGGCGCATTGCCATTGCCGCCCTCGCCACGGGTGCCGCGCAGGGCTGTCTCGAAGAGGCCATCCGCTACGCCACCGAGCGTGAGCAGTTCGGCCGCTCGATCGGCAAGAACCAGGCCGTGGCGTTCAAGATCGCCCGGATGCGTGCCCGGGTGCACCAGGCCCGCCTGGCCTACTACGACGCCGCGTCCCGCATGCTCAAGGGCAAGCCGTTCAAGACGGAGGCCGCGATCGCCAAGCTGGTGGCCGGTGAGGCCGCCATGGACAACGCCCGGGACGCCACCCAGGTGTTCGGCGGCTACGGGTTCATCAACGAGTTCCGCGTGGCCCGCCACTACCGCGACTCCAAGATCCTGGAGGTGGGCGAGGGCACCACGGAGGTCCAGCTCATGCTGATCGCCCGCGAGCTGGGGCTGTGACAGGGGCGCCCAGCACCACGTCACCCGAGCACGACTGAACGCGCCGCCCCGGCGCACCGGCAAGGAGAACCGCATGGCCAAGGTCATCGAGCAGCGCGGGCTGTACTTCGACGAGTTCGAGGTGGGCGCCGTGTACAAGCACGCCCCCGGGCGCACCGTCACGGAGGCGGACAACGTCCTGTTCACCACCCTCACCATGAACACGCAGTCCCTGCACCTGGACGCCGCGTGGAGCGAGCGCCAGGAGTTCGGGGAGCGGCTGGTGAACTCCATGATGACGCTGTCGATCATCGTGGGCGCGTCCGTCGCGCAGCTCACGCAGGGCACGATCGTGGCGAACCTGGGCTTCGAGGAGGTCGCGTTCCCGCACCCCATGCACCACGGGGACACGCTCTACAGCGAGTCCGAGATCCTGGACGCGCGCCCCTCCAGATCCCGGCCGGGCCAGGGCATCATCAGGGTCCGCCACGTGGGCCGCAACCAGGACGGCACCGTGGTGGCCACGTGCGTGCGCTCGGTGCTCATGCAGGGCGCCCCAGGGAAGGACCAGTCATGACGATCCCCACGTTCACGATGGGCCCGGCCATCCTCTTCTGCCCGGCGGACCGCCCCGAGCGCTTCGCCAAGGCGGCCGAGCGGGCGGACGCGGTGATCCTCGACCTCGAGGACGCCGTGGCCCCGGACGCCAAGCCCGCCGCGCGCGAGCACATCGCCGCTGCGGACCTGGATCCCGCCACCACGGTGGTGCGCGTCAACGACGCCGCCTCGCCGTTCTTCGAGGACGACCTCGCCGCGGTGCGCGACACCCCGTTCCGGACCGTGATGCTCGCCAAGGCGGAGTCCGCCGAGCAGGTCCGCCGGGTGACGGACGCCCTGCCGGAGGCGCGGGTCATCGCGCTGTGCGAGACGGCCGCCGGGATCGTGGCGGCGTCCGAGATCGCGGAGCAGAGCGGCGTCGTCGCCCTGATGTGGGGCGCGGAGGACCTGGTGGCATCCCTGGGCGGACGCTCCAGCCGCCGCCCGGGCGGCTCCTACCGGGATGTGGCCGTGGCCGCGCGCGCCGCGGTGCTGCTGGCCGCGGGCGCCCACGGCAAGGCCGCGATCGACGCCGTGCACGTGGACATCGCGGACACCGAGGGCCTCGCGGCGGAGGCGGAGGACGCCGCGGGCAGCGGATTCGCGGCCACCGCGTGCATCCACCCCGGCCAGGTGGCGGTGATTCGCGAGGCGTACCTACCCACCGCCGAGGACGTGGACTACGCGCGCCGTTTGCTGGCGGCCGCGGAGGGCGCGCCCGGCGTGTTCCGCTTCGAGGGCCACATGATCGACGGGCCGCTGCTGCGCCACGCGGAGCGCACCGTGGCCCAGGCACGCCGCGCCGACACACTCGGCACCGATGAACCGGGCACCGAGACGTCCCGCACCGAGACGAGGGAGAACTGATGAGCACGAACATCGTGGTTCCGGTCAAGCACGTTCCGGACGCCCAGAAGCAGCGCACGTTCCAGGAGGACCTCACCGTGGACCGCGGCGAGTCGATCCTCTCCGAGCTGGACGAGTACCCCCTGGAGGCGGCCATCGCCCTGCGCGAAGCGGCCCCGGAGGCGGAGGTCACCATCATCGCCGTGACCGTGGGCCCCGAGGACGCCTCCGGTGCCGTGAAGAAGGCCCTGCAGATGGGCGCGGACGCCGCGTTCCACGTGGCCGACGACGCCCTGGCCGGCTCCGACGCGCTCGGCACCTCCGCGGCGCTCGCCGCCGCGATCCAGCACGTGGGCGAGGAGCACGGCGGGGTGGACCTGGTGCTCACGGGCCTGGCGTCCACGGACGGGGAGACCTCCGTGATGCCCGCGATGCTCGCCGAGCGCCTGGACTTCGCGCTCGTGACCCGCGCGGACAGCGTCGCCTGGGACGAGGGGAACACCGGGCTGGCCCTGACCCGCCCCGGAGCGGACGCCACCCAGACCGTGGCGGTGCACTTCCCCGCGGTCGTCTCGGTCACGGACCAGGCGAACGAGCCGCGCTACCCCAACTTCAAGGCGATCATGGCCGCGAAGAAGAAGCCCTCGGCCGTGCTGAGCCTCGCGGAGATCGGCGTGGAGGCCTCCACCGTGGGGCGCGACGCCGCGGCCGCCTCCGTGCAGTCCGCCACCGCCCGGCCCCCGCGCGAGGCCGGAACCGTGGTCCAGGACGAGGGCGAGGCCGGGATCCAGCTCGCGGACTTCCTCGCGCAGCGCCGCCTGCTCTGACGGCCGCGTGGCCCGGGGCGCCTCACACGGCTGCCCGGGGTCTCTGTTCCCGGCGGTCCGAGCACCGCACCGGGCCGCTGCGGGCCCGTCCCGCGCCGCACCCACGATCTTCCACTGCGTTCGAGAGGAAACACCATGCACGTCCTCGTAGACCTCGGCCACACCCGTCAGCTGCGCTCCCCGGACCATGAGCTGCTCACGCTCGCGCGCACCCTCGCCGGGGGAGATTCCGTCACCGTGCTCAGCCACGCCCCCCAGCCCGAGGGCCTGGCCGACGAGCTCGGCGGCTACGGCGCGGCCACGCTGCTCGTCCCAGAACGGGAGGCCGAGGACCTGTCCCTCACGGACACCGCCCTGCTCGACGCCGCCCTGGCGGACTCCGGTGCCACTCTCGTGCTGGGCGCCAACGACGCGGACACCACCGAGTGGTTCGCCCGCCTGGCCGTGCGCCACTCTTCGGCGATCATCACCGACGCGGTGGGCGTGGCGCAGGACCGCACCGTGACCAAGTCCGTGCTCGCGGGCGGCTACACCACCACGGCGGAGCCCACCACGGAGCTCGCGTTCGTCACGCTCGCGCCCAACTCGGTGCAGACCGAGGATGTGAGCGGGGGCCAGGCGCCGGAGGTGAAGCCGCTGGCGGTCTCGGTGTCCGGTCCGGCGGCCACGGTCACGGGAACGGAGGCCGCGCCGGCGTCGTCGCGCCCCAAGCTCACCGAGGCCAAGACCGTGGTGGTCGGCGGCCGCGGCGTGGGTGAGGACTTCTCGCTGGTCGAGCAGCTCGCGGACGAGCTCGGTGCGGCGGTGGGTGCGTCCCGCGCGGCCGTGGATGCGGGCTGGGTGGAGCACGCCGCGCAGGTGGGTCAGACTGGTGCGACGGTGTCCCCACAGCTGTACCTGTGCGCGGGTGTCTCCGGAGCCATCCAGCACCGGGCGGGCATGCAGACCTCGCAGACGATCGTGGCGATCAACAAGGACGAGAACGCCCAGATCTTCGAGATCGCGGACTACGGCGTGGTGGGAGACCTCAATAAAGTGCTGCCGCAGCTGATCGAGGCGCTGCGGGAGCGGAAGGGCTGACTCGGGTCCACGTCCCCCTCACACCTTCTCCGGCACCCGCACCTCCGTGCGCACGGGGGCGGCGCGACGGTCCGCCACCTCCCGGCGGATCACCCACACGAGCGCACCGGCCCACAGGGCGGCGAGAGCCGCGAGGATCACGACGGGAGCGGCGTCGGGCAGGGCGTTGCGGACGGCGTCCACCCCCAGGAGGGTGCGCGCGTTGGTCACGATGATGAGCCCGCCCGCGCCGATGGCGAGGATGCGCGGGGCGAGCAGGCGCACGAGCCACGCGGCCAGCGGTGCGGCCGCGACGCCGCCGATGAGCAGGGCCACCACCATGCCGTAGTTGATGTTCTGGCTGCCGAGCGCCAGCAGGAAGCCCGCGGAGGCGCCCAGGCTGACCACGAACTCGGACGTGTCGATCGAGCCGATGACCTTGCGGGGTGCGATCTTGCCGGAGGCCAGCAGCGTGGGCGTGCCCACGGGCCCCCACCCGCCGCCGCCGATCGCGTCCATGAACCCGGCCACCGCGGCCAGGGGCACGAGGAACGCGGCGGGCACGCGGCCACGGAACGAGGGGCGCCGTCCGCCGATGCTGAGGAGCCGCCACACCACGTACACCCCGAGCAGCAGGAGGATGGTGGACATGACCGGCGCGGCGGCGTCGCCGGAGACGGTGAGCAGGTTCGCGCCGAAGAACGCCGCGATCCCGCCGGGCACGGCCATGAAGCCCACCACGCGCCAGTCGATGTTGCCGAAGCGCCAGTGCGAGAACCCGGACGCGAGCGTGGTGCCCACCTCTGCGAGGTGCACCGTGGCGGACACGGACGCCGGGGTCAGCCCGGCGGCGAGCAGCAGGGTGGAGGAGGTCACGCCGTAGGCCATGCCCAGAGAACCGTCCACGAGCTGCGCTCCGAAGCCCACGAGGGCCAGCACGATGAGTGTGCGCACGATGCCTCCTGCACGGCGGGCGGCGGTGCCGGCGGGGTACCGGCGGGTTGCCGCGCGAATCGCCCCAGCGTAGAAACCGCCCGAACCCGGGCCCAAGGAATGTGTCGTCGTGCGTCGTCCCATGTCACAGCGTGACGTGGGCTTGACACTGCCCTCGGAACGTGGCTCACGCCACCACTTGTCAGCAGACAGCACGCTGACGAAAATGGGGATGTCGGTGATCCCGCCGATCAGCAGTCCAGAGGAAGGGCAGCACCGTGGCACAGAAGAATCCCGCCAACGCCGGGGAAGAGTCCATCAAGATGAACCCGCAGGACGAGGCCGCGGCCATGGCCCAGGACACCCAGGTGGACGCCGAGCCCGCCGACGAGGGCGTCGGCGCCATGACCGACAACAAGGGCGAGCACCCCGCCACCGAGAACTGAGCTCCGCGCGCGGACAAGGGCGCCCCGCAGACACGTGTCTGCGGGGCGCCCTTCTGTGTTCGGAGGGGATGCGGGGGAGAGCGGCTGCCGTGCGGGCCGTTCTACACCGCCCTGCGACCTGGGCCTCAGTCCTCCTGGTCCGCGTCCTCCCGCGGGCTGCCGATGTTGTAGCGCGGCGGGCGCGTGCGGAAGTTCGCGAGCTTGTGGGAGCCGTCGCAGAACGGGGCGATCGAGGACATGTTGCACCGGCACAGGGCGACGACGCGGCGCGGCGGCTTCTGCGGCTCGGCTCCCGGCTCCGGGGCGATCATCACGTCCCCGCGCACCAGCAGCGGCCCGTTGGGGCACGGGGTGATGACCACGGGATCGTCGGCGGGGGAGTCCTCGGGGCGTTCGTTGCTCACAGAGCCGCCCCAGCGGCGTCGTCCGCACGCAGCGAGGAGCGCTCGTTGCTCCAGCACTCCAGCATGTGATCGCCCATGAGCCCGTCCACGTACAGGCACGCGGCCGCGCCGAACAGCACGTCCTCCAGCAGCTCTGGCTCGTCCTGGCCCAGCGCCCCGGCGAGGTCCCGGGCGGCGATCTGCTCGTGGACGGCGTCGGCCTCCACGTGCTCGTCGTAGTACCAGGTGACGTCCTCGCCGTAGCCGAGCTTGCGGAACGCGCGGCCGTAGTACTTGTTGGGGATCGAGGAGGTCATCTCGAACGCCGCGAGGTGCCCGGCGATCGCCCCGCGCAGCCGGCGGTGCAGCCCGAAGAGGCTCATCACGTTCATGGACGCGAGCGTGGGCGCGGGCACCAGGTCCAGGTAGTGGTCCAGGGTGTCGTCCAGCCCCACGCCGCGCATGCTCTGCGCGAAGATCGTGGCGTGCACGCGCTCGGGGCGCCCGCCGCCGTACTCGTCCGACTGGATCTCCACCAGCGCGGCCTTCGCACGGCCCCGCAGCCGGGCGATGCCCCACGAGTGCGGGTCCGCCTCGCGCAGCGTGTAGATGGAGCGGTGGATCAGGAACTCCCGCAGGATCTCCTCGCTCGGGTGCCGGGCGAGCCACGTGGCCAGGGTGGGCTTCTCCGCCCCGCCGGTGATGGCGAACATCGTGTCCACCAGCTCGGCGCCGTCCTGCGGCATGGGGTCCGGCATGGGCACCCGCTCCCGCAGCTCGCGCTCGAAGCGCTCCTCGAGCACCGCGCGGATGCGCAGCAGCTCGGGGTCCCACTCGCGGTCCCCGGTCACGAACTCGGCCGGGCCGTAGTGCAGCAGGTACAGCAGGAACAGGGAGAGCTGGACGTCCTCGTCCGCGAGCACGTCCTCGGTGCTCTCCACGGCGCGGGCGACGGCGCTCGCGAGCGCCTCGTAGGCGGCGTCCGGGGTGTCCTCGGGGCCGGTCAGGACGTCCAGGAGGGCGGTGCTCACGGGTCCCCGAGCGGCCGGGGCGGCAGTGCGGACGGGGGTTGTGGTCATGATCGTGGTCTCCCGTGACGAAGTCGTTGAGTGGCCCGCCCGCGGGTTGTGTGGCCCGCTGGCGGACGTGCCGCCGAGGATGCACACCGGGTGGGTGGCATCGTTGGCACAGCGTGCACGGTGTCCTACCGCGCACGCGATGGGTGGGGGAGCAGACGGTGACCCGCGGACCGTGACCGGGTCACGATCCGCGGGCAACTCCGTGAACTGCTGTGGTTGTTCCCTACGCCAACATACCGGTGGTCGGGAAGCGTTCCCAGACCCGGTGGCTGCCGAGCAGCTGCACCACGGAGTCCAGCGCGTCCTCGGCGGACTCCGCCGCAACCACGCCGGGCGTCTGCCCGATCTGCAGCGTCTCCAGGGCCGTGACGCCGGGCCCGAAGGCCGCGATCGCCTTGGCGTGGCGCCACATCTCGTTCAGCAGCAGGCTCACGCGGGGGTCCACGTCGCCCGGGCTGGGTGCTCCGGCCTTCGCGTCCATTCCCGCGGCCACCTGGTGGGCGGGTGCCCCCGCGGTGGTGACCACCACGGCGTCGAACTCGATGGAGCGCGCCGTGAGCAGCGTGCGGTGGGCGACGACGCCCGGGGCCACCTCGCCACCCTGCGGTGCGATCACGAGCGGGACCATGCCCGCGGCGTCGATCCGGGAGACGAGCGTGGTGAGCTGCTCGACGTCCGTGTCCGCGCCCACGAGGATGCCCACCTGGCGACCGTCCACGGGCCACGTGCCGCCCACCTGGGACAGCGACGGCGAGGGCTGGACGTCCTGGGCCGGGGCCACCGTGGGCTCCTGGTCCGGCAGGCCCAGCCCCTGCGCCACGGTGTGTCCCAGGGAGGGGTCGATGGCGAACAGGTGCCGCAGCTGGCGCACGCGGATGGTCTCGTCCCAGCACTTGCCGAGCTCGAACGCGTAGGCCTGCGCGGTGTGCTCCCGCTCCACCTCGCTCAGGCTGAGCCAGAACATCCGCGCCTGGGAGAAGTGGTCCTCGAACGACTGCGGCCGGGCGCGTTCCTTGACGGACTCCGCCACAGGGGCGGGGTAGTCGATGAAGGCGTGCTCGCTCTCGGGCGTTTCGAACGGGTTGCCGCCGTCCAGCGAGTTGGGCCGGTACGGTGCCACCCCCGAGTGCACGGCGCCCTGGTGAAAGCCGTCCCGCAGCATGTCGTTGACCGCGGCGTGCGGGCGGTTGATGGGCAGCTGGTTCCAGTTCGGCCCGCCCAGGCGGGTGATCTGGGTGTCCAGGTAGGAGAAGAGCCGACCCTGCAGCAGGGGGTCGTTGGTCACGTCGATGCCCGGGACCAGGTTGTTCGGGTTGAACGCCACCTGCTCCGTCTCCGCGAAGTAGTTGGAGGGGTTCCTGTCCAGGGTCATGAGGCCCACGGGCTCCACGGGAACCAGTTCCTCCGGCACGATCTTCGTGGGATCGAGCAGGTCGATGCCCTGGAAGCTCTGCTCCTCGTTGTCCTCGAAGACCTGGACGCCCAGCTCCCACTGCGGATGCGCACCGGCCTCGATGGCGTCCGCGAGGTCCCGGCGGTGGAAGTCCGGATCCGCGCCGTTGATCAGCTGGGCCTCCTCCCACGCCACGGAGTGCACGCCCAGGCGCGGCTTCCAGTGGAACTTCACCAGCACGGAGGCGCCGTCCTGGGCCACCAGGCGGAAGGTGTGGATGCCGAAGCCCTCCATGGTGCGCAGCGAACGGGGGATCCCGCGGTCGGACATGTTCCAGATGGTGTGGTGCTGCGCCTCGGTGTGCAAGGACACGAAGTCCCAGAACGTGTCGTGCGCGGACTGCGCCTGGGGAATCTCACGGTCCGGGTGCGGCTTGCCGGCGTGGATGACGTCCGGGAACTTGATGGCGTCCTGGATGAAGAACACGGGGATGTTGTTGCCCACCAGGTCCCACGTGCCCTCGTCCGTGTAGAACTTCACGGCGAAGCCGCGGGTGTCACGGGCCAGGTCCCCGGAGCCCCGGGAACCCAGGACGGTGGAGAAGCGCACGAACACCGGCGTCTCCTTGCCCTCCGCGAAGACGCCCGCCCGGCTGATGCGGGACGCGGTGCCGTAGGAGCGGAACGTGCCATGGGCGCCGGTGCCGCGGGCGTGGACCACGCGCTCGGGGATGCGCTCGTGGTCGAAGTGCGAGATCTTCTCGCGGAAGTGGTGGTCCTGCAGCAGCACGGGACCGCGCGGGCCGGCCTTGAGGGACTGGTCCGAGTTGGTCAGCCGGGCACCGTGCGCCGTGGTCAGGTACTCGCCCTGCTGCGCCATGCTGGACATGGGCGCATCGGTCGGCGCGCCGGTGGGGGACACCCGCTCGGGCGCACCCTGGTCCGGCTTGGGAGGCAGGGGCTCACTCGGTGTGGTGGGTTCCTCGAGGGACGTGTCCCCGGTGCCGGGAACTCCCGGGACCTGGGGTGTCTGGTTCTCGTGTGCGGACATGATGATCCTCCTGCGAAGAGACGGCACACACCCGCGGATGGAGCACCGGGTGTGCCCCTCCACAATGTCAGCACCCTGATGGACTGACTACACCTCTAGGTGTGCCCTGCCCCGGCGCTCGCGCGAGGCCCGGCTGAGGAGCAGCATCGCGGCGTCGTGAGACAGTGGCCCCATGACGTGGACACCCGTGACCCTGCACGGCCGGCTCGTGCGGCTGGAGCCCCTGACCCGAGAGCACCTGGACGGCCTGGTCGAGGCCACCGAGGACGGGAGCATGTGGGACCGCTGGTACACCTCCGTGCCGTCCCCGGACGGAATGGCGGATGCGATCGAGCAGCGGCTCGCGTGGCAGGAGGAAGGCTTCATGCTCCCGTTCACCACGGTGCGCCAGTCGGACGACGCCGTCCTGGGCATGACCACCTTCTACGACCCCCAGTGGGCGGTCCCGCGCGTGAGCATCGGGCACACCTGGAACCGGGCCTCCACCCACGGCACGGGCACCAACGCGGAGTCCAAGCTGCTGCTCATGACCCACGCGTTCAAGGAGCTCGGCTGCCGGTGCGTGCGCTACGAGACCAGCTGGGCCAACCAGCAGTCCCGCGCCGCCATCGAACGCCTCGGTGCCCGGCTGGACGGCGTGCTGCGCGGGGACCGGCTGGAGCGCAACGGGGTGCTTCGGGACACCGTGGTCTACTCGGTGCTCGAGCACGAGTGGCCGTCCGTGCGGACCGGGCTGGAAGCGCGGGTGGCGCGGCGCTGAGGTGAGCGGGCGGCAGGTGCCGACCGTGCGGCGTCGTCAGCGCCCGGAGCTGGGAAGCCTCACCGTGCTGGTCAGCGCGGTGAGGCTCGGGCGGCGGGGCGTGGAGCTGAACCCGAAGTCCGGGGGAGGGGTCATGTCCGTGAGCGTGCCCAGGTCGTGGCCGCCCCACGTGGCGCGGGAGAACGTGATGGTGTGTAGGTCGTAGGCGGAGTACCACTCGGTGCGGCCGTTGCCCGCGGTGCCCAGGGTCTGCACGCCGGACATCACGTGCGGCGCCACCAGGTTGGTGATCCGCGCGAAGGGCAGCGAGGTGCCCAGCGGCCGTGGAACCGACTGCAGCAGCAGACCGAGTGGCGCTCGTGGACCCACGCTGAACTGCCACGTGAGCGGTCCGGCGGTGACCGTCCAGCGGGAGGCGCGGGAGAACCCGGTGCGCTGCACGCTCACGGGAACGCGGGTGACGGTGTCGAAGGAGTAGGTGGCGGACACGAAGTCGGCCACCCAGTCGGTGGGGGCCAGCAGCTCACGGCGGCCGTCCGGGTGGGCGACCATGACGTCCGCGAACGGACCCTGCGGGGTGCGGTCCCAGCAGCCGAGCACCAGGCGCGTGCCGCCGGAGGTGCTGACGCCGGCGATGTGGCCGGTGAAGCGGTGGGTGTGGGTCATGGGGTCAAGGGTAGTGAGCGCAGCAGTGAAACTACTGGTCAGGCTGTCGTACTGTGGTGGGCAGTTCCCCGCGGTGCGGGGGTGAGCCCGCTCTGGTTTTGACGTGCTCGTGCTCCCCACGCTGGTGGGGCTCAAGCGGTTACCAAGGCCGGTGGAAAAAATGGGGAACGCTCTAGTTTTTACTCCAAATGTGTGTGAAGATGAATGCGCATGGGGCAAGGGTGCTCCACCTCACTGACACGCATAGGAGACCCCGTGAAACTCACGATGGACGCCTGGCAGCTCTGGGCCAAGACTCCGTCGGAGCGCGCACGGGGAGTGGAGGAACTGGGGGTGCGGGAGTGGCTGGCACTCATGCAGCATCTTCGTGATGCCGCGGACGTGGGGGAGCGGCTCGTCGCCGAGTGGCTCCCCGGGCAGCTGCAGGATCGTCTTGCAGGTATCTGTGGCGGTGACCTCGACCAGGCTGCTCGGTTGGTGGCTCTCCTCTGCGGTGTCCATGACATTGGCAAGGCGGACGTGGCCTTCCAGAGTCAGATCGACGGCTCCCCGGAGCACGGCTGGTTGTGGGACCAGGTGCGCTCCCTCCCCAGCTGTCCTCCTCACAGGGACGGCGTGCCCGTGCCTAAGCCCCAGCACGCCGAGGTCTCAGATCTCATCCTGCGACGGTGCTTCGCCCAGATCGTCCCGGACGCGAACCCGGCTGCCATCAGATCCGTCACGGTCACCGCAGGGTGCCATCACGGCCGCCTGGGTGAACTGGGCCCCCTCACGGGGCCGGGCGGTGGGCGCGCGCACCAGCTGTCCCTCTGGCTGGACCGCCACGGAACGGCCTGGAGTCAGCTGTGGGACCAGATGGTCCACGACATCATGGATCGGACGAGAGCTCAGACCGTTCTTGAACAGCTCTTCCGCGCGGGGGGCCTGGGCATCGCGGACCAGATGATGCTGTGCGGTCTGGTGACCATGGCGGACTGGATTGCCTCCAACCAGGAACTCTTCCCACTCAGTGAGAGCGGGCGGCATGACAGCGATGGAACGCGCGCGGACAGGGCCCTCGAGCAGCTGAAGCTGACCCGCGCATGGGTGCCCGACGACGTCGTTGCGCCGTCTTTCCAGCGACGCTTCGGCTGGCCCGAGAGTGCGTCGCTGCGTCCCTGTCAGAGTGCTGCTGTCGAGGCTGCCACGACGTCGCAGGGCCCCCGCCTGGTCGTCATCGAGGAGGAGATGGGACAGGGGAAGACGGAAGCCGCGCTCATGGCGGCCGAGATCATTGCGGGCCAGCGTGGAGGCGGGGGAGTGGCGTTCGCACTGCCCACCATGGCCACGGCGGACTCCATGTTCGCCAGGGTCAAGTCCTGGGTGGAAACCCTCGAAATGGATTCGAATGTCCCGCACTCCCTGTTCCTGGGCCATTCCCGGTCCTGGCTGGAGCCGCGGAACGAGAAGCTCATCCGGCAGACACGGGCAGTGGGCGCCCAAGGCGGCCAGAGCGTTGTCGCCCACGAGTGGTTCACGGGCAAGAAGGGGATGCTCGCGGAGTTCACGGTCAGCACCATCGACCAGGTGCTGATGGCTGCACTCTGCACCCGGTACGTGACCATGCGCCACCTGGGTCTGGCGGGCAAGATGGTGATCCTGGATGAGGTTCACTCCTACGACGTCTTCACGTCCAGCTACATGGAGCGGACGCTGACGTGGCTCGCCGCGCACGGGGTGTCCGTCATCCTGCTCTCTGCAACCCTGGCCTCCGGGCTGCGAGGTCAGTTGGAGGCCGCCTATCGCTCCGGGCTGGGGGCCAACCCACGACCGCATCTCGACTCCGCCCTTGGCCCAGTGGAGCCGCAGGTTCGAGGCAAACTGGCCGCAAAGGCGGGGACCGGGGGGCCTCGTGGCGCGGGAGAGGCCGTGGCGGCGGCGTCGGTCCCCGCCTATCCGCGGATCTCCGTCACTGGGTCGAGTGGTACGCACATCACCCCCATCACCCAGCGCGCGACGCACCGTCGCGTGCGGATGAACCTGGTGCCGGACGACCTCGAGAGTCTTGTCAACCTCGTGGCCTCGCTTGCCGAGGACGGCGGGGTGGTGGGGGTGGTGTGCAACACCGTTCGACGTGCGCAGGAGGCCTACGGGCAGCTTGTGGAGCACTTCGGTGAGGACGTCGTGGAGCTGCACCACTCCCAGTTCACCGCCTGGGACAGGTCCGAGCGGGAGCACCGGCTGGTGGCCGAACTGGGCCCTGCGGCGCACCGTGGCACGGGAAGACCCGCGCGGCGGGTTCTCGTGGGAACGCAGGTGCTCGAACAGTCCCTGGACATCGATCTGGACCTCCTGGTCACGGACCTGGCCCCGGCGGACAGCCTGGCGCAAAGGGCCGGTCGGCTCCACCGCCATGAGCGGCCGGACGCGGACAGGCCACGCGCCATGCGGGAGGCGCTGGTCTACATGCGGGGTGTGGATACCTCCGGGGGCCTGCCGGAGTTCGAGTCGGGGGCGGTGGGCATCTACGGGGATCGAGTCCTGCTGGCCACCTTCGCTGTCATGCAGCCGTACCTCTCCGGCGAGCCGTGGTGTCTGACCCACGAGCTGGAGTTCGTGGTCGAGGAGACCTACCGGGGGGATCTTCGTGTCCCGGATTCCTGGCAGGACGTGTATGAGGCGGCGCGAGCGGAGGAAACCCAGAGAATGGCTGAAGCCCGGCACAAAGCGGGGACATTCCAGCTTGTAACGCCCGCCGAGAGCCGCGGTGACATGCGCCGCGCCCTCGAACGGATGATCGCCTCGGATCCGGACCGGAGCGATTCGCTGGCCGCGGCCCACGTGCGTGACATCGAGCCCTCTCTTGAGGTGCTCGTGGTGCAGGAACGGGACGGACTGCTGAGTCCGCTCCCATGGATCTTGCCGGGAGGAGCCGCGCGGGGAGAGTGGTTCCTCTCGGAAATGGCAGCGCCGCCTCCGCGCTTCGCTCGCGCCGTGGCCATGAGCACGCTGAGACTGCCGAGGTGGTTGGTGGCACCGTGGGAGCTCGACCGAGCCATCGCCGAGCTGGAGGCGCAGGGGATTCGGTCCTGGCAGGAGGACTTCCGTCTGCGGGGGCAACTCGTGATCCGGCTGGACGAGCAGCTGCGCGGGCGCATTCTGGGCAAGCCATTCGGCTACGACCGTGGGGTGGGGATCCACCGCGTGGAGGAGTCCGAACCGGTCGGTGGCCTTGTCGACGACTACGTAGATTTCGACGTGTGGGACACAAAGGAAGAAGAGGGATTTCGGTGAGTGATCAGACATTCAACCTGTTGCGTGAACCATGGATTAAAGTGCGCCACAATGACGGGGTCGTGAGCGAGGTTGGACTCCTGGAGCTGTACGAGCGGGCTTCGGAGTTCACGGATCTCGCCGGTGAATCGCCCACTCAGGATCAAGCGGTGTTCCGGACTCTGGAGGCGGTTCTGATCCGCGCGCTGCGCTGGCACAACTTCTTCGCTCCGGGCTCCGATCCGGTCGAGGTCTGGGAAGACGTTCAGGGGGCGCCGGAGCTCGGTGAGCTGGTGGACAAGTACCTCGTCGAACAGGAAGCGCGGTTCGACCTCTTCGACCCCGTGGCGCCGTTCTTCCAGGTCGCGGATCTCCGAACGGCCAAGGGCGAGCACCCGGACGCCTCTGTGCTGATTCCTGACGTGGGGCCGGGGCTCTTCTCGACCTCGACCGCAGCGGCAGGACGTCGGCTTCCCACCGCCGTGGCCGCGCGGTGGCTCATCTCGACCCAGGCCTACGACATCTCCGGGATCAAATCCGGTGCCGTGGGTGATCCCCGAGTCAAGGGAAGCAAGGGGTATCCCATCGGCACGGGCTGGGCGGGAGCTATCGGTTCGGTTCAAATCCTGGGGCCGACGCTGCGGGACACATTGGTTCTGAACCTCCCGGTCGAGGAACTGCTCAGGGAATTCCAGGACATCGAGGCTGATCTCCCGCCGTGGGAACGCGCACCGAATGGCGCAGCGCCTCGCGCCGTGGAAGAGGTGCTGCCCGAGGGCGTGGTCGATGTTCTGACGTGGCAGCAGCGGAGAATACGCCTGTTCCCCAGCACTGACGGAAAATATGTTGAGGGTGTCCTGATCTGCAATGGGGACAAGGTCCAGCGGGCAAACAACTTTGCGGACCCCACCACGGCCTACAGATATTCGGTCGTTCAGTCGAAGAAGGCCGGTATGAACGTCTTCTTCCCCAAGGCGCACGATCCTGAGCTGACGGTCTGGCGTGGGATCCAGAGCATCTTCTCGGAGGACGGCACGGAGCCGGGGCAGGACAAGAAGCCTGCCCTGGTGACTCAGCTCCGGACGGACCTCGCGTTGCCAATCGCCCAGAGATACGGGAAGGAACGCACGATGGTGCGGCTCACCGGTGTCAGCTACGGAACCCAGGACGCCGTCGTCAGCAGCGAGATCTCCGAGACCTACCCCGTCAACGTGCGGCTCCTGGGAGATGACGCAGGGCAGCTGCGGGAAACGGCAGTGCGGGTGATTCAGCGGGTCATGTCCTTCCGCGGCAGCATGTCGTGGTTCCACAAACAGCTGCTCGTCTGCGCCGGGGCCTCACCCGAGGAAGCGCCGACAGCACCCGTTCAGGCATGGCTGGCAGCACTCGAGACGGAGTTCGTGGAGTGGTTGAGCTACCTGGGGGACCTGCCCGATCCACGGGACGCCGAAGAGGAGTGGGCCCGCCGCATGGTCGCGGTGACTCGACGGTTCGTGGAGCAGGCCGTGGATGCGGCGGGGCCCCGTGCGGCTATCGGCCGCAGTGAACAGAGCGAGGTGGGAAAGATGATTCTGCACTCGTCCGCGCGGTACGAGGCGTGGATCATGTCGAAACTTCACGACAACCTGGAGATTTTGAAAGGAGAGGTGAGCACATCATGACCAAGACATCAGTATCGGTGCGCGAAGAAGAAATTACGCCGGGACCAGCGGCGAAGAAGAGAACGCTGGATGCCGCCGTCGGGACCTACGTCGCCGGACTGCAGCGGGACTACCTGGGCGGGCGGGAGAGCTCCGCCCGGGCCACCCTGGCGCGGCTGCGTCAGGCCGTGGACGAAGCGCCCGGCGTCAACCCGGACGTGTGGCAGACAGTCCTGGAGATCCTTCCCGAGCAGTTCATCGGATCCCGGGACCAGCCGACAAAGGGTGAATGGGCGGCTCATTTGGCTCTCACGTTGTACGGGGTGCACCAGCAGGGCAACAACACACCAATGCACGAGCCCGGGGTCACCTTCGGAACCGCGATGGGCAGGCTGATGCGTGAGCGTCCCTCGGCGAAATCACGCTACGACGCCCTGCTGAGCGCCAGTCACTTCGCCGGACGCAGGAACTATCTGCGCAGCCTCACCGGGCTGCTCTCGACCGACGGGATCCCCGTGGACCACGGCCGGTTGGCTCTGGACCTTTTCCGGCTGCAGAGCGCCGACCACAAGAACTCTGTGGTGCGGGTCTGGGGGCGTGACTTCTATCGCGCATTCGCCCACCGCGTCACCGAGAAAGCATCCGACTGATTCCCTCCCTCCGAAAGGAAAAAATCATGACCACGTACATCGATTTTCATGCACTGCAGACCCTCGCCCCCAACAACATCAACCGAGGCGAGGACGGCGCCCCGAAAACGGCCTTCTTCGGTGGTGTGCAACGTCAGCGGATCTCATCGCAGGCCCTGAAAGCGGCTCAGCGACGCAGCTTCGCCGACTACCTGGACCGGTCGGAACTGGGAACTCGCACCAAGAGGGTCGTGGAGCTGGTCGCCCAGCGCATGGTGGAGATCGACTCCACCGCAGACTACGACGATGCCCTGACATCGGCCGAGGCGGCATTCAAAAAGGCGGGCATCAATGTGAGTGCCCCCAAGGCCAAGAAGTCGGGCACCGAGCCCAAGGCACCAGCGGCGGGTTACCTGGTCTTCCTCGGCTACCACCAGGTGGACAGGTTGGCCCGCGTGCTCCTCGAGCGGGGGGAGGCCGGCTTGGCGAGCAAGAAAGAGGCTCAGGAACTCCTGGACACCGAGCACGCTGTGGACGTGGCTCTGTTCGGGCGCATGGTAGCGGAGGACGCCACGTTGAACGTCGATGCTGCGGTGCAGGTGGCACATGCCCTGGGCACCCATGCTGCGGTTCCCGATTTCGACTACTACACGGCCATCGACGAGATGGAGCGTCTCAACGAGCAGACGGGTGCGGGCATGATCGGCACCCTCGAGATGATGTCCTCCACGGTGTACCGCTATGCGACGCTCAACGTGGACCAGCTCGTGGCCAATCTCGGCAGCGTGGACGCGGCCGTCCGTGCGGCGGAAGCCTTCGCAGCCACGTTCATCGAGAGCCTTCCGTCAGGGAAGCAGAACACATTCGCCGCGCATTCCTTGCCGGAGCTCGTCTCGGTGGCGGTCCGAGACCGTCGTCCGGTGAGCTACGTGAATGCGTTCGAGAAGCCGGTTGAGGTGGACGAAGGCGGCAACCGGCGAGTGGCTGCCACGGCTGCGCTCGCGAGTGAGGCACAGGGTGTGGAGGACACCTACGGCATGTCGCCTCTGCACTCGTGGGTCATGACCGTGCCTGCGCTTCGTGAGAGCGCCGAGGGACTGGGCGAGAACGTCAACCAGAAGCGACTGGTGGAGGCTGTTGGAGAGGCTGTTCGGGAGGCCTCGGACGCTGGCGCCGAGGCCGCACGATGAGTGTTCTGATCCTGCGTCTGAAGGGTCCGCAGCAGTCGTGGGGCACCTCGTCCCGCTACAGGACCCGCGAAGCCGGGACGGAACCCAGCAAGTCCGGCGTGATCGGTCTGCTCGCCGCCGCGCAGGGACGATCCCGCGCGAGTGAGCTGACGGATCTGCTCGAGCTGGGTTTCGGCGTGCGAGCCGATCAACCGGGTCGGCTCATGGTCGACTACCACACGGCACGGGTGCGCGGGGCCAAGAACTCCTCGCTGTCGTCGCGTCACTACCGGGTTGACGCCGCCTATACAGCCGCAATCTCTGGCCCGGACAGCCTAGTCGCCGCTTTGGCGGAAGCCATCGACTCGCCGCGTTTCCCGCTGTATCTGGGCCGGCGGGCGTGCCCCGCCTCGGTGGATTTGCTGGGCGGGGTGCTCCCGGGCGACGACGTCGAGGCAACCCTCCGGGACGTCGACGCCACTCCATGGCTGGCCTCCGATTGGTACCGCAGGGAAGCGGCGAAGGTCGTCTATTTGCCACTGGCCAGGGACGCCTGTGCTGACGAAGTTGGCGAAACGGTTCAGGACGTGCCCGTGAGTTTCGACCCCCGCCATCGACTCTACGATGCCCGCGCCGTGGTGCGTCCGGCTCCTGTGATGATCGAGAATCCCGACGGCGTGGATGTTAAGGACGACTTCTTCCAGACAGTCAAGGAGGGCTGATGTACTTCAGCAGGATCCAACTCAATCCGCAGCGGCGTGAGTCCCGAAAACTGCTCGCCAACCCTCGGGCCATGCACGGCGCGGTCGAGGCGTGCTTCCCACCCGCCCGTGATGCTCAGGTGGGGGCCCGGAATCTGTGGCGCGTGGACGCAGACGGGGCAGACGTGCGGTTGTACATGGTGTCGCCTGACGTCCCGGACATGCAGCACCTGGTGGAGAACGCAGGGTGGGAGAGTTCGCCAGCCGAGACCACTGACTACGACCGGTTCCTGGATGGTCTGAGGACGGGTCAGGAGTACAGCTTCCGCGTGACGGTCAACCCTGTGAAGCGCCAGTTCGTTCAGGGACAGCGCGGAAAGCTCATGCCCCACCTCACCGAGGAGCAGCAACTGGCCTGGTTCCACGAACGTTCCTCCAGCTGGGGGTTTGAGACTCTCGATTTTCCCCAGCAACGGGAAATGCCGAACGAGGAGATCACCATCAAGTCGTTACGCGTGGTCAAGCGGCACGACCGGGTGTTCGGTAAGCAGGATGGCGACGGTCGACGGACGGTGACTCAGCGCCAGGTGACCATCGCGGGTCAGCTGCGCGTCACTTCCGCGGGCCTGTTGAGATCCCACCTGACGGGTGGAATGGGCCGGGGCAAGGCGTACGGGTGCGGACTGATGACGCTGGCCAGGGTCCGGTGACCTCGTGACTGGCGCTCCACCTCCGGAGAGCAGGGAGCTCGTCAGGGCGGAAGAACGGTTGTCTTTCGTGTACCTGGAGCGCTGTGTCGTGCATAGGGACAGCAACGCGATCACTGCGACGGACGAGACTGGGACCCTTCACATCCCAGCTGCCATGATCGGTGCTCTGCTGCTGGGGCCCGGTACACGCGTCACTCATGCGGCCATGAGCCTGATCGGGGCCAGCGCGGCAAGCGTGGTGTGGGTGGGTGAGGGTGGTGTTCGGTGCTATGCGGCTGGCCGGCCCTTGGCCCGGTCAAGCCGACTCCTGGAGGCTCAGGCGAGGGCATTTGCCAATCAGCGGCAGAGACTGTCCATCGCGCGGCGAATGTACGAATACCGGTTTCCCGGCGAGGATGTATCCGCCCTGACCATGCAGCAGCTTCGCGGGCGAGAGGGTGCGCGGGTCAGGCAGCTCTACCAGCGTGAGGCTGCGCGGACCGGTGTCGAGTGGGTGAAGCGGGACTACCGTCCCGGTGATCTCTCTGGGTCGGATCCGATCAATCAAGCTCTGTCCAGCGCCAACACGTGCTTGTACGGGGTGGTGACGGCTGTCATCCATGCTCTGGGCATGAGCCCCGGGCTCGGGTTTGTCCATGTGGGGCACGACCAGAGCCTCGTCTACGACGTGGCGGACCTCTTCAAGGCAGAGACGACAATCCCGGCCTCTTTCGACGTGCTGGCCCAGGGCAGCGAAGATCCCGTGAATGACGTGAGAAGGCTTTTGCGAGATCAACTCGTCACCGGGCACGTGATGGATCGGTGCGTAGATGTCCTGCGTGAGCTGTTCCTGAGCGCTGAAGAGCGGGAGGAAGTTATGCGAATTGTTTACGACGACGCCATGTCGCTGTGGTCTGGTCGGCGTGAAGGCCGCATGCCGACGGGGCAGAACTTCTCTCGGGAGGACTCATGATCGTCTTGGTCCTCTCAGCCTGCCCGGTAGGGCTCCGTGGGGATCTGACGAAATGGCTGTACGAAGTCTCTGCCGGGGTTTTCGTAGGTAAAGTCAGTGCGCGGATTCGGGAGCACCTGTGGGAGCGAGTGCTGGAGTCATCTGGCTCGGGGCGGGCCATCCTTGTATGGAATGCCAGGGGAGAGCAGGGCTTGACGTTCTCTGTCAAGGACCACCACTGGGACCCAGTGGATCTCGATGGGTTGACCCTGATGAAACGCCCCTCGCGCACCAAGCCCCGATCTTCTCCCGAGCTCAGGCCGGGGTGGAGCAAAGCCGGTGCCCGTCGCAGGTTCGGCGACAAAAAGACCTGACCGCAAAAGTGTCGAAGTCAAAGGAAAAACACCCCTCGGGGGACAATAACCCCTAGTCACCAAGTGTGCTCCCCGCGCCTGCGGGGATGAGCCCCCTGGGGCGGCGCGGGTGATGCCGTTGTCCACGGTGCTCCCCGCGCCTGCGGGGATGAGCCGGATGCGGACTACACCGTGTTCATCCTGCTCATGTGCTCCCCGCGCCTGCGGGGATGAGCCCGCGTCAGCCTTGTTCACCAGCAGGGTGGTGTAGTGCTCCCCGCGCCTGCGGGGATGAGCCCATCTCCCGTGCTCTCCGTCCCACGTGTTCGCAGTGCTCCCCGCGCCTGCGGGGATGAGCCCCAGGTCCCGGGCCATGACCCGCAGGTTATCCCGTGCTCCCCGCGCCTGCGGGGATGAGCCGTGCAAGTTCGCGGACCCCGAGATGCGAGCCAAGTGCTCCCCGCGCCTGCGGGGATGAGCCCGGGCGGGCTGGCATCTTGTTCGTGCCCGCCTGGTGCTCCCCGCGCCTGCGGGGATGAGCCCTGTGCACGGCGCATGTAGAATCGGTCATAGCCGTGCTCCCCGCGCCTGCGGGGATGAGCCCTGGTACGTGCTCACCGACGTGGACTTGTACCGGTGCTCCCCGCGCCTGCGGGGATGAGCCCTTCACCTGTAGGTACTGCGGAGCGAAAGCCCCAGTGCTCCCCGCGCCTGCGGGGATGAGCCCGGGAAAGAGATCGCGGCCATGTGGCAAGGGTGGTGCTCCCCGCGCCTGCGGGGATGAGCCCTGTGCCCACTGGGACGGCATCGCCCCGGCGTTGTGCTCCCCGCGCCTGCGGGGATGAGCCCGCCATGTCGAGGGTTTGGGTGGCTTTGTCGGAGTGCTCCCCGCGCCTGCGGGGATGAGCCCAGGGCGTACGTGCTGGACCTGTACAACCCGGCGTGCTCCCCGCGCCTGCGGGGATGAGCCTCTCGCGCAGCTCGTCCTTCTTCAGGTACGCGGGTGCTCCCCGCGCCTGCGGGGATGAGCCCTAGTGGCCGCAACGTACGACTACGACCAATGGGTGCTCCCCGCGCCTGCGGGGATGAGCCGGGTGCCGGTGCGGGCAGCACGGTCACCCAGGCGTGCTCCCCGCGCCTGCGGGGATGAGCCGGTTACGGCCCATCTGGTCCAGGTTCGCCTCAGGTGCTCCCCGCGCCTGCGGGGATGAGCCGTCCCGGAAAAACATCGCCGCCGCCTTCGACGGGTGCTCCCCGCGCCTGCGGGGATGAGCCGGTGACCGCGTCGGGCCAGAAGGCATTGGAGGCGTGCTCCCCGCGCCTGCGGGGATGAGCCGCCTGGAAGTCAGCCATGGTCTAGTTCCTGTCCGTGCTCCCCGCGCCTGCGGGGATGAGCCCATCATGCTCCCACCATGGCACGCCACACGCGAGTGCTCCCCGCGCCTGCGGGGATGAGCCGTACGCGCAACATCACCGTTCTCAAACTGGATAGTGCTCCCCGCGCCTGCGGGGATGAGCCCGTGACGGGGGCGATGTCCGCGGAGATCGTGCGGTGCTCCCCGCGCCTGCGGGGATGAGCCCCCATCGTGCATGTCGCGGACGTGGGTGGACCCGTGCTCCCCGCGCCTGCGGGGATGAGCCCTTCCTCGCGGACACCGCAGACATCTGGGGTCCGGTGCTCCCCGCGCCTGCGGGGATGAGCCCGTGCCGGTGAGGTAGTTGTTCTTCCCGTTGAGGTGCTCCCCGCGCCTGCGGGGATGAGCCGTCATCCGGCAGGGTCACACGGGCGTCATCCCCGTGCTCCCCGCGCCTGCGGGGATGAGCCCAGCGACACGGTCAAGATGTTCTGGACGGTCAAGTGCTCCCCGCGCCTGCGGGGATGAGCCGAAGAAGCCCACGATGGCCGGGACCCGATCCTGGTGCTCCCCGCGCCTGCGGGGATGAGCCCTCGGGTGGTGGGACCGCGCAGTGGGGTGTGTAGTGCTCCCCGCGCCTGCGGGGATGAGCCCTTCACCCCGTCACCCGCCTCACGTGCACCTCGGTGCTCCCCGCGCCTGCGGGGATGAGCCCCGACGCCGAGCTCTTCGCCAGCAGACACGGCCGTGCTCCCCGCGCCTGCGGGGATGAGCCCGGGGTCTCGTGGACGATCGGGAGGAGCCCCCCGTGCTCCCCGCGCCTGCGGGGATGAGCCCTGATGGGCTCCTTCACGGCATCCTTCAGCTTGGTGCTCCCCGCGCCTGCGGGGATGAGCCCGCCGGGAACGTCGAGGCATGGCCCAAGTTCGTGTGCTCCCCGCGCCTGCGGGGATGAGCCGGAGACCTCCGCGGATCATGAACGTATCCGCGAGTGCTCCCCGCGCCTGCGGGGATGAGCCGGCGGGCACGGCGCAGGCGGCGGCGGACGGGAAGTGCTCCCCGCGCCTGCGGGGATGAGCCGTTGCTCGCCCTGTCTGGGAGGAACCCGTCATGGTGCTCCCCGCGCCTGCGGGGATGAGCCCTTCTTGGGGTCCTTGCCAGCGGCGATGTAGTTGTGCTCCCCGCGCCTGCGGGGATGAGCCGCACTTCGGGGGGCTGGGCATCTCTGGCCAGGAGTGCTCCCCGCGCCTGCGGGGATGAGCCCGCGGACGCCAGATCGAGGGCGTACCCCGTGACGTGCTCCCCGCGCCTGCGGGGATGAGCCGATCCTTCTCCGCCTGAGCAATCGCCTCCCGACGTGCTCCCCGCGCCTGCGGGGATGAGCCGCTCCCCAACACGGCCCTGGTGTTGGCTGTGCAGTGCTCCCCGCGCCTGCGGGGATGAGCCCCCCGTGTCCACCAGCCACGACGGCTTCCCGAAGTGCTCCCCGCGCCTGCGGGGATGAGCCAACGATGCGGGGTCGGCGTCTCGGGCGATCAACGTGCTCCCCGCGCCTGCGGGGATGAGCCCCGCCACCGCACACGAGACTGCTCACGGTCGGCGTGCTCCCCGCGCCTGCGGGGATGAGCCCGGCAACTCCACCTCCGTGACGATCCACAGGTCGTGCTCCCCGCGCCTGCGGGGATGAGCCGACACCATCGCCCGGTGGATCAACCCCGCCACCGTGCTCCCCGCGCCTGCGGGGATGAGCCCCACGAAGGAGAACTGACCATGGCAGCACAGGCGTGCTCCCCGCGCCTGCGGGGATGAGCCGGAGAACTTCGCGGAGGGCTTCTTCCGGTCCGTGTGCTCCCCGCGCCTGCGGGGATGAGCCGTTGCCCGGCACACGGGCGGTCTTCACGGTGCCGTGCTCCCCGCGCCTGCGGGGATGAGCCGGGCGCGGGGCACAAGGCGCGTGCGGCGACTGTGTGCTCCCCGCGCCTGCGGGGATGAGCCTCGGCTGATGGCCGTCGACAGGTTCGCGAGCGCGTGCTCCCCGCGCCTGCGGGGATGAGCCGCCCTGCCAGCGCATCGACGTCGCCGACGAGGCGTGCTCCCCGCGCCTGCGGGGATGAGCCGTGGGAGCCCTCCGCGTCGAACTGGGCGCGGGTGTGCTCCCCGCGCCTGCGGGGATGAGCCCAACCCGCCGCGAAGTCCCACGAGCGGGCTGAGGTGCTCCCCGCGCCTGCGGGGATGAGCCGCCCAGCGCGTTCGTCGTGCTGCTGGCGCTAGCGTGCTCCCCGCGCCTGCGGGGATGAGCCGCCCAGCGCGTTCGTCGTGCTGCTGGCGCTAGCGTGCTCCCCGCGCCTGCGGGGATGAGCCCGTGGACGCCGAGCCCGAAGACCTCGAGGAGTTGTGCTCCCCGCGCCTGCGGGGATGAGCCGGCGGCCTCGGTGGTCATGACCACGGGCGCGGTGTGCTCCCCGCGCCTGCGGGGATGAGCCGATCAACGACTTCTGGAAGGGCGACGACATCAAGTGCTCCCCGCGCCTGCGGGGATGAGCCCGCGTCCTTCAGCAGTCCCAAACCGGCCTTGAAGTGCTCCCCGCGCCTGCGGGGATGAGCCGGCGGGGATGGACAAGCCTGGTGGGGGTCTGCCGTGCTCCCCGCGCCTGCGGGGATGAGCCCGGTCACGGGCTTCTTGCGGTACGTCTTGGGTTGGGCTCCCCGCGCCTGCGGGGATGAGCCGCGGTGGACGGGCAGGTGCAGCTGCAGCTGCCGGTGCTCCCCGCGCCTGCGGGGATGAGCCCCGCAGGGCAACCTGGTCGTTCTCGGCCAGGCTGTGCTCCCCGCGCCTGCGGGGATGAGCCTGCCCCGGATGCGGCGGGCGGGGTCCCTGGCCCGTGCTCCCCGCGCCTGCGGGGATGAGCCCTGGTCAGAGAGCGGAGATACGAGGATCACGGTGTGCTCCCCGCGCCTGCGGGGATGAGCCCGAGCGGAACTCGGCGGCGGCTTCCAGCGGCGAGTGCTCCCCGCGCCTGCGGGGATGAGCCGTCCGTGGCGCCGTGCAGCGCCCCGCCCTGGAAGTGCTCCCCGCGCCTGCGGGGATGAGCCCGCCCTACCCACCTCGGGGCGGGACAGCGCTGCGGTGCTCCCCGCGCCTGCGGGGATGAGCCGACGGTGCTCTCCAACACCTAGGCCGGGATTAAGTGCTCCCCGCGCCTGCGGGGATGAGCCGCTCGGCCCCGGCGTCCTCACCATCGGGGACAGGTGCTCCCCGCGCCTGCGGGGATGAGCCCTTCCGGGCTTCCTCCAGGGTCTCCCACTCGGTGTGCTCCCCGCGCCTGCGGGGATGAGCCCGGAGCGCCGGGGGACTCACAGAACTCGAACGCGTGCTCCCCGCGCCTGCGGGGATGAGCCCCTCCCCTCCCTGCCCCGCGGCAAGAGTTCAAAGTGCTCCCCGCGCCTGCGGGGATGAGCCCCGTTGCCGGTCACGTTCCGTCAACGGCTCCCCGTGCTCCCCGCGCCTGCGGGGATGAGCCGAGACCACCGCCGCGCTCGCGGCGATCCGCCCGGTGCTCCCCGCGCCTGCGGGGATGAGCCCGGCGGGGGCGGTTTCGGCTTGGCCGTCGAGCTGGTGCTCCCCGCGCCTGCGGGGTTCGAACACGGCCGGGACAAAACGGCGAGTTCCTCTTCCATTTAGTTGTGGACAACTAAAAATTGCACAACTATAATCAGTCGCGGTCGGGTCGCGTGGCACCCGCCCTGGTCTTGCCAGCCGAGCATCCAGGGTGGCCAGTAACGAGGGGCAGCGAAAAATCTGCACCCGTTTGCGGCATCGATGTCGGCGGGTCTCGGCACTTGGGGGGTCGAGGCCCGTCAGGATCACCAGTGAAAAGGAGTCGTCATGAACGTTCTGCACACCTCCGGTCGTCCTTTCCGGCGCAGTGCGCGGGCGGAAAACCCCGCCGCGCTCTCCCCCGCCCGCCACATCGTCCGCACGGCCCTCGGCGGCTTCCTGGCCTTCGCCGGCGTCAGCCACCTGACCTTCGCCCGTGACGAGTTCCAGGCCCAGGTTCCGAACTTCGTGCCCCTGGACACGGACGTCACCGTCCTCGCGTCCGGTGTGGTGGAGATTGCGCTGGGTGCCTCGCTGATCGCCGCCCGGTCACGACGCCGCACGGTCGGGCTGGTCGCCGCCGGCTTCTTCGCCGCGGTGTTCCCCGGCAACCTGGCCCAGTGGATCCACCACCGGGACGGCTTCGGGCTGGACACGGACACCAAGCGCTTCGTACGCCTGTTCTTCCAGCCCGTCCTCATCGCCGCGGCGCTGTGGTCCACCGGCGCTCTGCGAGGCCTTCGCAAGTAACCGCACGGGTCACCGGCCGTGGCGCGCCACGACCGGCGGGCTCGGGCGGACCTGTGGGCCGGGCAGCCGGCAGGCTCCCCGGAGGGTTCCTTCACGCTGCCCTGCCCCACCCGTGTTCACCGCGGCTCCCGGTGCCGCCCCACCATGGCGGCGCCCAGCACCCCCACGGTCACGTCGAGGAGGGTGTCCAGCGGCGGGATGTGGATCTCCGGGGGCACGAACAGGAACCCCAGCAGCTCCATGATCTCCCACACCGTGGCGAGCGACAGCCCGGCCAGCGCGCACAGCAGGTACGGTTCCCGGCGCGCGTCCCGCATCCGGTCCCGCAGCTGCGCGCTGCCCCGAAGCACCCGGTTCCAGAGCATCCACACTAGTGCGTGGACCGCGAGGAAGTGGATCAGGATGTCCCACCACCAGATCCGGTTGTAGAGCTGCTGCGCCGCGCTCACCGCCGCCGTGAGCAGGACCAGGGAGCACACCGCCCGCGGCCACGGCGCGCGGAACCACAGGAACGCGATCACCTGCCCCAGCCCGGCCAGCATGAGCACGGCGGTGTCCACCCAGCGGGCGTCCAGGGCGTAGACCAGGGCCACCACGATCGCCGTGAAGCACGTGGCCGACGCCGCCACCGCACCCGCTCGGCGCAGCCACCCCGTGTGCCAGACGAGGGAGCCCCCGGTCTCGGCCGGCACTCCCGCATCCGGCGCCGAGGACGACGACGCCGCTGTCGCCCCGTCCTGCTCGCAGCCCGAGTTCGAGCCCCGGTGGGCCGACACCTCCGAGGGACGGGCGCGCCCGGGCGACCGTGCGGCGTCGTCGTCCCGGGGGCCCTCCGGGGAGGTGGTCCGTGCTGCGGAACGGTGCGTCACGGGCGGGCACCCCGGCGGGTCAGGCGAGTGCGGATCCGCACCCACGGCCGCTCGGTGCGCCAGTTGGCGCGCAGCGTGGCGGCGGCCATGCGCAGCTGCCTGCGGATCCGCGGCGGCGAGACCACCGCCCGCCACGAGACCACGGCGGCGCTGCCCGGGTCCATGACCACCCGCTCGCGGGGCCGCACGCGGAAGCTGAGGTCGAAGTCGTCGTGCACGTGCGCGTCGCGGTGCACCGCGGGGGATACCCGCCGCCACCAGGACCGCGTGAACGCCATGTTGGAACCCCACAGCGCCCAGTGCCCCAGGGCGGTCCCGGCCACCAGCCGGTAGGCCGTGATGTAGGCGGCGCCCGCGAGACGCCCGAGGCCCGGGCACCGCGGGCCGAAGCGCGCGATCCCGGAGACCGCCACGACGTCCTTGCCCTGCGGTCGGCCCAGTGCCCGCGTGAGGGTGTTCGCGTGCCGCTCGACCCACCCCGGGGCGGGCAGGCTGTCCGCGTCGCAGCGCAGGATCAGGTCGCCGCGCGCGGCGTCGTATCCCGCCGCGGCCGCATGGGCGACGCCGGGCTCCGGCTCACGCACGCACCGCACCTCGGGGTGCCGTGCGAGAACGTCCGCCAGGTGGTCGGAGGACGCGTTGTCCACCACCACGATCTCGTCCGGCACGCGGGTCTGCTCCCGCAGGGCGCGCAGGCAGCGCTCGAGGTACGCGGCGTCGTTGCGCACGGGGATGACGACGCTGCACGTCATGCTCTGCGCCGCACTCACCCGTTCCACCCGCACAGTCTGTCACGCCGCCCGTGAGGTGACCTGGGCGCAGCGGTGGGTGCGAGCGGTGCAACGAGGTCCCCCACTCCCGAGCGGATCCACCACGGCTGCTCGTGGGACTGCGCCCTCGTAGTGGTCCGGCAGACCTCGGTAAACCTGCCCGTGCCCCGTGCCCCGTGCCCCGTGTCCGCCGAGCTCAGCGCGCCCGCCCCGCCGCCTCCCGTTCCAGCAGGCTCCGCTTCACGTCCTCGCCCCACGCGAAGCCACCCATCGAGCCGTCCGAGCGCAGCACCCGGTGGCACGGCACGAACAGCGCCACGGGATTGCGCGCGCACACCGAGGCCGCCGCCCGCACCGCCCGCGGGGTGCCCAAGACCTCCGCGAACTCCGTGTACGTCTGCGGGTCACCGGGCCGGATGCGCCGCAGCTGCTCCCACCCTGCGAGCTGCCCGTCCGTGCCGTGCAGCTCCACGGGCACGGCCATGACCGGGTCGAGCTCCCCCGCGTAGTACGACCGCACCGCGTCCATCGCGGCCACGGTCCCGGCGCGCACGTCCTGCGGACGCCACTGCTCCCGCACCCGGGCCAGCGCCTCATCGGGGGACGCCGTCCAGCCCGAGGCGATCACCGCCCCGTCCGGCCCGGCCACGGCCGTGAAGGGGCCGTCCGGGGTGTCGATGGTCTCCACGGTGTGGGTCATGGCTGCTCGCTCTCGTCGAAGGTGGCGGGTGGTGTCAGCGGACCCCACAGGTGGGTGGTGGCGTAGCTGCGCCACGGGGCGGCGTCCTGCGCCCACGCGGTCAGCGCCTTCTTGTCCCCGGGCAGGCCGATCCGCTGGGCACCGGCCCGCATGGCGCCGTCGTCCACCAGGAACACGTCCGGGTCCCCGGTGACCCGCATGCGCACGTGGTCCGCGGTCCACGGCCCCACCCCGGGCAGGGCGAGCAGGGCGGCACGCTGCTGGGCGGCGTCGTCCCCGGGGGACAGGCTGAGCTCCCCGGAGGCGACGGCGCGTGCGGCCCCGAGCACCGCGCGCACCCTGGCCGCGGGACCGCGCAGGAAGCGCTCGCCGTGCTCCGCGATTGCCGCCGCCGTGGGGAACATGCGGCTCAGCCCCGGGGCGAAGTCCGGGGCGGGCTCACCCATCTCCCGCGTGCGGGCACCGAGCATCGTGCGCGCGGCGGCCAGGGAGATCTGCTGACCGATCAGGGTGCGGAACAGTGTCTCCTCCGGGTCCACGGAGCCGACGACGCGCACACCCGGCCGGGCCTCGACGAGCGGGTGCAGGGCGGGCACGCGGGAGAGCGCCTCGTCCACGGCCAGGGGGTCGGCATCCAGGTCCAGGAGTCTCCGGACCCGGGCGATCAGGTCGGGCAGGTCCGCGAGGTCCGTGAGACGGGCACGCATCCGCAGCTCGTCCGCGCCCCGCCGGTACACCCGCAGCCACGCGGGGCCGCCCGGCAGGCGCAGGGTCCGGGAGTAGGAGGTGGCCGTGCCGACCTCCATGCCCTCGACGGCATGCACCGCGAACCAGACGAACAGCCCGTGCAGGTCCAGGGGTGCACGGTAGTGCAGGGCGAGGTCCACCTCGCCAGAGCCGGCCGCGGCGTCGGGGTACGCGTCCCGAGAAGGCGCGGCCCGGTGCTGCTCGTCAGAGGCGGGGTTCTCGGTGGGCACGGGCACCAGACTCGCACTGTGCGGAGCCGGGCGCCAGTGGATCGCGGAGGCGTTGCCCGGGGCGTCAGTTCAGCAGCGCAATCCCCAGGTTCAGGGCCGCGGCGAACGTGACCCACCCGAGATACGGGACCATGAGCCCCGCGGCCAGGCGGTTGACCTTCCAGAACACGGCCACGCACCACACCACGGCCACCCACAGGGCGGCGATGTCCACGAACGCGAGCCAGTACAGCTCGGCGCCGAAGAACAGCGGGGTCCACAGGGCGTTGAGCACCAGCTGGGCGGCCCACAGATAGAGGGGGAAGGAGAAGCCACGGGCGCGGAACACGAGCCAGCCGGCCACGGCGATCAGCGTGTAGAACACGGCCCAGGCGGGTCCGAACAGCCACGCGGGCGGGGCGAAGAACGGCAGTTCCAGGCTCCCGTAGACCTCCTGCGCGTTGGAGGACGCCAGTCCGCCGAGCGCGGCGACCGCCGCGACGAGCAGGACGAACGGGATCAGGCAGAGCCACGAGCGGCCTCCGCGGGTCGGGGTGCTGACGGTTGGGGCGGCGGCGGGCGTGCTCATTCGAGTGTCCTTGTCCATGTCGGTCGTGCGGCAATGGGCACGTCCAGTGTCCCACAACCGGTGATGACGTATCAACAACTAGATAGGCGAGCGAAAAAATCGCGCGGCCGCACGGCGGGTGCGCGGCGCATCAGGCCCCGGCGCTCAGCAGCTCCTCGTATGCCAGACCGGCCAGGGCGCTCGCCGTGATCGCGAGCCAGCGCGAGATCCGACGACGCCGCCGCGCGACTCCCTTCCCCGACGCTCCGCTCACGGCTTGATCCGCTCCCACTCGGCCACGTCCCCGGGAACCACCGCGAACAGCGGGTGGGCAGGGGCGGCGTCGGGATCCGTGCCGTCCAGGGCGGTGCGGGCCCACTGCGGGTCCCGGGCGAGGACCTTCTGCAGCAGGAACTCGAACTCGTAGCGCAGCTGGCCCGTGGTGACCGTGATGGAGCGGGGCTCGGTGTCCCGGGGGCGCGCCACGCGGGAGCGGTCGAAGCTGTAGCCGCGCCGGTCCGCCTCGTCCGCGACCCCGTGCAGGTAGGCCGTCACGAAGCCCACCGGATCACTCGTGGCGCGGAAGCGCTGCAGCTGCGGGTGGCGGGTGTAGCCCGTGGTCTGACCCAGCAGCACCTTCTGGGCCAGCAGGCCCTCCCGCCAGTCCGCCACGAGGGCGCGTCGATCCAGCAGGGACGGGTGAAGTGACCACAGGCGCATGCGCCCATTCAACCGTGCAACGCCCCGGAACCTCCAAGCCGGCTCCGAGCCAGCGCCCGTAGGATGGGGCCCACCCCTGACGACCACGTGCGGAGAACACCTTCATGTCCTTGCCTGCCATCCTGGCCGCCACCGCTGAGAGCGGTTCCCCACTCACCGGCGTCGCGGCGTGGGTGGTGGACGTGATGAACGCGATCGGTGCCCCCGGTGCCGGTTTCCTGGTGGCGCTGGAGAACCTGTCCCCGCCGCTGCCGTCCGAGGTGATCCTCCCGCTGGCCGGATTCACCGCGAGCCAGGGCGGCTTCAGCCTGGCGAGTGCCATCTTCTGGACCACCCTGGGCTCGATCGTGGGCGCCATCGCGCTGTACTGGATCGGCATCGCCCTGGGGCGCCGCCGGCTGCGGATCGTCGTGGACAAGATGCCCCTGGTGGACCTGTACGACCTGGACCGCACCGAGGCGTGGTTCGACCGCCACGGCCGCAAAGCCGTGTTCTTCGGGCGGATGGTCCCCATCTTCCGCTCCCTGATCTCCATCCCGGCGGGCATCGAGCGGATGCCGTTCGGACTCTTCGTGCTGCTCAGCGGCCTGGGATCCCTGATCTGGAACACCATCTTCGTGCTGGCCGGGTTCTACCTGGGCGAGAACTGGCACATCGCGGAGCAGTACGCGAGCGTGTTCTCGCGCATCGTGGTGGTCGTGGTCCTCGTGGCGGTGATCGGGTGGGGGCTCAAGCGCATCCGCCGCAACCGGCAGGCGCGCTCCGACACCTGAGCGGCGCGGTGGGGGCCGCACGGGAGCCGGCCGTGCGGCGTCGTGGGCCGGAGGCGGTGTCCGCGTTCCGTCATCGAGCGCCCGACCCCGGCCTGACCAGTAGCATTGCGATCGTGGCGCGCCCCCGCAAATTCGATGAGACCACCCGCCGAGCCCTGATCCAGGACGCCGCCGAGCAGATCCTGTCCGGTGGTGTGGACTCCGTGTCCCTCCGGCCGCTGGCCGCCAAGCACGGCTGCTCCACCACCGCCATCTACACCATGTTCGGCAGCCGGGACGCGCTGATCGCCGAGGTGCGCCGTGAAGCCCTCGCCGACTACCTCCGGGCTCAGAGAGGGGCGCTCACCACGGGACGGCCGCTCGAGGACCTGTGCGCGCTCGCGCGGGAGAGCCGCCGCTGGGTGCTCGCGAACCCCGAGCTGTACAAGGTGATCCTGGGGCGCGGCCGCCCCTGGCTGGGCACACCCATGGTCGGGGACGCGGAGCGCGTGGAGTTCGCGGAGGCCTCCACGCGCCTGATGTACCGGCTGATCCGCGCCGGGATCGACGAGGGCGCCCTCCACCCCGTCCCCGTCACGGACATCGGGGCGTCCGTGCGGGCGGGGATCCACGGCTGGATCGCCATCGAGATGCACCACCCCGGGGCGCCCGGTGAGGACGCCGACGCCGCCTACGACCGCCACATCCACGCCCTGCTGCGTGCGTGGCAGGTGAGCACACCCCTGACCCTTTCCTGCCGCACCACCGAGAGGACCCCATGAGCGCGAAGACCCTGCCAGTGCCCCCGCTGGACGGGACGCTCTCCCGCTTCCTCACGGCCGCGGAGCCGCTGGTGGACCGGGAAACCCTTGAGGGTGCCCGCCGGGAGGTCGAGCGCTTCGCATCCCAGGAGGGCCCGCGGCTGCAGACCGCACTGGAGGAGTTCGCCCGCGCGGAGGACGCCGCGGGACGCAGCTGGCTCTCGCGGGAGTGGCTGGACGGCTACCTCACGGTGCGCACCCCGTTGCCGCTGACCACCAGTGTGGGCTTCCAGATCGCGGGGGACTACGGCTCACCCGGCGTGGGCCGGGCCGCGGAGCTCGTGCACCGGGCGGCGTCGGTGCACCTGCGGCAGGTGCGCGGGGAGACTCCCCAGCAGGTGGACCCCCGGGGCAACCCCCTGAGCATGGAGCAGTGGGAGTGCCTGGCCGGGGGAGTCCGCCATCCCCTCCCGGAACGTGACGAGATCCGCAGACCGGGCCACGCGGCGTCGTCGTCCGGCGGCGTGGTGAACGTCCCGGAGATCGGTGTGATCCACCGCGGGCGGCTGTACGCGCTGCCGATCGCCACCGGGCAGCTGCGGCCGGTGCCGCTGCGGACCGTGGCGCAGGGGTTGCGGGGGGTGCTCGAGCGGGACGAGCCGCGCGAGACCGAGCTGCCGTTCGGGGCGCTGTCCTACCTGGGCAGCGAGGTGGCGGCGCCGCTGCTGGAGCGACTGACCGCGGACGCGCACAACGCGGCGGTCTACGAGCGCATCACGCGCATGCTGTTCGTGGTCAACCTGGTGGAGGCACGCGCGGAGGTCGTGAAGCACCTGGAACGCTCGGCGTTCGAGGTGGGGCACGCGTGGGTGTACAAGCCCATCACGTACGAGGTGTGCCTGGAGGACGAGTGGCTCGCGATGCTCGTGGAGCACAGCACCGTGGACGGCGCCACGATCCTGGCGGTCGCCGGGGAGCTGCAGGACGTCACGGTCCCGGACGAGGCGCCCCTGCCGGACGCACCGTCACCGGAGGCCCTCACGTGGGACATCGACCCGCAGCTGCGGGAGGAGCTCGTGGCGGCGGTCGCCGGCTACCGCAGCGAGGCCGCGCTGCTGGGCGTGCACCGCGTGGTGGTGCCGCGCCCGCACCGCGCGGAGCTGCCCTTCCGGATCAGCGACGACGCCGCCCAGCAGCTCATCCTGCTGCTCGCCCAGCACGCCACGTACGGGCGCGTGCGCGGGGTCTACGAAGCGGTGGACATGCGCGAGTACCAGGCCGGGCGCACCGAGTGCCTGCGGCCCGTCACCCCGGAGGCCGCCGCGTTCGTGCGCGCCCTCCATGAGGGTCACGCCACCGAGGAGCTCTTCCGCGCCGCCCTGGACGCCCACCGCGGCTGGGTCAAGGCGTGCAAGAGCGCCCACGGGGTGGACCGGCACATGCTGGGGCTCGCCATGATGGCCGAGCGCACCCGTGAGCCCTCCGCGTTCTTCGGATCCCCGGCGCTCGCGGCGGTGCGCCATGACTTCCTCTCCACCACGTCCATCGGTGGACCGGACCGGATCGTGCGCTACGCGTTCGCCCCCACCACACCCGAGGGCTTCGGGGTCACCTACACCACGTGCGCGGACAGCTACGAGTTCTGCGTGAACTACCGCCGGGACACCAGCGAGGACCTGGAGGGCTTCGCGCACCACCTCACCACGGCCGCGCAGACGCTGTGGGAGTTCTTGGCGTCGCTGCGGGGCTAGTTGCCGGTGTCCGGCTCCCGGCCCTGCATGTCCGTCATGGCGCCGATCCCGCCGTCTGCGGGCTGCGGCTGGGTGCGGTCGTCCTGGAGGTACTCCTGCTCCTGCTCGGGAGTCATCCCCACGGTCTGCTCCTTGGCGGTCTGGCCGTCATCCGCAGTGTGCCTACCCGCCATGGCTCAGCCCTCCCGCTGGGCGAGGATGTCGTCCAGGGTCTCGCGGGCGGCCTGACGTGCGGCCACGCGCGAACTCGCCGCGCGCTGCTGCTCGTGGTTGTCCGCGTCCTCGACGCGCTGCTTCTCCTCGTCCTCACGCTCCTTGGCCTTGTCGCGGGCGGTCTGAAGGGCTTCCCAGATGCTGTTTTCACTCATGGAGCCAGTCGACCACTCAGCGCGCGGCACCACAACCCTCTCGAGCCCACCGGATGAAATGACACAGTCGACACTTTTCTGCCGAACGGGGTTCGCGAGGTATTTGACGCTCTGCGACCTGGGTCACATAGTGGCAGGGCAGGGGTCACAGCGTGGTGGTCCCGCCGGCCACCGCGTGGACCGGTTCTCCTCCCTCCTGATCCAGAGGTGCCCATGTCCCACACCGTCGGTGGTCCCGCAGACCACGCGCAGGGCGGCCAGACCGTCCGGCAGCACGACCCCCGCAAGGCCCGCCGCGCGCTGGTCGGCGCCTACGTGGGCACGTCCCTCGAGTGGTACGACTTCTTCCTGTTCGGCACCACCTCCTCCATCGTCTTTGCGCCGCTGTTCTTCGGCGGGGACGATCCCGCCTTGGCAGTGATCAGCTCGTTCCTGCTGTTCGGGGTGGGCTTCATCGCACGCCCCATCGGGGCGCTGCTCGCGGGGCACTTCGGGGACCGGCTGGGCCGGCGCACCATCCTCATGATCACGATCGTGGCCATGGGTGTGTCCTCCACGCTGATCGGGGTGCTGCCCACGTTCGAGACCGCTGGGATCGTGGCGCCGATCCTGTTGGCGGTCCTGCGGTGCGTGCAGGGCATGGCCGCGGGCGGCGAGTGGGGTGGTGCCACCCTCATGGCGGTGGAGAACGCCCCCGAGGGCAAGCGCGGATTCTACGGATCAGTGGTGCAGCTGGGCTCTCCCACCGGCACCATCCTGTCCTCGATGATCGTGGCCGCCGTGGTGGCGCTGTCCGGCGAGAAGTTCCTGGAGGGTGCCTGGCGCATCCCGTACCTGATCTCCATCCTGCTGGTCGTCGTGGGCGTGTGGATCCGGCTGCGCGTGGACGAGACCGACGACTACAAGGATGCCCAGGCCGCCCGCGCGGCCGCTCCCCAGGAGAAGGAGGGCCTGCCCGCCGTCGAGATCCTGCGGACCGTGCCCGGCCGCCTGATCCTGGGCGTGGGCACGTACCTGTTCGGCAACGCCGGGTTCTTCGTGCTCACCACGTTCATGATCAGCTACGTCACCGGGGAGCTCGGCCTGCCCTCCACCGTGATCCTCACGGCCATCACGTGGGGTGCGGTCGCGCAGCTGGTCACCATGTCCGTGGCCGGCAAGCTGGCGGACTGGACCTCCCCGTCCATCGTGGTGGTCCTGGGCTACGCACTGGCCACGGTGCTCGCGTTCCCCATCTTCTGGCTCGTGGACACGCGCGACGTCGCGTGGATCACCGCCGCGATGATCCTGGGCATCGGCTTCGCGTCCATCCCGTACGCGCCGGTGGGCACGATGCTCACCCAGCTGTTCCCGGTGAAGGTCCGCTACTCCGCGATCGCCATGTGCGCCAACTTCGCGGGCGTGATCGCCGGGTTCATGCCCGCGCTCGCCGCGTGGATCCTCGGTGTCACGGGCGGCGGTTCCACGGGCCCGGCCCTGCTGCTGATGGTGCTGGGTGTCATCTCCCTGGTCTCCTCGATCGCCGCCCGCCGGCTCATCCGCCGCGACGAGGAGCAGAACGTGGACCAGATCTCTGGAGACCTGCTGAACCGGTGACCCCGGTGGAAACGAGGAATCAGACATGACAGGGCAGAACACCCGCAGCCTCACCGTGGTCAATGCCGTGGTGCACCGACCCGCCGGGCAGTACCGTCCCGAGCCGCAGGCCGTGGTGGTCCAGGACGGCGTCATCACCTTCGTGGGGGACACCGGCGAGGCACGACGCCGCACGGCACCGGATGCGCCGGTGGTGGACGCGGGCGGGCGGTACCTCATGCCGGGGCTCATCGAGACGCACGGGCACCCGGGGCTGTACGCGCGGCTGGCGCTGAACGCGGACTGCCGGCCGTCCGTCACTCCGCGAGCGGGCGACGTCGTCACGGCTATCCGTGAGGCAGCCCGGGAGACTGCGGCGGGGGAGTGGGGGATCGGTTGGGGCTACGACGAGCACCGCATGAACGGGGGCGGGCCCACCCGCGCGGACCTGGACGAGGCCGCACCGGAGCACCCGGTGTACCTCAAGCGCACGTGCGCGCACATGGCGCTCGTGAACACGGCGGCGCTGGAGCGCATGGGCATCACCCGGGACACTCCGGATCCCTCCGGCGGGTGCATCGTGCGGGATGAGAGCGGTGAGCCCACCGGGCTGCTCCAGGAGACCGCGATGTCGCTCGCGGACCTGCCCGTGAGCGGGGCGGACGAGCTGCTGGACGGCATGCGCGTGGCCCAACAGGACTTCGCGGCGTGGGGGCTCACCACGGTGCACGACATGAGCACCGGGCCCCTGGAGATGGGCACCTACCTGCGGCTGAAGGACGAGGGAGAGCTCACCACACGGTTCCGCCCGTGGTACTTCGCGCTGAAGCTCGGTGACTTCCACGGCAGCTACGACGAGGTGATCGGCACCGGGATCCGCAGCGGCCTGGGGGACGACATGGTGCGGATCCAGGGCATGAAGTTCATCCTGGACGGCTCCGTGGGTGGACGGACCGCGGCGGTGGAGGAGCCCTTCGAGGGCACCGACTCCCGCGGCATCCTCTACTACGACACCCCGGACATCGCCCCCATGGCCGCCCAGGCGCTGCGCAACGGTCTGCGGCTGGCCATCCACGGGATCGGGGAGCGCGCCGTGGAGCAGGCCCTGGACCTCATCGAGGGGGCGGGCCGCGAGGTCGCCGCCGAGGCCGAGGGCCCCGAGGCGGCATACGAAAAGGCGGTCACGCGGCGTCGTCACCGGGTGGAGCACTGCGCGCTGCCCACCGAGGAGGACCTCCGGCGGCTGGTCGAGGGCCGGATCGTGGCGGCGTCCTCCACGGCGTTCCTCCACGAGCTCGGGGACTCCTACCTCACGAACCTGGGGCCGGAGCGGATGCGGCGGACCTACCCCATGCGCACATTCCTGGACCGCGGGATCACGGCGCCGAGCAACTCGGACTTCCCGGTGACCACGGCCAACCCCTGGCTGGGCATCTCCGCGTGCGTGACCCGCACGTCCGTGTCCGGCAAGGTCACGGACACCACCCAGAACATCACGGTGGCCGAGGCCCTGGACGCCTACACCGTGGAGGCCGCCAAGGCCTCGTTCGAGGAGCACAGGGTGGGCTGTATTGCGGAGGGCTTCCTGGGAGACTTGGTGCTGTTGGACCGTCATCCCTTCGAGGTGGACGTCCGGGAACTCCAGGACGTCACCGCGGAGCTGACCGTGTGCGACGGGCGGATCGTGCACCGCACGGACTCCGTCTGAACCACCCCACTGTTCGTCGATGTGCTGATCGAAGGAGATCGAAATGTCCGAGAATCCCGCCATGCCCCAGATGCTCAACGCCGAGTGGGTGGAGAAGGCCACCCCGGAGAGGTTCGCCGGCCAGACCGTGGTGGTGACCGGAGCGGCGTCGGGCATCGGCCGTGCCGTGGCCATGCGCGTGGTCCAGGAGGGCGGCCGCGTGGTCGCCGTGGATCTCGCGGAGGACGGCCTGAGGAGCCTCGCTGAGGAGCTCGGCGAGAACCTCGTGCCCGTGACCGCGAACCTCACGGAGGAGGATGCCGCCCAGCGGGTCGTGGCCGCCTGTGACGGCCGGGTCGACGCCCTGGTGAACAACGCCGGGATCATGGACAACTTCGCCCCGGTGCACGAGGTCACGGACGCCACGTGGCAGCGGGTGTTCGCCGTGAATGTGGAGGCCATGATGCGTCTGACCCGCGCGGTGGTCCCGCTCATGCTCGAGGCCGGCCGCGGCAGCGTGGTGAACCTGGCATCGGAGGCCGCTCTGCGCGGTTCCGCGGCGGGCATCGCCTACACGGCGTCCAAGCACGCGGTGATCGGCATGACCCGCAATTCCGCCTTCATGTACGCGACCTCCGGGCTGCGCTTCAACGTGGTGGCACCGGGCGGCGTGGCCACGGGCATCCAGATCCCGAAGGACGCCTCGCAGTTCGGCGGAGCCCGCCTGGCCACCGTGCAGGCGAACATGCCCGGTGTGGCCAGCGCGGCCCACCTGGCGTCCTCCATCTGCTTCCTGGCCAGCGACGACGGCGTCAACGTCAACGGCGCCGTCCTGCCCTCGGACGGCGGCTGGTCCGCGGTCTGATCCCCGCGGCACCTCGTACGGGTGCCGCGGGGATCGTCATCGTTCAGCCGCTCGGGCTCAGGCCTGCACCTGCGTCTTCGGGGCCGGGGGCGTGGTGCCCTGGCCGGTGAAGTAGGCGACCACGCGACCGTCGGCCTCGAGCACGACGTCGCAGATCTGGTTCCTGCCGAAGCTCACCCGGCGCGTGGCCGTGGCCGTGATGGTCTGGCCGGTGTGCGCGGGGGCCGTGAACGTGATCTCGGCGTTGCGCGTGACGATCGGCGCGCCCGCGGTGGCGCAGCAGTACGCGAGCGTGGTGTCCGCGAGGGTGAACGGGTCCCCGCCGTGGCAGATGCCGTGGCCGTTGGCCATGAAGTCCGAGACGGTCATGGACATGGTGACCTTGCCCTGCTCGATCTCGCCCAGGTCGATCCCCAGGTGCAGCGGGGCCGGGTCGTTGCGGAGGATCTCGTGGAGCAGCTCGCGGATGGCGTTCATGTCGGTGGGATCGGCGTACATGGTGGTCCTCCGGACGTCGGGGCCGCAGCGGTGCAGGCCCGGGGAGCCGCGCCCGAGGGCGGGCGGCGGCGCGGTCTGAGAACACTCTAGGGGCAGGGGGGTGCGGGTGTTTCCCCGGTGACGCCCAGAGCCGCGGCCCGCGGCGGCGTAGCATGCGGACACGGGCCCGCAGTGCCGCGGGCGGATCGGAGAGGGGGCGCGCATGACGGGCCAGGAAGCCGCCGGGCGCCGCACGGACCTCACCCTCGCGCAGTGGCGCGAGACCATCAACGTCTCTTTCGCGGCCCTGGAGATCACTGCCCCCGTGGACAGCGAGTTCCGTGCGGATCTCACCACGGTGGAACTGGACGACGTCCACCTCTTTGACATGACCACCAGCGCCCACCGGGTGGTGCGCACCGCCGAGATGGTGGCCCGGGACGCGGGGGAGTACCTCAAGCTCAGCCTGCAGCTGCAGGGTCGGGCGCGGCTGCGCCAGGACGGGCGGGAGTGCGTGCTGGGCCCCGGCGGACTGGGCCTGTACGCGGCCTACCGCCCGTACGAGTTGGTCTACGACGGCCCCCAGCACAGCCTGGTGATGACCTTCCCGCGATCGGTGGTGCAGCTGATCCCCGCCCAGCTGGACCTGGTGACCGCCCAGCGCATCGGCCAGGAGGACGGTCTGGGCCGGGTGGCCGTTCCCATGTTCCGCAACCTGGCCGAGAACATGGACCTGCTGCGCGGCCCCCACGCGAGCAAGCTGGTGCGCTCCGCGCTGGACATGCTGGTCAGTGTGCTCTCCGCGGAGGTCGTGGAGCCGGCCGGGGAGCACGCGGGGGACCTCCTGGTGCAGCAGGCCACCGCGTACATCGCCGACCACCTCGCGGATCCGGAGCTCTCCCCGGGGTCCATCGCCCGCGCCCTGTACGTGTCGGTGCGTCAGCTGCACAGCCGGTTCGCGGCACAGCACCTCACGGTGGCCGCCCACATCCGCGCGGTGCGCCTGGCCGCCATCCGCGCGGAGCTCGCGGACCCGGCCCACCGGGACGACGCCGTCCACACCATCAGCGCCCGACACGGCCTCACGGATCCCGCCCACGTGAGCAAGGCCTTCAAGGCCGAGTACGGGGAGTCCCCCACCGCCTACCGACGCCGCGTGCTCAGCTCCTCCTGAGAGTGCCGCCGCACGACGCCGCCCGACGGCCTCCGTGCCGCACCGCGCCGGGCGTCCCGCGCGCCGCAGGCACACCGGCACCGTGCACCGCAGGCACACCGGGGCCGCGCACCGCATGTGCCCCGGCACCGAGGGCCGTGTGGCCAGGGACCGGGTGGCCCGGCACGGATCGCATGCGCGGACGCCGCCCGCCCCTGGAAGGGCGCGAGCGGCGTCGTCCTGCGGTGCGGCTCAGACGCGGATGTCCCGGAGGACGTCCCGGGCGGTGGACAGGCCCGTCTCGATGGCGCCGTCCACCACCACGCCGCGCCAGCCGCGCGCCCAGTCCGCCCCGGCGAAGCGCAGCCGCGAGTCGGTGGAGCGGAAGTGGTGCCAGCCGTTGGTGAACTGCCCCGAGCGCAGCGTGGCCCACGCCTGACCGCTCCACCTGTCCGCCACCCAGTCGTGGCCCGTGCAGTCCACGACCTCCAGGTCCGGGCGCCACTGGTCCACGATCGCCTGGGCGTCCCGCGGGTCGGTGAGGTCCACGGCGTCGTGGTGGGAGCCGAAGCCCACGCAGATGGTGGTGTCGTCGTCCATGAAGAACTCGCTGCGGAACACGGCGGCCTTGTGAGGGGTGGGCGCGTAGCCCAGGATGCTGTGGTGGCCCTTGACCTTGACCCAGATCTTGCAGCCCGTGGAGTTCCAGCGCTGGTCGATCACGGTGCGCATCCCCGAGGGCAGGCCCGGGGTGAACTCGATGGTGGGCAGCGCCCCCACCGGCACCGTGACGATCACGCTGTCGCACGAGATCTTCTCGCCGGTGCCCAGGGTGACCGTGGCGCCGTCGGAGCGGTGGTCGACCGCCGTGACCGGGGTGTTCAGGCGGATGGGGCAGCGCAGGTCCGCGGCGATGTTCTCGTACAGTCCCCGCATGCCGTGGGTGAGCTTGAAGCGCAGGGTCTGCTCGTCCATCAGGCTCAGCCGGTGGTCGGACAGTGCCGCCCACTGCTTGGCCATCAGCGGTGAGCCCTGGTGCGGGTCCCCGATGTACGCGGCGGACCAGTACGCGTCGCACAGGTCCCGCTCCTCCTGGGTGAAGTCACCGCCCTCGAGGCAGTCCAGGACGCTGCCCTGGTCCGCCGCGCGGAAGCGCTCCCGCAGCTCGGGGGTGCTGCCGCTGCTCTCGTCCAGCACGTGCAGGGGCTCGTACGGGTACGGGAAGAACTCCCGCGAGTCCTCGAAGATCTTGGCCATCGGGCGGGCCAGAGCGGCATCCAGGTCCGCCTCGGTGCCGTGCTCCACCCGGCCCCCGGTGATCCAGTAGGCGTCGTCGCAGAACGGGCTGGGGTAGATGCTCTGGTCGTAGCGGGTGATCTCGCTCCACACGTGCGGCTGCATCCAGTGCACCCACGTGGCGCCCAGCTCCAGGGGGCGGCCCATGCGCTCCTCGGTCCAGGCGCGGCCGCCCACGCGGTCGCGGGCCTCCACGATCTCCACGTCCACGCCTGCCATCTGCAGTTCACGGGCGGCCACCAGGCCGGCGAAACCGGCTCCGACGATCACGACATGCGGGTTGCTCACGGGTACCTCCAGGGGTTGCGGGTTGTCGGGACAAAAAGAGAGGGGACGACGCCGCCCGGTCACCCGGCTGCCGAGCGCGCCCCGGGCGCCCGGTGCCGACTGGTGGTGCGCGGTGGTGCCGGGCGTCCGTGGGCCGGGCGCGGCGTCGTCGTCCGGGAACGGGGTGGGCTCAGCGGCGCTCGGGGACCACGGGGATCTCCTGGGACTCGGGGATCTGGTCCACGTGGTCCATCCCGGCGTAGATCTCCGGGCGGGTGCGGCGCAGCACCTCGCCCCAGATCAGGCCCACCACGCCGGAGCCGATGATGATCCCGGGCATCACGACCACCAGCGGGGAGAAGCCCTCGGCGCCGATCATGAGGTCGAAGTTGGAGAGGATCAGCGCGGCCACGACGATCAGGGCCACGGCCGAGATCACCGGGGCCACCAGCCGGGTCCAGAGCCCGTGGCCGTGGTGGTCCCGTGCGAACCAGGCGACCACGGCCACGGACGTCACGGCCAGCAGGAACACCAGCCCGAAGGCGGCGGCGTTGGTCAGCCACGTGAACAGGGTGAGCACGGGGAACATCTCCCCGAGCTCCGACCCCGCTCCGGCCACCGCGAAGACCACGATGACCACCAGGCCCACCACGGACTGCGCGAGGGACCCCGCGAAGGGGGCGCCGGAGCGGGCGGACACCCGGCCCAGCACGCGGGGCAGCACGCCGGTGCGGCCCAGGGCGAAGAAGTAGCGGGCCGCGCCGTTGTGGAACGCCACGAGGGCCGCGAGCAGCGAGGTGATGAACAGGACGTTGGCCACCGTGGCCAGGGCGGGACTGCGCTCGCCGAGCCACGCGAACACCAGGTCCGGCCCGAGCTCCTGTGAGGCCCCCACGATCGCGGACGGGCCCACCCCCACGGAGAGCGCCCACGCGGAGAGCGCGTAGAACACGGCGATCACACCCACCGCGATGTACGTGGCACGGGCCACGGTGCGGCGCGGGTTCCTGGTCTCCTCCGAGTAGATGGCGCCGGACTCGAAGCCCATGAACGCGGCGATGCCGAAGGCGAGCAGCACGCCCACACCCCCGGTGAGGAAGTGTGACGGGTTCACGGTCTCCAGGGACAGGCCCTCCGGGGCGCTGACCAGGGCCATCACGGAGACCACGGTGACCACCAGGAACTCCAGGGCCACCAGGAAGCCGAGCACCTTGGCGGAGAGGTCCACGCTGTTGACGCCCAGCGCCGCGACCACCAGCCACCCGATCCCCCCGGCCACCCACCACGGGACGGCCACGCCCAGGGTCGAGGACAGCAGGGTGGCCAGGGAGAAGCCGAACAGGCCGTAGAGGCCCACCTGCATCATGTTGTAGGACACCAGGGCCAGGATGGCCGCGGCAATGCCCTGCCGGTTGCCCAGGCCCTCGGTCACGTAGGCGTAGAACGCTCCGGCGTTCTGCACGTGCCCGCTCATGGCGCCGTAGCCCACGGCGAAGACCATGATCACGATTCCCAGCGCCAGGTAGCCCAGGGGCACGCCCAGCAGCCCGGACACCGCGAAACTGGTGGGGGCGCCGCCCGCCAGCACGGTCAGCGGGGCGGATGCCGCAATGATCATGAACACCACGGACGTGGTGGACAGGTGACGTCTCGCAAGGGTGGTGGTCTCTGCCACGGGGGCCTCCTGTGGTCCGGGGATCGTTGTCTTCAGTGTGTCCTGGACAACATCGGAGCACCTTGTCCCACAGTGCGTCGCACTTGTCTCTGCCTGCGCAGCACCTCCGACGCCTGCCGCGCGCGAGTGATCCACGGCACAATGGGGGCAGTCGGCCGCGCTCACCGCGCTCACCGCGCTCGCCCGCGCCGCCCGTCCACCGCCCCAGAGGAGCCACTGTGAACACCTGCCAAGACCTGCTCTCCGCCATCACGGACCCGTCCGGCCACGAGATCCTGGACCCCGCCACGGGGGAGGTGGTCGGCACGGTCCACGAGTCCACCACCGCCGAGCTCGACGACGCCGTGGCCGCCGCCCGCGCGGCCCAACCGGACTGGGCAGGGCTGGGGCACGCGAAGCGCTCCGAGTACCTGCACCGGGCCGCGGACGCCGTCGAGGCGAACGCCGAGGCGCTCGCCGAGCTGCTCTCCCGCGAGCAGGGCAAGCCCGTGAAGAACGGTCCGAACGCGGCGTTCGAGGTGGGCGGCTGCGTGGGGTGGCTGCGTGCCAGCGCGGACTTCCCGCTGGAGCCCGAGGTGCTCGTGGACGACGAGTCCGGGTACGCGGAGATGCAGTACGTGCCGCTCGGCGTCGTGGGGGCCATCGGCCCGTGGAACTGGCCCATGATGATCACCGTGTGGCAGGTCGCGGCCTCGCTGCGCATGGGCAACACCGTGGTGGTCAAGCCCTCCGAGTACACGCCGCTGTCCGTGGTGGGCCTGGTGCACGTGCTCAACCAGGCGCTGCCCGCGGACGTCCTGCGCGTGGTCCCCGGCGGCGGCGAGGTGGGCAAGGCGCTGTCCACCCACGAGGGCGTCGACAAGATCATGTTCACCGGCTCCACGAAGACCGGTCAGGCCATCATGCGCGCCGCGGCGGACGGCCTCGCCCGGCTGACCCTGGAGCTGGGAGGCAACGACGCCGGCGTCGTGCTCCCGGACGTGGACGCCCGGGCCGTCGCCGGAGACCTCTTCTGGGGCGCGTTCATCAACACCGGCCAGACGTGCGCGGCGCTCAAGCGGCTGTACGTGCACGAGGACGTCTACGAGGAGGTGTGCGAGGCCCTCGTGGAGGTCGCCCGGCAGATGCCCATGGGCAACGGCCGCGAGGAGCAGAACGTGCTGGGCCCGCTGCAGAACAAGCAGCAGTACGACATCGTGGCCGGGCTCGTGGAGGACGCCAAGAAGGGCGGTGGCCGTGTGCTCATGGGCGGGGACCCGGTGGCCGAGCAGCCCGGCTACTTCTACCCCACCACGATCATCGCGGACCTGCCCAACGACAACCCCCTGGTGACCCAGGAGCAGTTCGGCCCCGCGCTGCCCGTCATCAAGTACTCGGACGTGGACGAGGCCGTGGCCATGGCCAACGGCCTGGACGTGGGGCTCGGTGCCTCCGTGTGGAGCTCCAGCACGGACAACGCCATGGCCGTGGCGCAGCGCCTCGAGGCCGGCACGGTGTGGATCAACAAGCACGGCGCCGTGGACCCCCGCATCCCCTTCGGCGGCATCAAGAAGTCCGGCTTCGGCCTGGAGTTCGGCGTGGAGGGCCTCAAGTCCGTGGCGGCGAGCAAGGTGATCTCCCGCTGAACCGCGACCTCGCTCCATGCAGTGCCGTGCACTGCGCAAGACCGGGGGAATGATCGGGTGAGCAGGTGACCCGATGGGGGATCGACGGGGCTGGGCGCGGACCGCTCGCGGAAGCGGGGGCACCCGGCCCCTGGTGTGCCCGGGGTGTGGGGGAGGGGCGTCGGCGTGCCTCTGCGGCGGTCTCCGCACCCCGTGAACTTTCCGCAGGAATGGTCAGCGCAGCAAGGGTGTTGTCCCTGATGACCAGGCAGTAACCGCAGTTTCAACGGAGGGACCCGCATGCCCACCCTGTTCGACCCCATCACCGTAGGAGCCTTCGAGCTCACAAACCGTGTGGCCATGGCGCCGCTCACCCGGATGCGCTCCGACGAGGACGGTGTGCCCAAGGACATGAACGTGGAGTACTACGCGCAACGGGCCTCCGCGGGGCTCGTGGTCACCGAGGGCACGTTCCCCGCACTGACGAGCCGTGGGTTCTGGGGCCAGGCCGGGATCGAGACCTCCGAGCAGGCCCTCGGATGGTCCCGCGTGGCCGAGGGGGTCCACGACAAGGGCGGTGTGGTGTTCATGCAGGTCATGAACGCGGGCCGCGTCTCGCACCCCGAGCTCACGGGAGGCGCCACGCCGGAGGCCCCGAGCGCCGTCGGGATCGACCAGCAGACCCACGTGCCCAGCGGCAAGGAGCCCATTCCCGTGCCGCGTGCGCTGGAGACCGACGAGCTGCCGCGCATCCGGCAGGAGTTCGTCTCCGCCGCGCGCCGTGCGGTGGACGCGGGGATCGACGGTGTGGAGATCCACGGCGCGAACGGGTACCTGCTCCACGAGTTCCTGGCCCCATCCGCCAACCACCGTGAGGACGAGTACGGCGGCTCGCCCGAGAACCGGGCGCGCTTCGTGATCGAGGTGGTGCGCGCCGTCGCCGAGGAGATCGGCGGGGACCGGGTGGGTCTGCGGATCTCCCCCGAGCACAACGTCCAGGGCGCCATCGAGGACGACCACGACGACGTCCGCGCCACCTACTCCGCGCTGCTCGCCGGCCTGCGGGACCTGGGCCTGGCGTACCTCTCCGTGCTGCACAGGGACATCGACGGCGAGTTCGTGCAGGAGCTGCGCGGCCAGTTCGACGGGGTGTTCTACCTCAACAGCGGTTTCAGCGAGTACACCGAGCTCGAGGAGTCCGAGCACATCATGGCCGCGGACCTCGCGGACGGCGTCATGGTGGGGCGTGAGCTGATCGCCAACCCGGACCTGGTGGAGCGCTGGCGGGACGGCCTGGAGCTGAACACCCCGGACCCCAAGACCTTCTACCTGGGCGGACCCAAGGGCTACGTGGACTACCCGTTCGCCGCAGCGCGCGTCTGAGACCGGGCACCCGGGGCCGTGTGGAGGAGGGCGGGTCGGAGGGGCGTCGGGGGCGCGACGTTTGACTCCGGCCCGCCGGGGCCGTAGCTTGAGGAGAAGTTGTTGAGGTTTCGTTTTGTCTTTTAAGCATCACCCCACCGTCTGAGGTGTGGCAGTTTTTCTGAAGAAACGTTCATGGCAAGCATCGCAACGCCGAGCCCCCGAAATTCGGGACGAGCTCACTTTCTTCCAGAAAGACAGGTCTGACTATGACTACTGGCACCGTCAAATGGTTCAACGCTGACAAGGGCTTCGGCTTCATCGCCCCCGAGGACGGCTCCGACGACGTCTTCGCCCACTTCTCCGGCATCAACTCCGGCGGCTTCCGCTCCCTCAACGAGGGCGACAAGGTCGAGTTCGAGGTGCAGCAGGGCGACCGCGGCCTGCAGGCCACGAACATCACGGTGATCTCCTGATCACTCCCTGATCATTCGTTCGCGGGCGAGGACAGCTCCCCGGGGACCACGAGACATGCGCTCTGCCGATTGCGGCGGAGCGCATTTCTCGTGGTCCAACAGCCGCCTGGGGGTCTGCACGCCGCCCCGGAGCGCACGCGCTCTCCCGGTCCCTGGTCGGGCCTCGGCTCCGGTGACCCGGTCTCAGGTCACTCTCCCAGCAGCATCCGCGCCCCCTTCTCGCCGATCATGGCGGAGGGGGCGTTCGTGTTGCCGTTGGTGATGAACGGCATCACGGAGGCGTCCACCACCCGCACACCGTCCACTCCACGCACGCGCAGCGTGGCGGGGTCCACCACGGCCATCTGGTCGGTGCCCATGCGGCACGTGCCCACCTGGTGGTGGTAGGTGGTCACGGCCCGGTCCATGTAGGCGTCCTCGTCCGCATCGGTGACCACGTCCAATCCGGGGTAGATCTCCCGCGCGCCCCACTCCTCGGCCAGAGGGGACGACGCCGCCATCGCCCGCCCCTGCCGCAGCGATGCGCGCAGCGCCTCCCGGTCCCGGGGGTCCGAGAAGATGTTGGGGTCGTAGTTCGCCGGATCCGTGCTGCTGGGCCCGGTCAGGGTGATCCGGCCCCGCGAGTACGGGCGCACCAGCCCGGTGTGCAGGGTGAAGGCGTTGGCGGGGCCCTCCATCTGGTCGTCGTACATGGGCACGCAGAAGTGCAGGGGCTGGGTGTTCGGGCGGTCCTGGTCCTCCGAGGACTTCCAGAACAGGTGCGTCTGGGTCACCGCGATCTCGTCCTCGGGGTGCTCGATGGTCCGGGCCGTGGCCTCCGCGATCACGGGCACGAGCAGGTGGTCGTGCAGGTTCTCACCCACGCCGGGCAGGTCCACCACCGGCTCGATCCCCACCTCCCGCAGGTGCTCCGCGGGGCCGATGCCCGAGCGCATGAGGATCTTGGGGCTGTCGAGCGCCCCGGCGCACAGCACCACCTCGTCCGCCTCGATGACCTCCCCGTCCGAGCGGAGGTCCGCGGTGGGCTCCTCGGGTGAGACGGCCTCCACCTCGGCGTTCGGGCTCGCGTGCAGCTGGACCCCCGTCACCCGGCCGTCCGTGAGCATGAGCCGTTCCACCACCGCCCCGGTGCGGACCTCGATGGCGCCCCGGTCCACCCACGGCTTCGCGTACGCCATGTAGGTGGTCACGCGCCTGCCGTCGGCCACGGTCAGCTGCTCCTGGGAGATGCCCTCCTGGGAGCCGGAGTTGTAGTCGGCGTTGAACGGCACCCCCACGGCCTCGGCGGCCGCGATGATCGAGTCGAAGATGGGGCTGCGGTGGTAGCTGCCGACCACGGGAACGGGGCCGTCCGTGCCGCGAGGCGCGGCGGCGTCGTCGTCCGCAGAGGGGCCGTCGTAGGCCTCGAGAGCCTCGAAGACGGAGGCGACGTCGCGCCACGCCCAGCCCTCGCAGCCCGCGGCGGCCCAGTCGTCGTAGTCGAGCGGGTTGCCGCGCACCCAGATGGCGGCGTTGAGCGCATGGGAGCCGCCCAGCACGCGACCGCGCGGCCAGTGGATGACCCGGCCGGAGGCGTGCTCCTGCGGCACGGTGAAGTAGTCCCAGTCCTCGGGGCTGTGCCAGAGCTCGCCCAGGCGGGAGAGGTGCGCAATGGCCGGGTTGGTGTCCTCACCACCCGCCTCGATCAGGGTGACGCGGTGTCCGGCCTCGGCCAGGCGCCCGGCGACGATGGATCCTGCGGTGCCTGCGCCCACGACGACGGTGTGGCGCGCGCTGTCTGCTGTGTTCGTCATGCTCCCAGTATGTGATGCGGGGCACATGGCGGCTGGTCCTGGCGTGCACGGCATGTGGGGATGCGTGCAGAGCCGACCCGCCCACTCCACCCCCTGAGGATGAAGTGCGGGTTTTGCCGTCTACCGGGCAGTAGGCGGCAAAATCTGCATTTAATCCCGGGGTGGGGGGTCTGCACTAACGGAGCAAAAGCAAATTTTCGCTGCTCAGGCTGCGTTTGCTCCACAAGGCAGCACCACCGCCTGGCGGGGCGCCGGTAGAATCGGCAACGTTGTCAGGGGTTCTCCGCGTGTGTGGTCGGGTGCGCGGTCGTCGGTCGTACCCAGGAGCACGCACATGAGCACACCCCCGCCCCACGATTCCCCGCGCACGACGCCGCCCGCACTGGCCGGTGCCCCCTCGCTCGTGTCCGCGGGTGGTTGGCCGTTCCTCATCACGGGACTCATCGGCCGCCTGCCCGCCGCCACCGTGCAGCTGGGCGTGCTGCTCTACGTGAGCGGCGCGGGCCTGGGGCTGGGGCTCGCCGGTCTCACCGTGGCCGCCACGGGCCTGGGCTCCGCGGTGGGGGCTCCGCTGCTGGGCCGGATGGTCGACCGCTTCGGACCGCTGCCCGTGGTCGTGTCCGCCACCCTGGTGCAGCTGCTCGGCATGAGTGCTCTGCTGAGCGTGGTGCTGCTCGAGGCGCCCTCCTCCCTTGTGCTCGTGGCCGGGGCCGTCATCGGCGCCGCGAATCCGCAGATCGGCGCCATCGCGAGGGCGCGCTGGTCGGCGCTCGCGCGGCGTCGTGGCACGCCCGGGCTGGTGAGCAAGGCCCTGGGCTACGAGACCGCGTGCGACGAGGTGGGCTTCGTGCTGGGCCCCGTGATCGCGGGCGTGCTGGTGGGGGTGCTGGGGCCGAACCCCGCGCTCGTGGTGCTCATGGTGTGGGTGCTGCTCGGTCAGGGGTGCTTCATCGTCTACCTCGCGCAGCGTCGCAACCTGACCCTGGACACCCGCTCGATCGAGGTCACGGACGGCTCCGCCCCACGGATCCGCTGGGCCGCCGTGCTGCCGCCGATGCTCGCATGCCTGTGCGTGGGCACCGTGTTCGGGTCCACGCAGACCGCGCTCACGGCCATCAACGCCGAGCGCGGGACGGAGGCGTACACCGGACTGATCTACGGCTGCATGGGCGTGGGCAGTGCGCTCGCGAGCCTGCTGGTGTCCCGTCTGCCGTCCCGTGTGCCGCTGTCGGTGCGCGTGGCGTGCGGGGCGCTCGTCGTGGGGGTCACGGCCGTGCTGCTGATGGGCGTCCCGGGGCCGGGGGCGCTCTCGGTCCTCTTCGCGGCCACGGGCCTCGGCGTGGGCACTCTGCTGGTGAGCTCCTACACCCGGGGCGAGGAGGTTGCGCCCTCGCACCGCATGGCCAGTGTGATGACCATGCTCACCACGTGCATCGTCCTGGGGGTCTCGTTCGGCTCGGCGATGGGCGGGCTCCTGTCCGAGGTGCCCGAACGCGGCTTCGTGCTCACCCTGGGGGCGGGCGTCGCGGGTCTGGTGGCGGCGGTGGCCATGCACGCCACCCGCCCGGGGAGCACGCGCCGGGTGGTGTGAGGCGGCCCCTGGTGGTCCCCTTCCCTTGACGGCGCCATGATGGACGCATGACAGCACAGCGTCCCGACCCGCGCCCCGCATCCCTGCCCCCGGCTGGGGAGGACGCCGTCCCCGGCGGTCTCCTCGCAGATCCGCTGGCCGCGCGCCTGGCACGGGAAGAGCCCCTGACCTGGTGGAATCCCGCCGCGACGGACGCCGCGCAGGGGCACGCGGCGTCCGGGGTGGACCCCGCGATCGTCGACGACGCCGCCGCGCGCCTCGAGCGCTTCCGCCCCTGGATCGCGGCGACCTTCCCGGACACCGCCGCAGCGGGCGGACTCATCGAGTCGCCGCTGCAGGAGGCCTCGGCCTGGCAGGACGCCGCCGGGGTGCGGAGTGGGCGGGTGCTCCTCAAGAGGGATGACATCCTCCCGGTCAGTGGCTCCGTCAAGGCGCGCGGGGGAGTGCACGAGGTGCTGCAGTACGCGGAGTCACTGGCCGTGGCCCACGGCCTCCTGCCGGACCCGACAACCCGCCCGAATGCGGACAAGGACTCGACGGCGTTCAGCAGGGCACCGTTGCGCGCCCTCATGGCCGAGCACCGCGTGGTGGTGGGCTCCACCGGCAACCTGGGACTGTCCATCGGGATCATCTCCGCCGCCCTCGGACTGCAGGCCACGGTGCACATGTCCACCCATGCCCAGCAGTGGAAGAAGGACCTGCTGCGCTCGCGGGGCGTGGAGGTGGTGGAGCACAGCACGGACTACACGGAGGCCGTGGCGGCGGGTCGCAGGGCTGCGGAGCACGATGGCTCGGTGCACTTCGTGGACGACGAGCACTCCCTGAGCCTGTTTGCCGGGTACGCCGTGGCCGGCGCGCGCGTGGCGCGCCAGCTCGCGGAGCAGGGCATCGCCGTGGATCAGGACCATCCCCTCTACGTGTACCTGCCGTGCGGGATCGGAGGGGCACCCGGTGGGGTGGCCTACGGTCTGGCGCGGGAGTTCGGGGATGCGGTGCGCTGCGTGTTCGTGGAGCCCACCCAGGCGCCGTGCATGCTCCTGGGGCTGCACACGGGACTCCACGACGGCATCTCCGTGGCGGAGCTCGGACTCACCACCCGCACGGTCGCGGACGGTCTGGCCGTGGGGCGTCCCTCGGGCTTTGTGGGCCGTGCCATGCAGGGGCTGATCGCGGGCTGCGTCACGGCATCGGACGAGCAGATGACGGGCCAGGTCAAGGCCTTGCATGCCTCTGAGGGCATAGTGGTGGAGCCGTCCGCGGCCGCGGCGCTGGAAGCCATCCGCCGAGTTGCGGGAGAGGTGGCCGCTCGGGAGGGTGGCGGACCTCGTTCGAGCGTGGAAAGTCGCGTTCCAGAGGGAGCCACCCACCTTGCGTGGCTCACCGGTGGCGGCATGCTCCCCGCGGACGTGAGGGCGCGCTACCTGGGCTGAGGCGGCGTCGCGGATGCAGCGAAGGCGTGGGGGTGGCGCCTCTGGCAAAGGGGCGTGAGACCCTCCGCACAACAAGGTGCACTCCGTGCAATGACTGCCGTACGATGGCCCCGTGACACCCCAGCTGATCTCCGGATGCCGTGAACGGCCCGAGGCGGAGCCCAAGGACAAGCGCGAGGCCATCAGGCTGCGCAACCGCCGGGCCATCGTCGCCGCGGCGGGGGAGCTCACGGCGGAGCTGGGCACCGAGGGTGTGAGCGTCAACGGTCTGGCAGAACGCGCCGGAGTGTCACGTAGGACCATCTTCAACCACTTCCCCTCGGCCCAGGACGCCGCCTTCGAGTACCTCTCGGAGCTGGTGACCGAGCTGATCGACACCGTGCTGGACGACCTCCCGGAGCCCACGGAACCGGGGACCGCATCGCTCGGTGAGGTCTACCGTCAGCTGATCGGCGCGCTGCGCGCCCGCGTGCTCATCGGGGACCTCCAGCCGGTGTTCTCCGTGGACGTGCAGGAGACCCAGGCCGCCTCCCTGTGGGGCTACCGGGTGACCCGCACGGCGGTGGAGCGCCTGAACGAGGTGCTGCGGGAGCGTCTGCCGCACTACACCCGTTCCAGACGCACCTCGTGGCCACCACCCTCATCAACTCGCTCGCCGAGTGCCTGGACGAGTGGCTGGTCCGCACCGGCGGGGGCCCGGACGAGCGGGGGCGTGAGACCTGGGACGAGCTGCTGTCCACCGCCCTGGAGGTGCTGGGGAGGGGCTTCGACACCTGACGCCGCGGCGTCGTCCCCCGCCCGAGACCACCCGGCGCCCGGGAACCATCGCAGCGGCAGAGAACCACCGTAGCGAACGAGGCCAGGGCACTGACCGGGACCAGCGCACCGACCGGGAGCACCCCGAACAGGCACCACCCGGGAACCGCAGCCGCCCCGCGCGGCGCACCCGCCAGACACTTCACCGCACAGACGACTCAGTAGGAGAACTTCCGTGGCACGACTTCTGTACAGGCTGGGCAAGAGCTCGGCCGCTCACGCGTGGGCGGTGATCCTGGTGTGGCTCGCCGTCCTGGCGCTGGCCGTGGGCGGGGTGGCCGTCTCGGGGGTGCACCTGAGCAACGCCATCACGATTCCCGGGACCGAGACGCAGAACCTGGCGGACAAGCTGAAGGCGGAGATGCCGGAGGCCAACCGGGGCACGGGCCGCGTGGTGTTCTACACCGAGGACGGCTCGGATTTCACCCAGGCCCAGAGGGACGGCATCGAGGATGCCCTGAAGGCCACGGAGGACGTCTCCGGGGTGGACTCCACCGTCAGCCCGTTCGAGCGGCAGCAGCAGCTGGACGACGGCCGGAAGCAGCTCGAGGACGGCCGTCAGAAGCTGGAACAGGGCGAAAAGCAGATGGCCCAGCTGCAGAAGAGCCTCCCACCCGGAGTGAGCCCGGAGCAGGTGCTCAAGCAGCAGGGGATCGACCCGAACCAGCTGGAGCAGCAGAAGGCCCAGCTCGAGCAGGGTGAGCAGAGCTACGAGCGCATGGGCGACTACCGCGTGGTCTCCGAGGACCAGAACTCCGCGATCAGCGTGGTCAACTTCACGCAGGAGCAGAACGCGGTGGAGGCGGACACCAAGACCGCCGTGATGGACGCCGTCCGTGCCCACCCGGTGGACGGCGTGGGTGTGGAGTTCTCCCAGGAGATCGCGCAGGACATCACCGCGCTGCTGGGCCCGTCCGAGATCATCGGCGTGGTCGTGGCCGGGCTGGTGCTGCTCATCATGCTGCGGGCCCTCGTGCCGGCCGCGCTCCCCGTGCTCACGGCACTGCTGGGCGTGGCCGTGGCCACCTGCATCACGCTCTCGTTCTCCGGTGCGGTGGACATGATGTCGGTGACGCCCATGCTCGGCGTGATGCTGGGCCTCGCGGTGGGCATCGACTACTCGCTGTTCGTGCTCAACCGGCACCGCCAGCAGCTGCGCCGCGGCGTGGAGGTGCGCGAGTCGATCGGTCTGGCCGTAGGAACCTCCGGCACCGCGGTGATCTTCGCGGCGCTCACGGTGATGGTGGCCCTGGTGGCGCTGAACGTCACGGGCATCCCGTTCCTGGGGCTCATGGGCACCACGGCGGGACTGGCCGTGCTGGTGGCCCTGCTGCTGACCCTGACCCTCACCCCGGCGCTGCTCTCCCTGGCCGGGCGGCGGGTGCTGCCCAAGAAGCAGCGCAACTCCGCGCCGCGCGAGGAGCACATCGACGAGCACAACGTGCCCCTGCACCTGCGCCACCCGTGGATCACCACGGTGGCGTGCGCGGCGGTGCTGATCGTGCTGGCGATCCCCGCGCAGAGCATGCGCCTGGGTCTGCCGGACGCCTCCATCGAGGCCGAGGACAGCACGCAGTACAAGGCGTACCAGCGCATCGCGGAGGACTTCGGGGCCGGTGAGAACGGTCCCATCGCCGTCGTCGTGGACCTGCCCGAGGGCCTCAGCAAGGCCGAGGCGCAGGACAAGATCAACGTGGTCTCGGACCAGCTGGCGGCCCAGGAGGACGTGGCCAACGTGCTGCCCGGCCAGCTCACGGACGACCGCACCACCGGCGTGATCCAGGTGATCCCGGAGTCCGGCCCAGCGGAGGCCGCCACCGAGGAGCTCGTGGGCAACATCCGCGACCTCAACGGCGATCTGGAGTCCCAGGAGGACGTCCACGTGGGCGTGGCGGGCACCACCGCCGCGAACATCGACGTCTCCCAGCTGCTCGGCGAGAAGCTCCCGCTGTACCTCGGCGTGGTCATGCTCATCTCGCTGCTGCTGCTGCTCATGGTGTTCCGCTCCGTGCTGGTCCCCGTGATCGCCACCCTGGGCTTCCTGCTCTCGGTGCTGGCATCCCTGGGCGCCGTGGTCGCGGTGTACCAGTGGGGCTGGGGCGGCGCCCTGTTCGGCGTGCACGATCCCGGGCCCATCCTGAGCTTCCTGCCCACCCTGATGGTCGGCATTCTGTTCGGCCTGGCCATGGACTACCAGCTGTTCCTGGTCTCCGGCATGCGCGAGGCCTACGTCCACGGGCACCCCGCGCGGCAGGCCGTGGTCCACGGCTTCCGCGCCGGGCGCTCCGTGGTCACGGCCGCGGCGATCATCATGATCTCCGTGTTCGCGGGCTTCATCTTCTCGGAGCTGTCCATGATCCGGCCCATCGGCTTCGCGCTCGCGGGCGGTGTGCTGCTGGACGCGTTCGTGGTGCGGATGCTGCTGATCCCCGCGGTCATGCGCCTGCTGGGCGAGAAGGCCTGGTGGCTGCCGCGCTGGCTGGACAAGATCCTGCCGCACGTGGACGTGGAGGGTGAGTCCCTGCTGCGCGCGACCGCCGCCGCCTCCACCGCGGACACAGCGGACCACGCGGACGACGACGCCGCACGCCACTCCCATGCCAGGGGTCGCCACCGCGCGGACTCGGCCCACCGCCACCGCGGTTCGGGCCAGCACACCGGGGCGGCCGTGGCCGGTGCGGCGGCAGGTGCGGTCGGGGTGGCCGCCCACCACCGCGGTTCTTCCAAGGAGGAGGCCGCGCGCGGGGAGGCGTCGAGCCACGACCGGTCCGCCGTCGGGGGTGAGCTCGGCTCGGGTGGCCGAACCGCCGTTGCCGAGGCTCCGGAAGGTGCCGGTGCCACCGTGGAGAACTCCGCCCCTGAGGGCCGGACATCCGGTGGGCCCTCGGGTGCCGCGGGGTCTGCGGCCGCTGCGGCCGGGGCCCGCCACGCGGCGTCGGGAGACCTGGACGCGCCGGAGGATGCCCGCCACGCGGCGTCGGCACCCCTGGGGGTGACCGAGGCCGAGCGGACCGTGACCGAGCAGCACCGCGCGCGGCGCCACGGGCGTCACGCAGCGGACGTCCCGGGCCACGGGGCCCCGGGCGCTGACGGCTCTGCGGCCCGGGAGGTGACCCCGGACGTGGTCCTCGTGCCCGCTGATCCCGCGCTGCGCGCGACCAACCAGGGTCTGCGGGTGCTTCCCGACGTGTGGGAGTCCGAGCAGAAGCTGCTCGCCTCGCTGGCGAGCCCCCGTGAGGAGTCCGCCCCGCACAAGTCCATGCACAAGCGGGCGACGTTCGAGAAGGTCATGGTGGCCGGGCGACCGGTGGTCATCGCACGTCCCAGGCCCGCCCTGGAGCGTGCGGCTGCGCCGGTGGTCATCCACTGGCACGGTGGTGCGTACGTGCACCCCATGACGGGGACGCACTGGCGGTGGATCGACGCCCTCATGCAGCGCACCGGGGCCACCGTGGTGGTGCCGGGCTACGGGCTCGCTCCGGATCACACGGTGGACGAGGCCCTGGCGCTCGCCGACGGCGTATGGTCCCTGGCGCGGTCCCTGTCCCCGCGGGTCTTCCTCGCCGGTGACTCCGCCGGCGGTGGTCTGGCGGTCGCTCAGGCCATGCGGCTGCGCGAGGCCGGTGCCGAGCAGCCCGCAGGGCTCATCCTGGTGTCCCCGTGGGTCGATGCCACAGTGAGCAATCCGGAGATCGAGGAGTACCGCTCCGTGGACCACATGCTGGACACCGAGGGTCCGCGCGCGGCCGGCCGCTGGTGGGCCGGAACCCGCGAGGTCACGGACCCCATGGTGAGCCCCGCGTTCGGTGAGGTGCACGGCTTGCCGCGCACGTTCGTGCTGCAGGGGGACCGGGACATGCTGTTCCCGGACACCATGGAGTTCGTCACGGACCTGGTCCGCGCGGGCGTGGACACCACCACCGTGGTGTGCGAGGGCGGCCCCCACGTGTACGCCCTGATGGTGTGGTCCACGCGGGCCACCGAGGACCTCGACCGGGTGGTGCGCTGGATGGGCCGCTGAGCGTCCCTCGCACCGGCTCAACGGGCCCCGGGTGCCGACCGTCCTGGTCGCCGCCCGGGGCCCGTTCTCATTCCCGGCCCACCGTGCGGAAGTACCACGCGTAGAACGCGGTCCACCCGGTGCCGAAGATCGCCCACCGCACCCGCCCGGGGAGCGGGACCGGAGGGTGCTGAGCTGGATCATGGTGGTTCTCGCCCCGCTGCACTTCTGGTTCGTGTGGGAGCACTGGTACGGGATGTTCGCCATCTTCATCCCGGTGTACGCGTTCCTGTTCCTGCCCGTGCTGCTCGCGCTGTCCGGGCGCACGGAGTCGTTCCTGCACCGGGCCGCCCTGAGCTACCTCCCGGCCGTGCTGCAGCTGCCCGTGGCCATCCACGAGGGCAAGGCCGCGGCGGCCGGCTCCGCCGTGGGCTCCGGTGGCGTGGAGGCGGGCGCGCTGCTGCTGTTCCTCGCCGTGGTGGTGCAGGGCTCGGACGACCTGCAGTACCTGTGGGGCAAGACCGTGGGCCGGCACCGGATTGCGCCACCGTGAGCCCGAACAAGACGTGGGAGGGCTTCGTGGGCGGGGTGCTCTCCGCCACGGCTCTGGGGGCGGCGCTGCGGTGGCTGACCCCGTTCACCCCGGGGCAGGCCGGGGTGCTGGCCCTGGTGTCCTGCCTGCTGGGTTTCGTGGGCGGGCTCGTGATGAGCAGCCTCAAACGGGACCGCGGCATCAAGGACTTCGGGGCGCTCATCCCGGGCCACGGCGGGATTCTGGACCGGATGGACTCCCTGATCTTCGCGGCACCGGTGTTCTTTCACCTGACCCGGTTCTTCTTCGCGGGGTGAGTCCCAGGCCCCGGGCGTGACCGAGGGCCCACGGGATCTCCCGCGGGCCCTCGTGGCTCACTCGGTGCGTACCGGCTGGCGCCGGGGCGGTCAGCTCTCGGAGTCCTCGCCGGACTCGGCCTTTTGATCCTGCTGGCCGTTCTCCAGCACCACGTTGTCCTGGTTCTGGCCCGTGGCCACCTGGATCTTGCGCGGCTGGGACTTGGGGGACACGGGGATGGTCACGGTCAGCACGCCGTTGTCGTACGCGGCGGTGATGTTCTCGGTGTCGATGCCCTGGCCCAGGTTCAGCTGGCGCACGAAGGAGTGGTTGCGGCGCTCGCGCACGATCCACTTGGTGTCCTTCTCCGCGGAGGGCAGACGGCGCTGCGCGCGGATGGTCAGCAGCTGGCCGTCCACGTCCACGTCCACGCTGGTGGGGTCGATGCCCGGGAGGTCCGCGGCGAGGTAGTAGTTGGAGCCCCGGCGGAAGAGGTCCATGGGCATCTGCTCCAGGCCGTTGCGGGTGGAGAGGACCTGGTTGGCGAAGTTCTGGACCTCGGAGAACGGATCGAAGGTTGCCATGACTGCTGTTCCTTTCCTGTGCGACTCGTCCGTGGTGCGCCCCGGAGCCCCCGTGAAACCGGTGGACGAGGAGCCGTCACGTTCCTTGAGTACCCCTGACTCAACTGCTCATAAATTAGCACTCTCCCCGGCAAGGTGCCAAGGGTTGGGGCATCAAAGTTGAGTGAATTCAGCTCAAGGCGCACATGGGCCATGTGGGCCCGAAAGGGTGGGGCGGGCGGCGTCGTCGTTCTTAGAATCGAAGCACCAGAGACGTTCCCGAGAGCAGGAGGACACCGTGCCCAAGGCGAGGAAGAACGGTCGCGCGCGTCAGGACGAGATTCCGTCCACGCTGCGGCGCTCTGACGAGAAGGCGCAGGACACGTTCGCGCAGGCGTACGACTCTGCGGAGGACGAGTACCACGACGAGTCCCGCGCCGCCCGCACCGCGTGGGCTGCGGTGAAGCACACCCACGAGAAGGTGGGGGACCACTGGGAACCCAAGGAGGAGAACGGCCCGTCGGACGCCAGCGCGGAGCAGGGCGGGCTCAACTCCGAGGACACCGCCGGGGGAGTGGACGCGAACGCCTCCAAGGAGCACCTCTACGGGATCGCCCAGGAACTGGACGTGCAGGGCCGCTCGGACATGACCAAGGACGAGCTGGTGGAGGCCATCGAGAAAGCGAACGACAAGAGGACGCGGGACGCGCGGGGCTGAGGCCCTACAGCACCCGCCCCAGGAACACCGAGGCGGTGGTGTCCTGGTGGAAGGGCTCCACCGGTTCGTAGCCGCGGTTGCGGAACATCGCGATGCCCTCGGTCATCTCCGGGTTCAGGGAGACCACGGCCGTGCTGGCGCCGAAGGAGCGCACCTTGTTCTCGAGCGCCCGGACGAGCGTGCGGGCGTGGCCCTTGCCGCGGTGCTCCGGGGTGACCCAGATCCGGCGCAGCTCCACGCGCTCGTCGTCGATCCGCCGGACCGCTCCGCACGCGATCACGGCTCCCGTGACCAGGTCCGTCATGAGGAAGAAGTCCCCGTGGGGCGGGGTCACGTCCTCAGGGCCGGAGACCTCGGTGAGCGCGGGGTCGAACCCGCCGTCGATCCGGTGGTCCAGTTCGCTGAAGTACGCGCTCAGGGCCTGCAGGGTGTGCTCGCTGGCGGCCTGACCCTCCACGATGCGGACCGGTGCGGTGGAATTCATCCCACCATGGTGGCACCTCCATGTGCTGTTCACCAGGGATGGTGTGATGTAGCTTTCGTTCGTGACTGAGACCCGCTCCGGCGCCGCGCCGCGCCTGTCCATCCTGGTTCCCACGCCGCTGCTGATCACGGAGATCACGGAGCCGGCGGCGAACCGCAACCGCAGCCCCCACGAGTCGGACGTGCACATGCACCCCGGCGGGCAGGGCCTGTGGGTGGCCCGCATGGCCGGCTCCTTGGGCGCGGACGTCTCGGTGAACGGACCGTTCGGTGGTGAGCTGGGCACCCTGATCCGCTCCATGCTGGACGGGCTCGGGATGCAGGTCAACGCCGTGCGCTATGGGTACGGCAACGGCGGCTACGTGTACGACCTGCGCGGTGAGGACCGGGAGACCGTGGCCCACATGCCCCCGCCCGAGCTCTCCCGCCACGAGCTGGACGACCTCTACGGCACCGCGTTCGTGGACGCCCTGGCCTCGGACGTCCTCACGGTCACGGGCGCGGAACCCGGGGACGTGCTGCCGGCGTCGTTCTTCGGCCGGCTCATCCGGGACACCCGGGACGCGGGGACCACCGTGGTCGCGGACCTGAGCGGCGCTCCTGCGCTGGCCGCCGTGGACGCCCACGTGGACGTGCTCAAGATCAGCCACGAGGAGGTCCGGGACCTGGACCTCGGCTCGGACGACACCCCAGAGTCCCTCGTGGAAGCCGGCCGGGCGCTCGTGGAGCGGGGTGCGGGCGCCGTCGTGGTCTCGCGCGCCAAGGACCCGGCGCTGCTCGTGGAGAGGGACACCGTGCGGGAGGTCTCGGCGCCGTCCATCACGCCGCTGGACCACCGCGGGGCGGGGGACTCCATGACCGCGGGCATCTCCGTGGGGCTGGCCCGCGGGCTGGACCTGGTGGACGCCGTGGCCCTGGGCGCCTCGGCGGGAGCGCTGAACGTGGCCCGCCGCGGGCTCGGCACCGGCAACCGCACGACCATCGAGAAGTTCGCCCGCCAGATCACGGTGCGCACCCTCTCCTGACGGGCCCGGTCACAGGGGACGCCACCCTGGTCCGGGCCCGGGCCGCGTGCCACCATGGACCCCATGCACATCCTGGTCACCAACGACGACGGCATCTCGTCCCCGGGACTGTCGGTGCTCGCGCAGGCCGCGCTGGACCGCGGGCACAGTGTCAAGGTGGCCGCCCCCGCCGAGGAGTATTCGGGCGCCAGCTCGTCCCTGTCCGGCGAGGAGATCGACGGGCGGATCGCCCTGGTCCCCGCGGACCCGCCCCGGATGCCCGAGGGCGTGGAGTGCGTGGGCGTGAAGGCCGCCCCCGCGCTCATCGCGTTCCTGGCCTCCTACGGGGCCTTCGGCCAGCGCCCGGACATGATCCTCTCCGGCGTGAACCTGGGCGCGAACACGGGCAAGGCCACTCTGCACTCGGGCACCGTGGGCGCGGTGCTCACGGGCGCGTCCCACGGGATCCCGGGGATCGCGGTGTCCATCACCTCGGGCGCGCCCCAGCACTGGGACACTGCCCTTCTGGTCACCCGCTACGCCCTGGAGCGCTGGGAGCAGCGCCCGTTCGACGAGTGGATCCTCAACGTCAACGTCCCGGACGTGTCCCCGGACCGGCTGCGCGGGCTGAAACCCGCACGGCTCGCGAGCTTCGGAGCGGTCCAGGCGCAGATCGGGCGCGGGGACGAGAAGCACATCGCGGTGACCTACAGCGCGGAGACCGGCCCGGAGGAGCCCGAGAGCGACCACTACCTCCTCACCCACGGCTGGGCCACCGCCACCCTGCTGCGCGCCCCCGTGGACGACCCCACCCAGGACACCCACGCCGTGCCGCGCCAGGAGCTGGGGATCGCGGGGCCCACGCCGTTCAGGGACGTCACCCTCCCGGGCCTCACGGACGCCGCCGCCGCGCCCGGTCCCGGCGACGCCACCGTGGACTCCGCCACGGTCATGCGCCGGACCTGACGTCCAGCCTCCCGTGAGCGGTGTGCGCACGACGATCACGACGCCCGTCACCGGACCCTGCACGCTCACACGATGAACGGATAGTCTTCCCGCGAGAAGCACTCTCCCTGCCCCTCCCGGCCACCGGCCCGGGACCAGGACGGGACCGGATCATCTGCGGAAGGCGCGACCATGGCATCGACAGCACCGGCGGACACGCACCCCAGCGGCGTCGAGACCGTGGACGCCCCGAGCCGCAAGGACTGGATCGCGCTCGCGGCGCTCGCCGCCGGGCTCGGGATGATCGTGCTGGACGGCACGATCGTGGGGGTCGCCCTGCCCGCGATCATCCAGGACCTGCACCTGAGCCTCACGGACGCGCAGTGGGTCAACAGTCTCTACGCGGTGCTGCTCGCGGCGCTGCTGCTGTCCACGGGCAAGCTCGCGGACCGCTGGGGCCGCAAGACCATGTTCATGGTGGGGCTCGTGGTCTTCGCCGGGGGCAGCCTGCTGGCGGCCCTGTCCGGCACGGCGGGGGCTCTCATCGCGTCCCGCGCGGTGCAGGCGCTCGGCGCGGCGTTCATCATGCCGTCCACCCTGTCCACCGTGAACGCGCTGTTCCGCGGCAGGTACCGCGGCCCGGCCTTCGGGGTGTGGGGCGCGGTGATGTCCGGCGCCGCAGCGATCGGCCCGCTCGTGGGCGGCGCGCTCACCCACTGGGCGTCGTGGCACTGGATCTTCCTGGTGAACCTGCCGCTCGCCGCGGTCATCGCGGTGGTGGGGTGGACGAGCATCACCAACACCCGCAGCGACGTGCGCGAACGCGGGGCGGACGTGGACGGGGCCATGCTCAGCGCCATCGCGTTCGGCGCGCTGGTGTTCGCGATCATCGAGGGCCCGGCCATCGGCTGGCTCACCCCCACGGCCGACTTCTCGATCTTCGGGTGGGTGTGGCCCGCCACGGCGCCGGTGTCCATCGTGGCGGTCGCCCTGGTGGTGGGCTTCGTGGCGCTCGGCCTGTTCATCGTGTGGGAACGCCACCGCGCGAAGGTGCGCCGCTCGGCGCTGCTGGACCTGAACCTGTTCCAGGTGCGCACGTTCTCCTGGGGCAACCTGGCGGCCGCCATGGTGGCCGTGGGCGAGTTCGCGATCATCTTCGTGCTGCCGCTGTACCTGACCAACGTGCTGGGCCTGGACATCATGCAGTCCGGCCTGGTGCTCGCGGCCATGGCCATCGGCGCGTTCATCTCGGGCGCGTCCGCCCGGCACTTGGCCGCGAAGTTCGGAGCTCCCGGGACGGTACTGATCGGCCTGGGACTGGAGGTCCTGGGCGTCGCCGTGCTCGCGCTGGTCATGGGGCCCAGCACCTCTGCGTGGCTCATCGCCCTGCCGCTCGTCGTCTACGGCGTGGGGCTCGGCCTGGCCTCCGCGCAGCTGACGGGGACGGTCCTGCGGGACGTGCCCGTGGCATCGTCGGGCCAGGCGTCCGCCACGCAGAGCACCGTCCGCCAGATCGGCTCGGCGCTGGGCACGGCGTTCGCGGGTGCGGCGCTGTCCGTGTCCATGAGCCTCGCCCTGCCTGCAGCACTGGACGCCACAGGGCTCGACGCCGCCCAGGCGGACCAGCTCGCGGAGGCCACCCGCCAGTCCGCGGGCGGCATGATCCCGCAGCTGCAGGAGCAGGCCGCGCAGCAGCCCCTGGGCCCGGAGACGCAGCACGTGATCGACGCCCTCTCCACCGGTTTCACGCACGCCACCCAGTGGGCGCTCGTGATCGCCACAGGGTTCATCCTGCTCGGCTTCCTGGGCGCGCTGCAGGTCCGCCGGGCGGCGCGGAAGGACGAGACCCCCGCGGCCTGACCGCCTCCCGCGGGGTCGCCCGGGCCCTCCCGCGCCTCCAGCCAACGACGCCGCACGGCCGGCCCCGCGCGTCGTCTCACCCCGGTCGCGCGGCGGACCCCGCGCGTCGTCTCAGCCCGGTCGCGCGGCGGGGGAGAGTGGCCGGATGGTCATTGTTCGGGCCGGTGCTGTCTGACACGGTGGAAGACCGGGAGATTCCCGATGGAACAACCTGAGCGGGTGAGGCAGCGATGTCCACGAGCGAACCGAACGCCTTCGACACGCGACACGGCGGACAGGGGTCTGCGAAAGGCGCACCAGTGGGCGCTTCCGCCGAGTCCCTGTCCCGGCGGCAGCAGATCCTGAGAGCGGATCCGTACTATCCCCACACAGCGTGGCGGGCCGTTGTGACGTGGCTGCTCTACTTCTTTGTCTTCCTGGGATTCGCGGCACTCCTCACCCTGATCGTTCCGGACCGCGAGTTCGGGTGGTACTACGCGGCGTACACCGCCGTGTTTGCCACGATCAGCACCGTCATTCAGTTCTTGGGCCGCAAGGCTCGCGTGCGGATGTTGGAGAACACGGACCAGATCTCGCGTCCGCACGAGACCCGGGGCAATCCGCAGATCGGCTAGGACCCCATCCCCCGCACCGCCGGCAGCGCATACCAGCGCGCCAGCGGGGCGAGATCCTCGACGTCCTCCACGCCGTCCAGGGATTGCCACCGCAGCTCCTCGATCTCCGCGGCCGGCACCGGAGTCTGCGTCAGCGGAGCCGTGCTCATGAACACGTGGCTGTGCAGCCCGTGCGCGGGTTCGTTGGCGGCGTCGCTGTGCCACTCCCCCACCGGCGCAAGGTCCGCCGGGGACAGTTCGATCCCCAGCTCCTCGCGCACCTCGCGGATCCCGGTCTCCCCGGGGCTCTCGCCCGCCTCCGGTTTCCCGCCGGGGAACATGAACATGCTGGTCCCGCGCTTGCGCACGGTCAGCACGCAACCGTCCGAGGCGCGGCGCAGGACCACGCCGGTGACCTTGATGACGGGGCGGGCGGCGTCGTCGTTCCCGGAGGGGGAGGAGGACGGAACGGGGGCCTGGCGAGGATCATGGGATGCGGACACGCCTGCCAGTGTAAGGAGACGCCATGACCAATCCCCTGACCACCCTGCCCGTGCCCGTGGTGCAGGCGCCCATGGCGGGCGGGCCGTCCACGCCCGCGCTCGCGGTGGCCGTTGCGCGCGCCGGCGGGCTGGGCATGCTCGCCGCCGGGTACAAGAGCACTGAGGCGATGGCGGAGGAGGTCCGCGAGGTCGCGGCGCACACGGACCGCTTCGGCGTGAACCTGTTCGTCCCCGAGCGGGACCCGTCCGATCCCACCGCACTGGCGAACTACGCCCGCGCCCTGGCCCCGGTGGCCGCCGAGCTGGGCGTGCCCGCCCCGGAGCCGGGCGAGTACGTGGACGACGAGTACCCCGCGAAACTCGCGCACCTCACGGCCCACCCCGTCCCACTCGTCTCGTTCACGTTCGGCCTGCCCACCGCGGACGACGTCGCCCGGCTGCGGAACGGGGGCAGCGCCGTCGTGCTCAACGCGACGTCCGCGGACGAAGTGGCGGCCGCGGCCCGGCTGCGCCCGGACGCGATCGTGGTGCAGGGCAGCGAGGCGGGCGGCCACAGGGCAACCCACGGGCAGGCCGGGCAGCCGGAGGAGATCACCACGGCCGCTCTCCTCGACGCCGCACGGGAGCTGACTGACCTTCCCCTCGTTGCCGCGGGCGGCATCGCGGGCCGGGACAACGCCGCCGCCCTCCTCGCGCGGGGTGCGGCAGCCGTGCAGGTGGGCACCCTGTTCCTCACCGCGGTGGAGGCCGGCACCAAGCCCGCGCACCGGGCGGCCCTTCTGGACGGCGCGCACACGGAGACCGTGGTGACCCGCGCGTTCTCCGGCCGGGCGGCCCGCGCGCTGCGCAACCGCTTCACGGACCGGATGGCGGCGCACCAGGTGAGCGGCTACCCCCAGGTGCACTACATGACGGCACCGCTGCGGGCGGCGTCGTCCGCGGATCCCGAGGGACTGAACCTGTGGGCAGGCACCGGCTCTGCGGCGTGCCGGGAGACCACGGCGGCGGAGGTCGTGGAGCTGTTCCGGTGGCTGTGAATGCCGCAGGGAGGTGCGCGTGAGCGGGGACGGCTCGCTGTGGGCCACCTTCCCCCACTGGCCGCACGCCCGCCCGTACCTACCATACGTATGGTAGGGTCACTGGCATGACGACGAAGACCGAGATCCTGGACAGCGCCATGGAGGTGCTGCGTTCAGGGGGCGCCCTCACGATCGACGCCGTGGCCCGCGCCGTCGGCATCACCAAACCCGGCGTGGTTCACCACTTCCCCACCAAGGAGGCGCTTTCCATGGCCGTGGTGGACCACCTCCTGGACGGGTGGGAGGTGGAGCTGAGAGAGCTCTGGGGGCCAGGAGCGGATACCGTCGATCGGTTGCGCACGTACGTGGAATTCGCCGTGCTGGGGGACATGGACCCCGCTGACCTGGCGATGCTCGCGGACCCGCGGCTACGGTCAAAACTCGTGGTGCGTTGGCGGGAGAGACTGGACGCCTGGTTCGGCACCTCCGAGGATCCCGCCTTCATTGCCGCCAGGTTGATCGCGGACGGAGCGTGGATCGACAGGTCGCTCGGTCTGGTGGAGCTGGAGGCGGCGCAGGGAGCCGCCGTGGTGGCCGTGGTGCTGGAGCTGATGGACAAGGGGGCGCGCCCGTGAAGAAATGGCTGTTCCTGGTGGGGGCCATCGCCTCGGAGGTCACCGGGTCCCTGGCCTTGAAGGCCGCCGTGGATGCACCGGGGTTCTACGCCGTGGTGGTCGCCGGATACACGGGCTCCTTCCTCGGACTGTTCGCGTCCCTGCGGCACGGCATGACCCTGGGCGTGGGGTACGGGATCTGGGGCGCCACAGGGGTGGCCGCCACAGCAGTGATGTCCTGGGTCCTCTTCGAGGAACCCATTACGCCGATGATGGGTGCAGGCCTCGTGATGGTCATGGCCGGGGTGCTCCTGGTCGAGCTCGGGTCCCAGGCTGCACAGAAATCGCGGTCGAGCGGGCACGGGTCAGTGGAGGCCACGCGGTGACGGGACTGAGCCTGATAGTGCTTGCCGTGGCCATCCTGTGCGAGGTGGGCGGCACCGTGTCCCTGCGCATGGTCAGCGTGGGCAGCCGGTGGTGGTGGCTGGGCGTTGCCGCGGGATACCTCGTGGCGTTCTCGCTGCTCGCCGTGGTCCTGGGCGGCGGTATGCCCCTGGGCGTGGCCTACGGGATCTGGGCCGCCACGGGGGTCGCGCTCACCGCGCTGATCAGCCGTGTGTTCTTCAAGGAGCCCCTCACCTGGATCATGGGCGCCGGTCTTGTCCTGATCGTGGGCGGTGTCCTGCTCATCGAGACGGGTGCCGCGCACTGATCGCCGCGGGCCCGGCCCCGGGCATAGTGTGGAGGTGACCCGGCCCCACGGCGCACCCGCTCACCCAGGAGGCACCATGCCCACCCAGAAGATCGTGGCCCCACCGGCCAAAGCCGCCATGTTCCTGGTCCTGACCGTCAACGAGGGCGCCGAGGCAGAGGTGGTGGACGTGCTCACGGAGGTCTCGGACCTCACCAAGGCCGTCTCCTTCCGGGTGCCCGCCAGCGACCTGCTGTGCGTGGTGGGCGTGGGCCACGACGCCTGGGGCAGGCTCTTCGACGCGCCCCTGCCCAGGAACCTCCACCCGTTCCGCGAGTTCCACGGGGTCGTGCACTCAGCACCGGCCACCCCAGGAGACATCCTGATCCACCTGCGGGCGGGCACCCAGGATGTGTGCTTCGAGCTGGCCAAGCACCTCATGAAGCGCCTGGGCCCACACGTGCACGTGGAGGACGAGGTGCACGGCTTCAAGTTCTTCGAGGAGCGGGACCTGCTGGGCTTCGTGGACGGCACCGCCAACCCGGAGGGCGAGGACGCCGGCACCGCCGCCCTGGTGGGGGACGAGGATCCCCGCTACCGCGGCGGCAGCTACGTGCTGGTGCAGAAGTACCTGCACGACATGACCGCGTGGGAGGCGCTGTCCGTGGGGGAGCAGGAGCGGGTGATCGGGCGCTCCAAGCTCGAGGACATCGAGATGTCCGACGAGCAGAAGCCTGCCAACTCGCACGTGGCCCTCAACGACCTCGAACCCGTGGACGGTCACAAGCGCGAGATCCTGCGCGACAACATGCCCTTCGGCCAGGTGGGCTCCGCGGAGTTCGGCACGTACTTCATCGGCTACGCCGCCGATCCCGCGATCACCGAGACCATGCTCGAGAACATGGTCATCGGCAACCCGCCAGGCACCTACGACCGCATCCTGGACTTCTCCACCGCGCACACCGGGGGCCTCTTCTTCGCCCCGCCGCAGTCGTTCCTGGACGATCCCACCTCCGTTCCCGCCGCGGGCTGACGTTCCGGACGCTGCCGCGCCCCGGCCGACGACGACGCCGCGCGGCCCCGTGACCACGAAAGGCCCCGCCGTGCTTCCCCCAAGGAGGCACGGCGGGTCCGGTCTGGTGGCTCGGGTCAGTTCCTGCGCAGGAACCCGGCGAAGAACTCCGCGAGCTCGGCGGTGGCGTCCAGGGGCAGCACCGCGGCCACGTAGTGGTCCGGGCGGACCACCACCACGGCCCCGTCACGGCTGATGGTGCGCTGCTCGAAGATGTCGTTGCCGGGGATCGCGCCGTACACGCGCTCCCAGTAGTTCAGCTCGAACGGGCCCACCTGCGGCTTGAAGGCCCGCGGGACAGCGTTGATGTCCACCTGGTCGTAGGGCTGCTGGTAGGTGACGTCCACGTCGAAGAGGGTGGCCTCACCGTCGCCCTGGCGGCGGAACGCCACGAGCGGGGAGGTGGGGTCGTTGTGCAGCCACTCCGCGAACGCGGTGGTGGGGGAGTCCGCCCCGGCCACGGCGGCGTCGGCGTACACGTGGATGCGCCAGCGCCCGTCCGCAGTGGCCTCGTGGCCCTGGTGCACCACCACGGCGTCGCACACGCGCTGGACCTCGGCGGACTTGAAGCGCTTGCCCACGGGGAAGCCCTTGGCGAGGTCCTGGTGCTCGGTGCCCGCCACGATCAGCGAGGGCTGGTACTCAGTCATGAACCCGGCCGGGAACTCGGCCGTCTTGACGTAGAACTCCTCCAGGTACTTGGGGTCCGGGAGCTTGTCCTGCGGGGTGGCCATGAGCGTGGACCACTCGCGGTCGAAGTCGATCAGGTTCTTGGCGATCACCTGCCGCTCCTTGGAGTAGGTGTCCAGGAGGGAGGCGTCCGCGCGGCCGGAGAGCACCGCGCCGAGCTTCCAGCCAAGGTTCCAGCCGTCCTGCATGGACACGTTCATGCCCTGGCCGGCCTTCGCGGAGTGGGTGTGGCACGCGTCCCCGGCGATGAACACGCGGGGGCAGCGGGTGCCACGGTCCTCGGTGTCGACGTCGTCGAAGTGGTCCGTGAGGCGGTGACCCACCTCGTACACGGAGGACCACGCCACGGACTTCACGTCCACGGTGTAGGGGTGGATGATCTGGTTCGCCCGGCGGATGACCTCCTCCACCGGGGTCTTGCGGATCTCGTGGTTGTCGTCCTCGGGCACCTCGCCCAGGTCCACGTACATGCGGAACAGCAGGCCGCCCTCGCGGGGGATCAGCAGGATGGAGCCGTTCACGGAGTTGATCGCGCACTTGGTGCGGATGTCCGGGAAATCGGTGTTGGCCAGCACGTCCATCACGCCCCACGCGTGGTTGGCGCCCTGACCCTCGAGCTTGCGGCCGATGGCCTTGCGCACCCGGGAGGCCGCGCCGTCGCAGCCGAACACGTACTTGGCGCGAACGGTGCGCTCCTCGCCCTCGCGGGGACCGGCGGCGTACCGCACGGTCACGGCCACGGGGTGCTCGTGGTCCTGCTCGATCTCCAGGCCCACGAACTCGATGCCGTAGTCCGGCTCGATCTTCCCGGGGCCGCGCTTGGCAGAGCGCAGGAAGTAGTCCATCACGCGCGCCTGGTTCACGATCATGTGCGGGAACTCGGAGACGCCGTGGGGATCGTCCGCGGGGCGGCCCGTGCGCACGATGTTCTGCGGGTTGGTGGGATCCGGGTTCCAGAAGCACATCTCACGGAGCATGAACGCCTCCTGGATGATCTCCTGGGCGAAGCCAAAGGACTGGAAGGTCTCCACGCTGCGGGCCTGGATGCCGTCCGCCTGGCCGATCTCCAGGCGGCCCGGGCGGCGCTCGATCAGCCGGGTGCTCACCTCCGGGTACTGGGACAGCTGGGCCGCGGCGATCACACCGGCCGGGCCGGAGCCCACGATGAGCACGTCCATGGTGTCCGGGAGGTCCTCCGGGCGGTCGATCCCGTGACCGCGCGCCTCCTCGATCCGGGGATCTTCGGAGACGTATCCGTTCTGGTGAAAGAGCATGCCTTCTCCTGCGTTCTGCGATGGTGTGGACCGGGGCCCTGTCCGGGGCGAGCGACGCTGCCCGCGCCCCGGGGAGCCGGTGGAGACCTGAGGTGTAATCCAGATCATATACGATATGTGGCCCGCGTAACAGGGGTCACGCGCCCGCGGTTCGACGCCGCACGGCCCGCAATCGGCGGACGGGCAGTTCGGGACCGGGTTCCGTGCTGTCTCAGCTCGCCTCGCCCGGCGTCACCGGAGCGCGCGGTGCGTACGGGCTGGCCCATTCTGCGCCGAGGACAGCCGCGCACGGGACTTTCCGAGCTCCCCCGAGCACAATGGTGTGAGCGGTGCCACTTGCCCACCCCACCCGGATAATATACGATTTCGAATAACATTCTGATGATCCGAGGAGGCCCTCGCCGTGACCGAGAACGTGCACAACGCTCAGAACCCGTCCGTCGGAACCGGTGAGGTGCAGCCCGTCCCGGTGCGTCCCGGCAAGATCATCGCCGTGCACGTGGCCTACGAGTCCCGTGCCGCCCAGCGTGGCCGCAAGCCGGCCGTGCCCTCCTACTTCATCAAGCCCGCGAGCTCCCTGGCCGGTTCCGGTGCCGCCGTGGAGCGCCCCGCCGGCACCGAGCTGCTCGCGTTCGAGGGCGAGATCGCCCTGGTGATCGGCACGCCCGCCCGAAACGTGTCCCTCGAGGACGCCTGGGGCCACGTGGCCGCCGTGACCGCCTCCAACGACTGGGGTCTCTACGACCTGCGCGCCGCGGACAAGGGCTCCAACCTGCGCAACAAGGGCCGGGACGGCTACACCTCCCTGGGCCCCTCGCTGATCGACGCCCGGGAAATCTCCCCGGAGCAGCTGCGCGTGCGCACGTGGCTCAACGGCCAGGTGGTCCAGGAGGACACCACGGCCCCGGAGAACATGATCTTCCCGCTCGCCCAGTTCGTGGCGGACCTCTCCCAGCACGTGACCCTCGAGGAGGGGGACGTGATTCTCACCGGCACCCCCGCCGGGTCCTCGGTCGCGCAGCCCGGGGACGTCGTGGAGGTGGAGGTGGACGCGCCGAACGCGGCCGGAGCGCCGTCGTCCGGACGTCTGCTCAGCCGCGTGACCGAGGGCAGCGAGCGCTTCGACGAGGGCCTGGGCGCGATGCCCGCCGTGAACGACACCCAGCGCGAGGAGGCGTGGGGCTCGCGTGAGGCCGCGGGACTGCCCGAGCAGGGCCGGGAGCACGCGCTCAGCCCCGCCCTGCGCGCGAAGCTCGACAAGGCCCCCACCGCGGGCCTGTCCGCCCAGCTGCGCAAGCGCGGGCTGAACAACGTGGTGGTCGCGGACGTCTTCCCGCAGACCCCCGGCACCAAGCTGGTGGGCACCGCCAAGACCCTGCGCTTCGTGCCCAACCGCGAGGACCTCTTCAAGAGCCACGGCGGCGGCTACAACGCCCAGAAGCGGGCGTTCGACGCTGTGGGCGAGGGCGAGGTGATCGTGATCGAGGCGCGCGGAGAGACCGGTTCCGCGACCCTCGGGGACGTCCTCGCGCTGCGGGCCCGCCACAACGGCGCGGCCGGTGTGGTCACCGATGGCGGCGTGCGGGACTACGCGGCGGTGCAGGAGATCGGGCTGCCCGTGTTCTGCAAGGGCCCCAACCCGGCCGTGCTCGGCCGGCGGCACGTGCCGTGGGAGTCGGACGTGGCCGTGGCCTGCGGCAACGTCACCGTGCTCCCGGGTGACGTGGTCGTGGGGGACGACGACGGCGTCGTCGTGATCCCGCGCGAGCTCGCCGAGGAGGTGGCGCAGGACGCCCTGGCCAAGGAGCACGAGGACGCCTGGGTGGCCGAGCGCGTGGCCGAGGGCCACCCGGTGGACGGGCTGTTCCCACCCACCGGCGAGTGGAAGCAGAAGTTCCAGCAGTGGCTGGCCGAGAACCCGCTGCCCTCCGAGTGACCCGCGCCTGACCTCCGAGACCCCCGAACCGAACCGAGGACCACATGCCCCTGACCGCGAACGCCGCACCCTCCAAGGCGCAGCGTGCGTACGAATGGATCAAGGCCCAGATCATGTCCCAGGCGTTCTCCCCGGGCTACCGCCTGGTGCTCGCGAGCATCGCCGAGACGCTGGGCATGTCCGTGGTGCCGGTGCGCGAGGCCATCCGGCGGCTCGAGGCCGAGGGCCTGGTGACGTTCGAGCGCAACGTGGGCGCGCGGGTGTCCATGGTCAACGGCGAGCAGTACACCTACAGCATGGAGACCCTCGCGGTCCTGGAGGGCGCGGCCACCGCGCTGTCTGCCGCGCACATCACCGCCGAGGACCTCGCCCACGCGCGGGAGCTCAACGCCTCCATGGAGGCCTCGCTGAAGAACTTCGACCCGCAGACGTTCACGGAGACCAACCACGAGTTCCACCGCGTGCTCGCGTGCCGGTGCCCCAACGAGCGCCTCAACGACCTGGTCACGGTGGAGTGGGAACGCCTCAACCACCTGCGGACCTCCACGTTCTCGTTCGTCCCGGAGCGCGCCCGCGCCTCGGTGAACGAGCACCACCACATCCTCCACCTCATCGAGACCCACGCCCCGGCGGACGCCGTGGAGCGTGCCGTCCGCCAGCACCGCGCCGCGACCCTCGCCAGCTACCTCAGCAGCCGTGAGGACCGTGGCGGGGCGCAGCGGCGCACCGCGTGAGACAACCCACCGAATCCACTGATACGAGGAGTCATCCCATGGCCGCTCTGCAGGACACCAAGCCCGAGAACCTTCCCGATTCCATCCGCCACTACATCGGCGGGCAGTGGGTGGACTCGATCGACGGGGACACGTTCGACGTGCTCAACCCCGTGACCAACGAGCCCTACATCACGGCCGCCTCCGGCAAGAAGGCGGACATCGAGGCCGCCGTGGCCGCCGCCAAGAAGGCCTTCGAGGAGGGCCCGTGGCCCAAGATGCTCCCGCGCGAGCGCTCCCGGATCCTGCACAAGATCGCGGACATCGTGGAGTCCCGCGGTGACCAGCTGGCCGCCATGGAGTCCTACGACTCCGGGCTGCCCATCACCCAGGCCCTGGGCCAGGCGCGCCGCGCGGCGGAGAACTTCCGCTTCTTCGCGGACCTGATCGTCGCCCAGATCGACGACGCCTACAAGGTCCCCGGGCGCCAGGTGAACTACGTGAACCGCAAGCCCATCGGCGTGGCCGGTCTGATCACCCCGTGGAACACCCCGTTCATGCTCGAGTCCTGGAAGCTGGGCCCCGCCCTGGCCACCGGCAACTGCGTGGTGCTCAAGCCCGCGGAGTTCACCCCGCTCTCCGCGTCCCTGTGGCCGGGGATCTTCGAGGAGGCCGGCGTGCCCGCCGGTGTGTTCAACCTGGTCAATGGCTTCGGCGAGGAGGGCTACGCCGGTGACTCCCTGGTCAAGCACCCGGACGTGCCCCTGATCTCCTTCACGGGTGAGTCCCGCACGGGCCAGATCATCTTCGGCAACGCCGCCCCGTACCTCAAGGGCCTGTCCATGGAGCTGGGCGGCAAGTCCCCGGCCGTGGTCTTCGAGGACGCGGACCTGGAGGCCGCGATCAACGCCACCATCTTCGGGGTGTTCTCCCTCAACGGCGAGCGCTGCACCGCGGGCTCGCGCATCCTGGTGCAGCGCGGGATCTACGACGAGTTCGTGGAGCGCTACGCGGCGCAGGCCAAGCGCGTGAAGGTGGGCCTGCCCTCGGACCCCACCACCGAGGTGGGCGCCCTGGTGCACCCGGAGCACTGCGAGAAGGTCATGTCCTATGTGGAGATCGGCAAGCAGGAGGCCCGCCTGGTGGCCGGTGGCGGCCGCCCCGAGGGCTTCGAGACCGGCAACTACGTGGCGCCCACGGTGTTCGTGGACGTCAAGCCGGACGCCCGGATCTTCCAGGAGGAGATCTTCGGTCCGGTCGTCGCGATCACCCCGTTCGACACGGACGAGGAGGCCCTGGAGCTCGCCAACAACACCAAGTACGGCCTGGCCGCCTACATCTGGACCAGCGACCTCAAGCGCGCCCACAACTTCGCGCAGAACGTGGAGGCGGGCATGGTGTGGCTGAACTCCAACAACGTGCGCGACCTGCGCACCCCGTTCGGCGGCGTGAAGGCCTCCGGGCTGGGCCACGAGGGCGGCTACCGCTCGATCGACTTCTACACGGACCAGCAGGCCGTGCACATCAACCTGGGTGAGGTGCACAACCCGGTGTTCGGCAAGCAGGAGGACGCCGCCGCCAAGACGGACGGCTGAGCCCCGCCCACGCAGCACCCCCACGCCAGTCCCACGC
>NZ_RCOM01000030.1 GCF_003667225.1 Kocuria rhizophila
CCCGAGCAGTCCGCGCAGCTGGTCTCCCTGGAGGCGGGCGGCGGCGCGGCCACACCCGAGTGGCTCTCGTGCCAGGTGGAGGAGACCTCCCCGATCTTCCACGACGCCGCCGGGGCCGTGGCCTCGCTCGTGGACTTCCGCACCGCGCTGCACGAGGCCACGGACGCCATGGGCATGGACGTGGTGGGCGTGGCCGCCGCACCGGACATCCGCCCCGAGCCCGCGGACATCACCGTGAACGAGCGCTACCAGCGCCTCGCCGGGTACACGCCCGCGATCGCCGCGGACCAGTACATCAGCGGCATGCACGTGCACCTGGGCTTCCCGGACATGGAGGACGCCGTGCGGGCCCTGAACGGGCTGCGCGGCTGGCTGCCCGCCCTCGTGGCGATCGGTGCCAACTCGCCGCTGTGGCGGGGCGCGGAGTCCGGCTTCGAGTCCTGGCGCTCCATCCACTACCGCCGCTGGATCGCGAACGACATCCCGCCGCACTTCAAGGACCTCGCGGACCACGAGCAGCGCGTGGCCGTGCTCAGCGCGTTCGACGTGATGGAGAGCCCCTCCACCCTGAGCTGGCTGGCCCGGCTGTCCCACAAGCACGGCACCCTGGAGATCCGGGCGTGCGACGTCCAGCTGGAAGCGCAGGACTCCGTGGCCATCGCGGTGCTGATCCGCGCGCTCGCGGACTACGCCGTGGACGTGCCGCCCACCGTGGAGCTGAGCCAGGAGTACCTGGACATCGCCCTGTGGCAGGCGGCCCGGTGGGGTCTGAGCGGTCGCGTCCTGGACCCTGTGGCCGCGGAGCTCGTCCCCGGGGAGACCCTCGTGGACACGCTGCTGGAGCGGGCGCGGGACTACTACCCCTCGGCTGCGGACCGGGAGTTCGCGGAGACCGGCGTGCGCCGGATCGTGGCGCGCGGCAACGGCGCCATCCGGCAGCGCCGCGCGTTCGCCCGCGCCGGGATCCCCGGGCTCATGGACATGGCCACGCAGGCGATGACGGCGGACCCGCGCGCCTGAGCCGGGGAACCGCGCACGGTTGCGCTGCGGCGTTCACGCGTGTGCGGGCCGGTACGACGCCGCCGCACCCGCGGGTGCCGTTGCGCGTCTTCTCCCGCGGGCCGGGACGGCCGCCGACCTCCGGCGGGTGAAGGACGCCCGGGAGGCGAGCGTGCGGCGTCGTGCTACGGGCGGGCGGCGAAGCGCTCGATGAGGTCCACGTGCCCCGAGACGATCAGCAGGTCCCGCGAGGAGACCGTGGTCTCGGGGCGGGCGTAGGTGAAGTCCTCGCCGGGGGACTTCACGCCCACCACGGTCACGCCGTACTTGGAGCGGATGTCGGACTCGCCCAGCGTGAAGCCCTGGGTCTCTCGGGGCGGGTACATCTTGACGATCGCGAAGTCGTCGTCGAACTCGATGTAGTCCAGCAGCCGCCCGGAGACCAGGTGCGCGGTGCGCCGCCCGGCGTCCGCCTCCGGGAAGATCACGTGGTGCGCGCCGATGCGCGCCAGGATCTTGCCGTGGGCGGGGGAGATGGCCTTGGCCCAGATCCGGTCGATGCCCAGGTCCACCAGGTTGGCGGTGATCAGCACCGAGGACTCGATGGACGTGCCCACGCCCACCACCGCGGAGGAGAACTCCGCGGCGCCGATCTGGCGCAGGGCGTCCATGTCCGTGGCCTCGGTCTCCACCACGTGGGTGAGCTGCCCGGCCATCTTCTGCACGAGGCTCGCGTCGCGTTCCACGCCGAGCACCTCGCGGCCCTGCTGGATCAGCTGCAGCGCGGTGGCCGCGCCGAACCGGCCGAGACCGACCACCAGGACGGGGGCGGCGTGGGAGGAGTTCTTAGCCAATGATCGGCCTCTCTTCCGGGTAGGAATACAGTCGGCGGCGGGAGCGCAGGGCCAGGGCGGTGGCCACCGTGGTGGTGCCGATGCGCCCCACCAGCATGATGACGGACAGCACGTACTTCCCCGCGTCCGGGGACGCCGCGGACACACCCGTGCTCAACCCGCACGTGGCGTACGCGGAGATGACCTCGAACAGCACGTGGTCCAGGGGTAGGTGCGTGAGCGCCACCATCACGGCGGAGCCGGCGAGCACCACGGACGCCCCCATCATGATCACGGAGATCGCGATGCGCAGCACGGAGTCCGGGATGGTGCGGAAGAACGCGATCACGGACTGGTCGCCGCGCGCCTCCGCGAGGATTGCCAGGAACACGACGGCGAGCGTGGTCACCTTGATCCCGCCCGCGGTGGACGCGGAGCCGCCCCCGGCGAACATCATGGCGTCCGTGAGCAGCAGGGTGACCTGGGAGGTGTCCGGCATGTCCACCAGGTTGAAGCCGCCGGAGCGCATCATCACGGACGCGAAGAACCCCTGGAAGATCCGTTCCGGGACGGACTTCCCGCCCAGCGTCTCGGGGTTGTTCCACTCCACGGCCAGGAACAGCACCCACGCGAGCAGCAGCAGGATCGCGGTGGTCACCACGGTGAGCTTGGCGTTGAGGTTCCAGCGGTTGAAGCGGAAGCCCACCTGGCGCAGCACCAGGATTACGGGAAAGCCCAGGGAGCCAATGATCACGCCCACGCAGACCGGCAGCAGGATGAGCCACACCGTGGGCCCTGCGTGGTCGTAGGGGACCAGCCCGTCCGTGTGCGGGGTGAAGCCCGCGTTGTTGAAGCTGGAGACCGCGTAGAACACACCGTGCCACAGGGCGGTGCCCAGGGGCTCGCCCTCGGCCAGGAAGCCCACGGAGAGCACCACGGCCAGCGCGGCCTCGATGGTGATGGAGGTGATCACGATGATCTGCAGCAGCGAGCCCACCTCGCCCAGGCGCCCGATGTTCAGCGCCTCCTGGGTGATGAGCTTGGACTTCAGCCCCAGTTTCCGCCCGATGGCCAGAGCCAGGATGGAAGTCATGGTCAGGGTGCCCAGGCCGCCCACCTGGATGGCCACCAGGATGACCACCTGCCCGAACAGGGACCACTGCGCGGCGGTGGACACGGTGGTCAGCCCCGTCACGGTCACGGCGGAGGTGGCGGTGAACACGGCGTCGGCGAACTCCGTGTGCCGCCCGTGCTGCGCGGAGACTGGCAGCCACAGCAGCAGCGCGAAGCCGAGGTCCACGATCACGAAGACGATCACGGCCAGCCGCGCGGGGGAGGAGTCCGCGATCCGGTCCACGAAGTCGCGGATCCCGCGCGCGGTGCGCGTGGTCAGGGGTTCCGTGGGGGAGGTGTCGGTGTCGTGCTCCTCCACGGCGCTGGGCTGCTCGAGCTCGCTCACGGCACCTCCTCGGGCGGCCACGGGGTGATCCGGGGTGCGCGGAGCGGATCCCGGGGGTTGCTGGGCGCAACGTCCCCCAGTATTCCCTGTCCCGGTGCGGTGCGGCGACAGCCCCGCAACCCGAGTGGTCTAATGGGTTTGTGAGCTCCGCGACAAAGGGCAACGACGCCCAGCACCCCACCAGCGTCTACTGGGACCCGCAGCTGCTGCAGTACAACTTCGGGGACTACCACCCCATGAGTCCCACGCGGCTGGACGCGACCATGCGCCTGGTGCAGGACCTCGGCCTGGACACGGCGGAGAACGTGCGGGTCACGGTGCCGGAGGTCCCGGAGGACAGCGTCCTGGAGCTCGTGCACACACCGGAGTACGTGCAGTCCGTGCGCGCTGTCTCCGAGGACCCCACCCGCGAGATCCCGGAGTGCGGCCTGGGCACGGAGGACACCCCCGGCTACGCGGGCATCCACGAGTCCAGCGCGCGGCTGGTGGGCGGCAGCTACCAGGGAGCCGTGGAGCTGCTGAGCGGAAAGGTGGTCCACGCCGTCAACTTCAGCGGCGGCATGCACCACGCGGCCGCGGACAAGGCCTCGGGCTTCTGCGTCTACAACGACTGCGCCGTGGCCATCCAGCACCTGCTGGACAACGGTGTGCAGCGCGTGCTCTACCTGGACGTGGACGGCCACCACGGGGACGGCACACAGTCGATCTTCTACGACGAGCCCCGCGTCATGACCATCTCCCTGCACGAGACGGGGCTCTCCCTGTTCCCGGGCTCGGGCTTCGCCAACGAGATCGGCGAGGGCGAGGCCGCCGGAACGGTGGTCAACGTGGCCATGCCCACGCGCTCCGACGACGCCCAGTGGCTGCGCGCGTTCGACGCCGTGGTCCCCCCGATCACGCGGGAGTTCGCTCCCGAGGTGATCGTCTCCCAGCACGGCTGCGACTCCCACTTCCAGGACGAGCTGACCCACCTGCGCGTGAGCGTGGACGGTCAGCGTCAGGTGGCGCTCGCCGTGCGCGACCTCGCGCAGGAGGTCTGCGAGGGCCGCTGGCTCGCCACGGGCGGCGGCGGCTACGACGTCCACGACGCCGTGCCGCGTTCCTGGGCGCACCTGGTGGGTGTCGCGTCGGGGCACCCCGTGGCCGTGACCACCAGGGTGCCGCAGTCCTGGCGGGACTACATGAGCGAGACGTACGGCGGCCGGCCCCCCGAGGTCATGGGCGACGACGTGGACCTGTGGTGGCGGTCCTGGGAGATCGGCTACGACCCCAACGACGAGACCGACCGCAGCATCATGGCCACCCGCAAGGAGGTCTTCCCCCACTGGGGGCTGGACCCCTGGTACGACTGACGCATCTGCCGGCCGGGGCGCACCGGGCGGCGGATTGGGGCGGACGCGCGCGCTCCCACTAGGCTGTTTCCCATGTCCCACGATGCATATTCCGCGCTCTCCGATCCCACACGACGCCGCATCCTCGCGGCCCTGCAGGACGGCGCGCGGCCGGTGGGCGAGCTCGTCACCGAGCTGGAGGTCTCCCAGCCCACGGTGTCCAAGCACCTCAAGGTGCTGCGTGACGCCCGCATGGTGAGCACCCGGGCACAGGGGCAGAAGCGCTTCTACAGCATCGCCCCCGAACCCCTGGAGGAGGTCGCGGCCTGGCTGGGCGAGCTCGTCGCCGCCGCCGGCGCCGCGGATCCTGCTGAGGGGATGACGCCGCCCGCGTCGGCGCTGGCGCCCGTTCCGCCCGTCCCGCCGGTGTCGTCGGACGATGCCGCAGCGCAGGACGGTCACCCCGCTGAGCCGGAGGGCGACGTCGCCGCCATTGATGCCGCGCACTCGGAGGAGCCCACCGCAGCAGAGGCCGCGGAGCCCGGTGAAGCCGTCGAGGAGACTGCCGCCGCGGACATCGACGCCGCGATCGAGCTTCCCGATCCGGACGGGTCGGCACCAGAGCTCGCCCCCGTCGTCCAAGAGTCCGTACCGTCCTCGGAGGAGGACCGCTCCCCGGCCGCCGAACCCGCCCCCGAGCGGTCCGTGCCGTGGTTCACCGCGGAGGTCACCGAGGTGACGGAGCACGAGGAGGCCGGGACCGGCGTCGTACCGGCTTCCGTGGAGGACGCGCCCGGGGCCGGGATGGCGGGCCACGAGCCCGGGATGGCGGAGCGCGAGTCCGGGACGCCCGCCCTGCCTGACGCCGAGGACGAGGCTGCGGAGCACCGCACAGGGTTCGCAGAGACGGACCCCGCCGCCGACCGCGAGAGCGAGGACCTCGAAACCACCGCGGAGCACTCGGCCGAGCCCCTTCCCGACGCGGAGACCCCGGTCACACCGGATAGTGTGGAGCACGATGTCCCCGCCGACGCACGCGCGCAGTCCGATGCCGCGCGCGAGACCGGCCCCCGCGATCCTGCGGGGTCCGACCCGTCCGAGAGCGCGGAGCTGCTGCGTCCGCGCGGTGGGGCGCATCGTCGTCAGAGCGGTCTGCTGTCCACTCTGACAGGGTTCCGGCGCCGTGGCCGCGGCACACGCCGCGACTGAGGGCCCCACCCACCGACACCACGAGACGGCAGGAGAGCCATGCACGAGAAACTGATCCCCATCCGGCAGATCATCACGGCACGCAACCCGGGAGAGTCCGAGTTCCACCAGGCCGTGGACGAGGTCTTCGAGTCCCTGGGACCCGTGGTGGCGCGCCACCCGGAGGTGCTGGACTCCGCGATCGTGGAGCGGATCTGCGAGCCCGAGCGGCAGATCATCTTCCGCGTGCCCTGGGTGGACGACCAGGGCGAGGTGCACATCAACCGCGGTTTCCGCGTGGAGTTCAACTCCGCCCTGGGCCCGTACAAGGGCGGGCTGCGCTTCCACCCCTCGGTGTACCTGGGCATCGTCAAGTTCCTGGGCTTCGAGCAGATCTTCAAGAACGCGCTCACGGGCATGCCCATCGGCGGCGGCAAGGGCGGCTCGGACTTCGACCCCTCCGGGCGCAGCGACGCCGAGATCATGCGCTTCTGCCAGTCCTTCATGACCGAGCTGTACCGCCACATCGGCGAGTACACGGACGTTCCCGCCGGTGACATCGGCGTGGGCGGCCGGGAGATCGGCTACCTGTTCGGGCAGTACAAGCGGATCACCAACCGCTACGAGTCCGGGGTGCTCACGGGCAAGGGCCTGTCCTGGGGCGGCTCCCTCGTGCGCACGGAGGCCACCGGCTACGGCGCGGTGATGTTCGCCGAGGAGATGCTCAAGACGCAGGGCAAGAGCTTCGACGGCCGGGACGTGATCGTCTCCGGTTCCGGCAACGTGGCCATCTACGCGATCGAGCGCGCCCAGTCCCTCGGGGCCAAGGCCCTCACCGCCTCGGACTCGGGCGGCTACGTGGTGGACAAGGACGGCATCGACCTGGAGCTGCTCAAGCAGGTCAAGGAGGTGGAGCGTGGGCGCATGAGCGACTACGCCGAGCGCCGCGGCTCCTCCGCCACCTACGTGGCCGGTGGTTCCGTGTGGGACGTCCCGGGATCCGTGGCCCTGCCGTGCGCCACCCAGAACGAGCTCAACGGCCGCCAGGCCAAGACCCTGCTGGAGAACGGCGTGGTGGCCGTGGCCGAGGGCGCGAACATGCCCTGCACCACGGACGCCGTACACCTCTTCCAGGAGTCGGACGTGCTGTTCGCACCGGGCAAGGCCGCGAACGCCGGCGGTGTGGCCACCTCCGCGCTGGAGATGCAGCAGAACGCCTCGCGGGACTCGTGGAGCTTCGAGCACACGCAGGACCGGCTGCAGGAGATCATGCGCGGCATCCACGAGACCTGCGCCGCGACCGCCGACGAGTACGGCATGCCCGGCAACTACGTGGCCGGCGCGAACATCTCCGGGTTCATCAAGGTGGCACGCGCCATGGTGGCCCAGGGCATCATCTGAGATCGCGCACGAGAGCACGAGAGCACGAGGGCTCGCGAAGGTGACCGACCGCCGCATCCAGCGGTTGGTCACCCGTCGAGTCTAGGGTGGAGACTATGGCAACGCATCGAGAGGTTCTGCAGTGGCTCGAGAACGAGCTGTTCGACGGACACCTGGTGCTGGGGCAGCGACTGCCCACTGACAAGGACATGGCCGCGATCTTCCGCGTGTCCCGCAACTCCATGCGAGAGGCCCTGAAGATCCTGGAGGCGCAGGGCATCGTCAGGCTCTTCGAGGGCCCCCACCGGGCCATCCTGCCCATCCTGGTCCGGGAGCCCGCGGCGTCCGCCGGTCCGGCGCTGCAGCTGCACATGGCCACCTCCGAGCACCCCCTGCGGGACATCGTCCAGACCCGGGTGCTGCTGGAGACCGCCGCCCTGCACGCCTCGGAGCAGCGCTGGATCCCCCGGGACGAGCTGCGGGGGATCATGACGGAGATGGACCGGGAGGACCTGGGGCTCAAGCGGTTCCACGACCTCTACGTGAGCTTCCACATCGCCCTGGTGAAGTCCTGCGGCAACGCGGTCAGCACGGCCCTGTTCACCGCGCTGCGCGACTCGATCTACGAGTACACGATGGCCCTGGTGGGTCACGTCCCGCTGTGGTCCACCACCTCCAGCCGCATCCGCGCCGAGCACCGGGCGATCGTCGGGGCCCTGGACGCCGGTGACCGCACCCTCGCGGCCCGGCTGGTGCGTGAGCACATCGAGTACCAGTACGAGGAGGCCGGCGTGGACCCGGACCAGGCCCGCGCCACCGCGGCGGACCCGCACGCCCTGGGCGACGCCGCGGCGTCGCCGGAGCCGGCCGCCGAGGACGACGAGTTCTCCGCCGCGCCCCGCGCGAGCGCGTGAGCCCCGCCCCCGTTTTCAGGCGGGGCGGGGTCACGCGGTAGGCTATGGCATAGTTTGCCGTTAATCGGATGTTGCCCCTGAGTTCGATGGGGCGGGGTGGCGTTGACTCGCAGCCCCCAGCAAACACACTGTCCAGAGAATTGTGAGGGATCCTATGGGTTCGGTCATCAAGAAGCGCCGCAAGCGCATGTCCAAGAAGAAGCACCGCAAGCTGCTTCGCAAGACCCGTCACCAGCGCCGCAACAAGAAGTAGGCAGCGCCCGTGCCAGGCCCCGTTCCCCGTGGGGGAGCGGGGCCTTGCCATGTGCGTAGCATGGTCGCCATGACCGATCAGCCCCGTTCCCCGCAGGCACCCGCAGGCACCGGCCCGGGCTCGTCCGGGGGACGCCCCCGGGTGGTGCGCGCGGACCACGACCGTACCCGGCCGGGGTCGGCGGCCCACGACGCCGCCCAGCGGACTTCCGTGGAGGACGGCGACGACGACGCCGCCCGGCCCGGTTCCGTGGGCACGTCACCGGCGCCCGCCTCCTCCGGACGCGCGGGGCGCACGGGTGGGCTACTGTCCGGTGTGGACTGGACCCGTACGCGTCCGCGGCACGAGGTCACGCTGCTGACCAAGCCTGGGTGCCACCTGTGCGACGACGCCCGGGACGTCGTGGAACGGGTCTGCGCACAGACCGGCACCGAGCTGCGCGAGCAGGACATCACCGGGGACCCCGCCCTCGTCCGGGACTACGCCGAGTTCGTGCCCGTGGTGTTCGTGGACGGCGCGGCCTGGGACCGCTGGCGGATCGACGGCGAGCGGCTGCGCGCGGTGCTCGCCTGAACCTCGGAGCCTGAACCTCGGATTGGGGCCTCCCGGCGGGGTTTGAGACACTGGGGCCATGCCTTCAGCTACCGTCCACCTCCTGCGCCACGGCGAGGTCCACAACCCCGAGCACGTGGTCTACGGTCGCCTGCCGGAATACCACCTCTCCGAGAAGGGCGCCCGCATGGCGGAGGCCGCCGCGGCGGACCTCGCACAGTGCGTTCAGGCGGGGGAGAACATCGTGCTCCTCGCGTCCTCCCCGCTGACCCGCACCCGGGAGACCGCCGCACCGGTGGCCCGTGAACTGGATCTGGACGTCCGCACGGACGAGCGGCTGATCGAGCCCGCCAACCACTTCGAGGGCCTGCACGTCTCCGGGCGGGAGCTGGCCAAGCCCAAGCACTGGCCGCACCTGCTCAACCCCCTGCGCCCCTCGTGGGGCGAGCCGTACCGCCAGCAGGTGGAGCGCATGGCGCAGGCCGTGCGGGAGCTCGCCCGGGAAGCCGTGCGGATCGGGGGCGACGGCGCCCAGGCCGTGGCCGTGTCCCACCAGCTGCCCATCTGGCTGACCCGCCTCTCGCTGGAGGGACGCCCCCTGCCGCACGATCCGCGGCGCCGGCAGTGCAACCTCGCGTCGCTGACCTCCCTGACCTTCCGGGACGTGGACGCCGCCGAGGTCCCGCAGCTGACCTACCGGGAACCGGCCGCCCACCTCTATCCAGGTGTCAACCAGCTTCCCGGCTCATAATCGATGTCCCACTGCACCCCCTCACGTCTTCAGGTGATGACTCCGTGACCCCACAGCCCTCCTCCGCCCGGCGTCCGCGCGCCCGCACGCGTGTGCGCACGGGGCTGATCGCCGTGGTGGCCGCGGCGGGCCTCGCGCTCACGGGCTGCTCGGCGTCCTCCGACGACCTCGCGGACCAGGCGAACTCCGGCGGGGACAAGGGGTACGTGGCCGGGGACGGTTCCGTGAGCGAGTACGCACCGGACCAGCGCGGCGAACCGGTGTCCTTCAACGCCGCCATGTACGACGGCTCCACCGTCTCCGCCGACAGCCTGCGCGGCAAGCCCGTGGTGCTCAACTTCTGGTACGCCGGGTGCGCCCCGTGCCGTGCGGAGGCCCCGGACCTCGTGGCGCTGCACGACGAGTACGGGGACCAGGCCCAGTTCATGGGCGTGAACCTGCGGGACCAGCAGGCCACTGCCGAGGCGTTCGAGCGCACCTTCGGAGTGGAGTACCCCTCCGCCACGGACCTCAACGGTGAGGTGCTGCTGGCCCTGAGCGAGTACGTGCCCCCGCAGGCGGTGCCCACCACCCTGGTGCTGGACTCGCAGGGCCGCGTGGCCGCCCGGATCCTCGGCAAGGCGGACAAGTCCACCCTGGACGCGCTCATCAAGGACACGGTGGCCGAGTCCGCATGAACGGCAATCCCTTCGCCGAGGTCATCCTCGACGGCTCACTGATTGCCGCGCTGCCCGTGGCTCTGCTGGCGGGCTTCGTCTCCTTCGCCTCCCCGTGCGTGCTGCCGCTGATCCCGGGCTACCTGGGGTACATCACCGGGCTCACCGGCGCAGACCTGCGCGAGCAGCGCCGCGGCCGCATCTTCTGGGGGGTCCTGCTCTTCGTCCTGGGCTTCTCCCTGGTGTTCGTGGTGATGTCCGTGGTGCTCGCCCAGCTCGGGGCCTTCGCGTGGTTCCGGGGCCAGGAGTGGATCATGGTGGTGCTGGGGATCCTGGTGATGGTCATGGGCGTGGTCTTCCTGGGCGGGCTCTCCTGGTTCCAGCGTGACCGCAAGATCGAACGCCGGCCACCTCCCGGTCTGTGGGGCGCGCCCGTGCTGGGCATGACCTTCGGGCTCGGGTGGGCGCCGTGCATCGGCCCCACCTTCGCGGCCGTGCAGGCGCTGGCCTACGTGGACGGTGCCTCCACGGGCAAGGCCGTGGTGCTGACCACCGCCTACTGCCTGGGACTCGGGGTCCCGTTCATCCTCATCGCCCTGGCCATGCGCCGGGGGATGGGTGCCATGTCCTTCTTCCGCCGCCACCGCCTCACCCTGCAGCGTGTGGGCGGCGTGGTGCTCGTGCTCATCGGCCTGGCCATGGCCACGGGTGTCTGGTCCGCGCTGGTCTCCTGGATCCAGTCCGAATTCGTAACCGATTGGGTGATGCCGATATGACGACAGCGCGCACTCCGCGTGAGCGGAAGCCGAAGCGCCCCGACGTGGAGGTCCCGGCCCTCGGGTTCGTCGGGATGCTGCGCTGGGCGTGGCGGCAGCTCACCAAGATGTCCACGGCGCTGGTGCTGCTGCTGCTCCTGGCCATCGCCGCGGTGCCCGGGTCCCTGTTCCCGCAGCGGGTGCAGGACCCGGAGGCCGTCACCAGCTACATCGAGGCCAACCCCACGATCGGCCCGGTGCTGGACACCCTGCAGCTGTTCGACGTCTACCAGTCCTACTGGTTCTCGGCGATCTACATCCTGCTCTTCATCTCGCTCGTTGGCTGCGTGATCCCGCGTGCCATCCAGCACTTCAAGGCCTGGCGCTCCAAGCCGCCCCGCACTCCCAGGCGGCTCACCCGGATGCCCCAGTACCGCAAGGTCATGCTGGGCGGACGGGACGGCGGCGAGGGCCCCACCCCGAACGAGGCGGTCGAGCAGGCGGCGGCGGCGCTGAGGAAGCGCGGCTACCGTGTGCAGGTGCAGGACCTGGGCTCCGCGGCTCCGTCGGTGGCGGCCGAGCGGGGCATGCTCAAGGAAGTGGGCAACATCCTCTTCCACGTGGCGCTGCTGGCCGTGCTGATCTCCGTGGCCATCGGATCCCTGTACGGGTACAAGGGGCAGAAGGTGGTCGTGGAGGGCGAGTCGTTCGTGAACACCCTGGTGGACTACGACTCCTTCGAGCCGGGCAGCAACTTCGACGAGGACTCCCTCAACCCGTTCTCCCTGCAGCTGGACTCGTTCGAGGCCACCTTCAGCCGTGACACCTCGGACCCCGAGCACTACGGCCAGCCCACGGACTTCAACGCGGACCTCACCGTCACGGAGGAGCCCGGGGCCGCGCCGGAGGACGTGAAGCTGGAGGTCAACAAGCCGCTGAACGTGGACGGCACCAAGGTGTACCTGGTGGGCAACGGCTACGCCCCCGTGCTGCGTGTGAAGGACGGCGAGGGCAACGTGGCCTACGAGGGGCCCGTGGTCACGGTGCCCTCCGACTCGGTCTACACGTCCTCCCTGACCCTCAAGGTGCCCGACGCCGCTCCGGACCAGCTGGGCTTCGTGGGCCTCCTGCTGCCCACGGCGGTCTCCCAGGACGGGAAGATCCCACAGTCCGTGGACCCGGCGCTGAACAACCCCGCGCTGCTGCTCTCCTCGTTCAGCGGCGACCTGGGACTGAACAGCGGCCAGCCGCAGAACGTGTACGTGCTGGACACCCAGAACCTCGAGGAACTCAACTCCATGAGCTCTGCCAACGGGCCCATCGTGCTGGACGGCCAGCACCGCACGGCCACGCTGCCCGAGGGCAAGGGCAGCGTGGAGTTCGTGGACGTCAAGCGCTACGTGGGCCTGGACGTGCACTACGACCCGGGGCGGATCCCGGCCTTCATCTCCTTCCTGGTGGCGTTCACCGGGCTCATCATGAGCCTGTTCATCGCGCGTCGCCGGGCGTGGGTGCGGGCCGTGGAGACCGAGGACGCCCACGGGGTGCGGTGTACTGTTCTGGAGTACGGCCTGCTGGCGCGTGGCGAGGACCACCGCCTGGGTGCGGAAGCCGAAAAACTGACAGCTCTGTGGACGTCATTGTGGGAGGACCGCGGCGTGCGGGAGTTCCACCTGGATTCGTCGGATAAGGCGCAAAACAATGGGTAGCGACATCAATGTGACTTTGGGCAACTGGAGCGAGTGGTTCATGCTCCTGGCCGCCATGACCTACATGGTGGCGTTCGTGGCTTTCGTGTGGGACATGGCCACCCACTCCAAGACCCTCGCGGTCAAGGAGCGCTCACGGGCCGCCAAGCAGGCCGCCGCGGAGCGGAAGTCCGAGCAGCTCGTGGGCGCCGGCGCGGGGGTCGCGGGCGGTTCCTCCGCGGCGGGTTCCGCGGGTGCGGTCGCCGGCCCGGCGGCGTCGGGCGCGAGCGGCGAGGCCACCCCGGCGGCGGACGCGGGCGGGACGGTCTCCGACGAGTTCCGCACCTCCGCGCAGAACACCACCAAGGGTGCCGGCGAGTTCGAGGCGCTGAACTACCAGCACAACACCCGCCGCCCGGCGGCGCGCGTGGCCGTGGCCCTCATGGTCATCGCGTTCGTGCTCCACGCCTTCGCCGTGGTCTCCCGCGGGATCGCCGCGGACCGTGTGCCGTGGGCCAACATGTACGAGTTCTGCAGCACGGGTGCCCTGGTGGTCTCCGGCGTGTACCTGGTCACCCTGATCTTCAAGGACCTGCGCTTCGTGGGTCCCATGGTCTCCGGCCTGGTGCTCACCATGCTGTGCCTGGCCACCATCGCGTTCCCCACCCCGGTGTCCCCGCTGCAGCCTGCCCTGCAGTCCTACTGGCTGATCATCCACGTGTCCATCGCGGTGGCGGCGTCCGGCGTCTTCACCATCACGTTCGCCATGGCCGTGCTGCAGCTCATGCAGTCCCGCCGCGAGCGGCTGCTGGCCTCCGGGCAGGAGTCCCGCATGGGCTTCCTGCGCGCGGTGCCGGACTCCGTCACGCTGGAGAACTTCGCGTTCCGCCTGAACTCGGTGGGCTTCGTGTTCTGGACCTTCACCCTGGCCGCGGGAGCCATCTGGGCGGACCAGGCGTGGGGCCGCTTCTGGGGCTGGGACACCAAGGAGGTCTGGACCTTCGTGGTGTGGACGGTCTACGCCGCCTACATGCACGCCCGCGTGACCCGCGGCTGGAACGGCAACCGCTCCGCGTGGCTGTCGATCGCCGGCTACATGTGCGTGGTCTTCAACTTCACCGTGGTCAACACGCTGTTCCCGGGTCTGCACTCCTACTCCGGCCTGTGACGCGCGGGGCGGCGTCCGCACACACTACGACGCCGCCCGCACCCTTCCGCGAACGAGCCCGCCTCCGCTGCTGCGGGGGCGGGCTCTGTCGTGCGGTGCTGGGTACTTCAGAGCCCCGACGCGAGCGGGGTGCCCGTGGTGCTGGGGGACGCCGAGCGCGCGCGGTGGCCGGGCGCCAGGAGAAACCGCGTGGGGCCGTTCATCGACCGAGTCGCGGACGCGGGTCAGTCGTGGCGAGGAGGCTCACCCTCGGGGTTTTCGGGGTGTTGGCGACCGGTTCCGTCGGCTGCGCTCGGGTTCTCGTCGGTGGGCTGCTCACGGCCGGTGCTCCGCCCGCTGCCCGGGTTCGCGCCCGTGCCGCCGAGCGAGTCGTCCGCGGCGTGCGACCCCGTGGTGGGGTCCGTCCAGCGCGGGTCGGAGGGGTCCAGCGGCTCATCCACCTGCGGCTTGGCACCCGGGGCCTGACCGGTGCGCTTGAGCTCGTTCTCCCACTCCTGCAGCTTGCGCGCCTGCTCCTGCTGCTTGCGGCGCTCCTCGAGGTTGCGCAGGAACTGGGGGTCGTCGTCCGGGCCACGGCCGCGGGCAGCGTCCCGGGCGGCGTCGTCCGTGCGGGGACGGCCGAAGAAGAGCCACAGCACGGCCCCGACCACGGGCAGCAGCAGGATGATGAGCAGCCACGCGCCCTTGGGGACGGCTCGCACGCTGTACTTCTCCGACTGTGCGCACTCGATGAGTGCGTAGATGACGAGGCCCACCGCTAGTGCGCCCGCTCCGATGATGAGAATGGCTCTGCCCATGCCGTTCATCCTAGGTGAGCCCACTGGACGAGCCGCGTTCGTGGCCCATGGGGCGCGGCGCCGCGCCCGGGGTGCACACAGCGAGACCACCTAGAATGGGCCCGTGAACTTCTTGAAGTACTCCCTGCTGCGCCTGGGCATCCTGGTGGTCCTGTTCCTGCTGTTCATGCTCCTGGGACTGGGACTGGTGTTCTCCGGGATCGCGGCCGTGGTGGCCGCGTTCGCGATCTGCTACATCTTCTTCCCCACGCTGCACTACGCCGCGGGCCAGGACTTCCACCGTTTCATCGCGCGCTCACCCAAGCCCACCAACCGCGTGGAGCTTGAAGACCAGGAGATCGAGGACTCGTACACGGATGCCGAGTCCCGCCGGGAGCTCTGAGCGGGCTCAGCCCACGTACTGCTGCACGAACACCGCCACCGCGTAGAGCACGGTGACGCCCAGGTTGATGAAGCCGCACATCTTGAGCACGGGGATCAGCTCGCGCCGCTCGGGGGTCTTGAGCACCGTGGAGCCCGCGTTCACGGCCAGCGGGGTCATGGCGTAGACCAGCAGCACCCAGGGGTTGCCGGGGACCAGCAGCAGGGGCAGGACCATGCCCACGAACAGCTCCGCGGTGAACGTGAGCCGGGCCTTGGGATCCCCGAGCCGCACGGCCAGGGTCTGCTTGCCCACCTCGCGGTCCCCGGGGATGTCCCGGATGTTGTTGGCCATGAGCAGGGCGCACGCGAAGAGCCCGGTGGACACCGCCATGACCCAGGCGTCCATGTTCAGGCGGCCGGCCTGGGTGATCGTGGTGCCCAGGGTGGCCACCAGGCCGAAGAACAGGAACACGAATAGGTCCCCGAGGCCCATGTAGCCGTACGGCTTCTTCCCGCCCGTGTAGCCCCAGGCGGCGGCAATGGCGAGCAGCCCCACCACGGCGAGCCACCACTGTTGCGAGAGCACCACGAGGGCGGCACCCGCCACGGCGGCAATGCCGAAGCACGCGAACGCGGCCGTCTTGACCTCCCGCGGGGTGGCGGCGCCGGAACCGGTCAGGCGCAAGGGGCCCACGCGCTCGTCGTCCGTGCCCCGCACGCCGTCGGAGTAGTCGTTGGCGTAGTTCACACCGATCTGCAGCGCGAGCGCGACCACCAGAGCCAGCAGCGCGGGCACCACACGGGCTTCGTACATGGTCTGCGCGGCGGCCGTGCCGGCGATCACCGGGGCCGCGGCCATGGGCAGCGTGCGCAGGCGTGCCCCTTCGACCCACTGAGCTGGTGTGGCCACGGTGCAACCTTTCGTGAACGGACGAGGACGTCCCGTCATTGTTTCATGCCCTGTGCAGGTGCACATGCCGTGCGGGCGGCGCTGGCGCGTGCGACCTCGGAGCGCTTCGGGCGCGGAGCGGGGCTCAAGGCACCTCCACCGTGACCTCTCGCGCGTCAGGATCCCAGCGCCGCAGCGCGGTGACGTCCAGCGAGCGGGGTGGCGCGACGTCGCTCAGCACCTCCAGCGCCCGGCCCACGGCAGGGGCGTCCAGGCGCGTGCCGAGGGTGACGTGGGGAACCCACGGGCCGGCCGGGGTGCGCTGCTCCGGCAGCAGGGCCCGCAGCTCGGCCACGGCGCCGAGGACAGCGGGCGGAACCGCGAGCGACTCGGCCAGCACGTACGGCCCCCTGCCCAGGACCGTGAGCCCGGTGACGGGCACGACGAACGGCAGCAGGGGGCCGAACAGCTCCCGGGCCCGCTGCAGCACTGCCTCGGAGAAGCCCGGGGCCGAGACCACCGTGAGATGCGGGGCGTTGGAGGAGCTGCGGTGGCGGGCCTGGCTCGGAAGTCCGGCACGGTCCAGGGCATCCCACCGGGCGCGGACGAGGGCGTCGTCGCCCGGAGCGAGAACGAGGTCCAGGGAGTACAGGGGCACAGTTTCTCCGTTCCGCCGTTCAGCGTTCGCCGGGGCGCGCGCTGGGTTCCGCGGCGGTGCCGGCATGCGGCCCCACGCCCGGACCCGCACCAGGGCTCGCTCCCGGTTCCGCGGTGAACAGCGCGGCGGCTGCGCGGCGGTCGGGCTTACCCGTGGCGAGAAGGGGGAGGCGGTCCACCCGGCACCAGCGTTTGGGCACGGCGGGGGCTCCCAGTCGTTCGCGCACCGACTGGGCCAGCTCTCGTTCGAGGCCGGGGTCGAGGTCTCCCTCGAAACCGCCGTCGGGATGGTGGTCGTCCGGGACGGACCCACTGTGCAGGGGCCGCCGCACGGCCACCACCGCGGCCACCACCTGGCCCCACTCCGAGTGGGCCACGGGGAGCACGAGCGCCTGCCGCACCCGGTCGTGGTCCAGGAGCACATCGGCCACCCGAGCCGCAGAGACCTTCACGCCGCCGGTGTTGATCACGTCGTCGGTGCGGCCCAGCACCGTGAGGCGGCCGTTCTCGTCCAGCGATCCGAGGTCGTCGGTGCGGTACCAGCGCCGCCCCTCGCAGACACGGAAGTGGGCGGCGGTCTGCTCGGGGTCATTCAGGTAGCCCGAGGCGACCACCTCGCCGCCCAGCCAGATCCGGCCCTCGAGCGGTGACGCCGGGCCCTGGTCAACGGCGGGCAGTGCCGCGGCGGAGGGAGCCTCCGCGGCCCCCGCCGCTCCGGAGGAGGTCCCTCCGGGCCCCGCCTCGGCAGACCGGGTTTCGGCGGACGCCTCCTCGGTGGGAGGAACGCTCAGTGCGGGGGCGTGCGCGAGGTAGGGATCGGCGTCGTCGGGCAGGATGCGGACCGTGACCGTGTCCAGCGGCTCGCCGTTGTAGACGCAGCCCCCGCACGTCTCCGACATGCCGTACGTGCGGACCACGCGCACCCCGGCGGCGCCGGCCAGATGCGCCAGCGCCGGGGACAGGGGAGAGCCGCCCACGAGCACGGCGTCGAAACGCGCGAGCGCCTCCACCGAGCGGGGGTCGGGGGAGCCGTCGGCCGGGTCCAAGATGCGCTGCAGCTGGGTGGGCACCACGGACACGTACCGCACGGGGTGGTTCATGCCCTCCGCGGCATCGGCGAACGCCCGGGGTGTGAAGTGCTCGCCGGTCATGACCACGGGGGTGGTGCCCGCGAGGACGGAGCGGGCGAGCACCTGCACCCCGGCCACGTAGTGCGCGGGCAGGCACAGCAGCCACTGGCCGGGCCCGGAGGTCGCCCGCTCGGTCGCGCGCCCGGAGGCCGTGAGCGTCTCGGCGCTGAGCACGGTCTTCTTGGGTCGTCCCGTGGATCCCGAGGTGGCCACGACCACCGCGGCCCCCGGGCGGGACAGCACTGCCCGCAGCCGGGGGAGCAACGCCGTCGGGTTGCCCTCCACGGGGCCGTCCAGCACCACGACGTCGCTCGGCAGCTCCGCGGCCAGCGGCGCGTCGAGCGGGTGGCCGGGCTCTTGTCCGGACGCGGAAGTGCCCGGCCTGGACATGGAGGTGCCCGGCCCGCAGTGGGCCACCAGAGCGGATGCTGCATGGGCCGCCGGGGCAGGGGATTCCGGGACGGCGGGGGAGGCCGCAGAGCCCGGCCCCGCCGCGGAGGTGCCGGGCCCGCGGTGGGCGGGCACGGCGTCGTCGTGGGCCGGTGAGGGGCCGTGGGGACTCACGTGGCGGCTCAGAAGTAGTAGGGGAACGCGGACCAGTCCGGGTCCCGCTTCTGCAGGAACGCGTCGCGGCCCTCCACGGCCTCGTCCGTCATGTACCCCATGCGGGTGGCCTCGCCGGCGAAGACCTGCTGGCCGACCATGCCGTCGTCCGGGAGGTTGAACGCGTACTTGAGCATGCGCACGGCCTGCGGGGACTGTGCCGTGATCTTGCGCGCCCACTCCAGGGCGGTGGACTCCAGTTCGGCGTGGGGGACCACGCGGTTCACGGCGCCCATGCGGTGCATGTCCTCGGCGGAATACTCATCGGCGAGGAAGAAGATCTCTCGGGCGAACTTCTGGCCCACCTGGCGGGCGAGAAGTGCGGAGCCGTAGCCGGCGTCGAACGAGCCCACGGTGGCGTCCGTCTGCTTGAACTTCCCGTGCTCGGCGGAGGCGATGGTCAGGTCGCACACCACGTGCAGCGAGTGCCCGCCGCCCGCGGCCCACCCGGAGACCGCCGCGATCACGACCTTGGGCATGGTGCGGATCAGGCGCTGCACCTCCAGGATGTGCAGGCGTCCGGCGCGGGCGGGGTCGATGGAGTCCGCGGTCTCGCCCTCCGCGTAGTGGTAGCCGTCCCGGCCGCGGATGCGCTGGTCCCCGCCGGAGCAGAACGCCCAGCCGCCGTCCTTGGCGGAGGGTCCGTTGCCGGTGAGGATCACGGCGCCCACGTCCGAGGACATGCGGGCGTGGTCCAGCGTGCGGTAGAGCTCGTCCACGGTGCCCGGGCGGAAGGCGTTGCGAACCTCCGGGCGGTCGAACGCGATGCGCACCCACGGGAGGTCCTTCACCACGGCACCACTGGCATCCCGCTCCACCCCGCGGTGGTAGGTGATGTCCTGCAGATCGGTGAAGCCCTCCACGGGTCGCCACTGCTGGGGGTCGAAGATCTCGGACACTCGGTCGGGAAGCTGCGCGTTGGTCATGGGTACCACTGTAGGACGGGGTGGGCGGTGCCCTCGCGGTCCGCACCATCCACTTCTGCCCGGGCGCCTGCATGTGCTCCGTTAGTGCAGATTCCGGGCCGCTGGGCTGTCTTTGCTCCACTAGATTGTGCGGGGCGCCGGGGAAGTTCTCCGCCCGTCACGCGGAAAGGACCTCCCATGACCCTGCTCCCGGATCTGAGCACCCTCGCCTGGGCCGCCCTGGCGGTGAGCGCGGTGCTCGTGGGGTTCTCCAAGACGGCTCTGCCTGGGATCAACCCCCTGGCCGTCGCGATCTTCGCCGCGGTGCTCCCCGCCAAGCCCTCCACCGGCGCGCTGCTCCTGCTGCTGATCGTGGGGGACATGTTCGCGCTGTGGACCTACCGCAAGCACGCGCACTGGCCCACGCTGATTCGTATGCTCCCGGCCGTTCTGGTGGGCCTCGGGCTGGGCGCCGTGTTCCTCGCGTTCGCGGGGGACTCGCTCGTCCGTCGCGTGATCGGCGTGATGCTGCTGATGCTCATGGCGCTCACGCTCTGGCAGCGTCACCGGGACGCGGCACCCCGGGACGACGACGCCGCTCCTCCCGCCCCTGCCTCTCGCGCCGTGGCCGCGGGGTACGGCTCGCTGGGCGGGTTCACCACCATGGTCGCCAATGCCGGGGGCCCGGTGATGTCCATGTACTTCCTGGCCGCGCGCTTCCCCAAGCACGCGTTCCTGGGCACGGCAGCATGGTTCTTCGCGGTGATGAACCTGCTGAAGGTTCCGGTCTCCGTGGGGCTCGGGCTCATCACCACCCAGACCCTCGTGCTCGACGCCCTGCTGGTTCCGGGCGTGGTGCTCGGCGCGTTCGCGGGGCGGTGGGCGATCACCCGCATCCGGCAGCGGGTCTTCGACACCGCAGTCATCGTGGTCACGGTGCTGGGGGCGCTGTACCTGCTCGTGTGAACCACGGGGGGAGGGCTCCGCGATACTGGACACCATGCTCATCCCCTTCGACCTGGACCACATCGGCGCGGGGCTCCCGTTCGCGGAGTCCGTCCCCGAGCTGGAGCGCGCCCTGTCCGGGGGAGTGGCCGTGGTCCAGGCCCCTCCGGGCACGGGCAAGACCACGGTGGTCCCGCCGCTTGTGGCCAACCTGGTGCATGGCACCACTGCGGGGGAGGTTGCCCGCGTCGTCGTCGTCCAGCCCCGTCGGGTCGCGGCGCGGGCGGCCGCGCGCCGGCTGGCCGCGCTCACGGGAACGGAGCCGGGCGGCGTCGTCGGCTGGAGCGTGCGGGGCGAGCGGAAGACGTCGAAGGCAACCCGCGTGGAGTTCGTGACCCCCGGGATCCTGCTGCGCCGCCTGCTGCGTGACCCGGAACTGACCGGGACCGCCGCGGTGGTGCTGGACGAGGTGCACGAGCGCGGCGTGGAGTCGGACCTGCTCGTGGGGATGCTCGCGGAGCTGCGGCAGCTGCGGGAGGACCTCGTGCTCGTAGCCATGTCCGCCACGGTGGAGGCGGAGCGGTTTGCGGCTCTGCTCGGCGGGGACGCGCCCGCCCCGGTGGTGGACTGCCCGTCGGCCCTGCACCCGCTCACGGTCCAGTGGGCGCCAGGCCCGCAGCGCCTCGACGAGCGGGGCGTCACGCCCGCGTTCCTTTCCCACATGGCCCGCACAGCGGCCGACGCACATCGCAAGGCCCTGGCACAGGACCCGTCCGTGGACGCCCTCGTGTTCCTCCCCGGCGCCCGGGAGGTCTCCCGCGTGGCGGCCGAGCTGCGCGGCCTCACTGACGCCGAGGTCCTGGAGCTGCACGGCCAGCTGCCTCCGCGCGAGCAGGACCGTGCCGTGGCGGGCCGCGCGCCGGGGGAGCGCCCGCGCATCGTGGTCACCACGTCCCTCGCGGAGTCCTCGCTCACCGTCAACGGCGTGCGCCTCGTGGTGGACTCCGGCCTGGCCCGCCAGCCCCGCCGGGACGCCGGGCGTGGGATCTCCGGGCTCGTCACGGTCTCCGCGTCCAAGGCGTCGGCCGAGCAGCGCGCCGGCCGCGCCGCCCGCCAGGGCCCGGGCACGGTGGTGCGCTGCTACGACGACGCCGCCTGGGGCGCCATGCCCGCCCACACCGTTCCCGAGGTGCGCACCGCGGACCTCACCGCCGCGTGCCTCGCGCTTGCCGTGTGGGGCTCCCCGGGCGGTAAGGGCATGGCCCTGCCGGACCCGCTGCCGCCCCGGGCCCGCGCGGACGCCGAAGCCGAGCTGACCCGGCTGGGCGCGGTGGCCGAGGACGGCCGCGCCACCGACCTCGGGCGCCTGCTGGTCTCCCTGCCCGTGGAACCCCGCTGGGGTCGCGCCCTGCTGGACGGCGCGGACCTCGTGGGCGCCAGAACGGCGGCGGAGGTCATCGCCGCGGTCTCCGACGGCGCCCGCGTGCCCGCCGCAGACATCCCCGCCTTCGTGCGCGGACTGCGCTCCTCCCGCGGCGGCGAGTCCTCCCGGTGGCGCCAGGAGGTGCAGCGGTTGGAGCGGATGGCGGCGCACCCCGCGCCCACGGGCGACGGTGCGGCGGACGAGGGCAACGAGAACACGGACGCGCCGCTCCGCGGGCCGCAACCGGACGTGCCTGCCGGCGTCCGGGAGGGCGTCGTCGTGGGCCTGGCGCGGCCCGAGTGGGTGGCCCGGCGGATGGACGCCCACGGGGACCAGTGGCTGCTCGCCTCCGGAACGCGCGCGGGGCTGGAGGCCGGGAGCCCGCTGCGTCACCACGAGTGGCTCGCGGTCGCTGACCTCAGCCGCGCCGCGGGACGGGCCGCCGCGGGCACGGGCGCGGTGATCCGGGCGGCGGCACCGCTGGACCTCGAGCACGCGCAGCTCGTGGCGGGCCCGCCCGCCCGCACCGAGACGCGCGCGAGCTTCTCGAACGGCCGCGTGCGCACCCGGGAGGTGCGTGCGGTGGGCGCGATCGAGCTCTCCGCCACGCCCGTCCGTGCGGACCCGGACACCGCCGTGCCTGCCATCCGCGCCGCGCTCGCCGCCGAGGGCCTGGACCTGCTGCCCTGGGACGACGCCGCCCGCGGGCTGCGCGCGCGCCTTGCCCTGCTGCGTCGTCACCTGGGGCAGCCGTGGCCAGCGGTGGACGACGCCGCCCTGCTCGCCCGCGCGGACGAGTGGCTGGGCACGGAGCTGCGGGACGTGGCCCGCGGCGGATCGCTGCGCTCGGTGCGCGTGGCGGACGCGCTGCGCCGGCTGCTGCCCTGGCCCGAGGCCGCCCGCCTGGACGAGCTGGTCCCGCGGCGGCTCGAGGTGCCCAGCGGGAACACCGCGCGGATCGACTACCCGGAGGTCTGGGACGAGGCGGAACCCGCGCGGCCGCCCGTGGTGGCCGTGAAGCTGCAGGAGTGCTTCGGCTGGGCGGAGACCCCGCGCGTGGCAGACGGGTGCGTGCCCGTGCAGTTCCACCTGCTGTCCCCGGGGAAGGCCACGCTGGCCATCACCGAGGACCTTGCCTCGTTCTGGTCAGGGCCCTACACCCAGGTGCGCGCGGAGATGCGCGGGCGCTACCCCAAGCACCCTTGGCCCGAGGACCCGTGGAACGCGGTGGCCACCGCCAAGACCTCGCGCGCCCTGCGGCGGGACGGCTGAGCAAGGGTCCGGGCGCGGGCGGCCATCGCGGGCCCGGTGTGCGCACGCGGCGGGGGCGCTGGGGTCTGGACGGTTGCCCCGGTTCGGGGCGGGACGGTGCGGGTGGACGCAGGCTGCCGACCCGTGACCGCAGAGGGGGTGCGGTGCGGCCGGGACCGCCCGTGGACACCCCGGTTGAGATGGAATGTGACCTGGGTTACTGTGAAGTTTCGCCCGATCCCCGGGGCGCACCACCACGTGCGTCGCGGGCCTGCCCGTTCACCTCACGGGTGGGGCCCGGGCAGCACGACTGGCAGACGACCCGCACCAGCCGCCTCATCATCCAGGCTGGTTCGAGTGCTCGGCTGACCCGCGCCATCCCGCCTCACCCGTTCCGTCGCGCGGACGGGCCGGTGAGCGACCACGGAGCATCCGCTCGGTGCCGCACACCGGCCGCACCCGCGCCGGGACCCGAGGGGCGAGGAGGCGTGTCCGTTCTCAGACACAGATCGCGAAGTGACTCTCATGACCACCACCACAGCGGAACCCGCCATGACCATCGATCCCACCGAGACCCCCGCCGTGGGGCCGGAGCTGGCCCGTTCGTGGCTGCTCGTCAACGGCTCGCACGTCTCCCGCTTCGACCAGGCCGCCCAGAGCGCCGCGGACGCCGTGGTGCTGGACGTCGAGGACTCCGTGGCACCCGCGGACAAGGCCCAGGCCCGCGAGAACGTGATTGCGTGGCTCGGTTCCCGCAACCAGGACGGCCAGGTCAACCGCGCGTGGGTGCGCATCAACGGCTTCGGCACCGCGTGGTGGGAGGAGGACCTCCAGGCCCTGCGTGACGTCCCCGGCCTGGACGGCGTGATGCTCGCCATGACCGAGTCCCCCGAGCACGTCACCCGCACCGCGGAGCTGCTGCGCGGCACCCGGATCGTGGCCCTGGTGGAGACCGCCCGCGGGGTGCAGAACCTGCAGGACATCGCCACCGCCCGCTCCACGTACCGCCTGGCGTTCGGCATCGGCGACTACCGCCGCGACACCGGCTTCGGCGAGAACCCCATGGCGCTCGCGTACACGCGCTCGCAGTTCACCATCGCCTCCCGCGCGGCGAACCTCCCGGGTCCCATCGACGGCCCCGCGGTCGGGGCGCTCGGCGCCAAGCTCGCCGAGGCCACCGGTGTCACGGACGAGTTCGGCATGACCGGCAAGCTGTGCCTGATGCCCGAGCAGACCGCCACGGTCAACGAGGGCCTGTCCCCGTCCCTGAGCGAGCTGTCCTGGGCCACCGAGTTCCTGCAGGAGTTCGAGGAGGACGGCGGTCAGATCCGCAACGGCTCCGACCTGCCCCGCCTGGCCCGCGCCCGCAAGGTGCTGGGCCTGGCCACGGCGTTCGGCATGCGCCTGCCCGAGGGCTACGACATGCACTTCGAGGCCCCCACGGACACCTACCACTGCTGAGCGCGCGGCGCCCCACCCGGGCGTTCGTGCGGAACCCGGCGCGGCGGCGTCGTCATCCCCGGATGGCGACGACGCCGCGCCGTCTCGTGCGCGCACGTCCCCGCCCCGTCCGGAGC